>NZ_AJTQ01000263.1 GCF_000262345.1 Streptomyces xiaopingdaonensis | reverse complement strand
CCCCGTGCCGCCGCCCGAGACGAGCCCCACCTTCCCCGCGACGGGCGCGTCCCGCCGTACCACCACGCGGTTCTCCACGTCGACCGACAACTCGGGGTGCGCCACGGCCATTCCGCGGAGCGCGTCGGGGACGACCTTCTCGGGGACGTTGATCAGCATCTTCATGGGAACCTCCGAGTGGCTGGGAACAGCCGCCGCTGGTCGGGACGGTGCTGGACGGTATGACGGGTTCGGGTGCCTCGACGGCCCCCGCTCCGGGCCTCTCCTGCCCGGGAGAGGCCGGAGCAGGCGGGGCAGCCCTGCGATGGAGCAGTGTGCCTCAGACGGAACTGCCCTTCAGGGTAGGTACCGGAGCGGTATCCGGCTCCTCTTCGGGGGCATGCGTGCGGCAGGCGACCGCCGCCTCCCGCGCCTCTCACGGGCCACCGGCGAGCGGGCCCCGCGTCCGGGCGGCTGCGGGCCGGGCCGTGTGCGCCAGTACGGCTGTGCACCCGCGCCCTCCCCGCCCGGTGAGGCGGCGCCTGCCTCCCCCGCCGTCCCCGGGCCGGGACGCCGAGCCACAGCGCGCGAGTGCGCACCCCGAGCGCCTCACCTGGCCGATGGCCCATGGGGCAGCCGGCGCTCGGCGACGTCGCGGCAGGTCCGCACGCACAGCCCCTCCAGTGATACGTGCCGCAATTGTTCGGCGGCGACGTGCCCGGGGCCGGGGTGCGGTGGGCACGGCTGCGCTGCCGGCGCGACCAACAGTTCCTCGGCGACCGGGACTTGCGGCCCCGGCTCCCGGTCGGCCCTGGGCGTGGTGCCGCAGGCCGCCGCGGAGGAGCAGCGTTCCAACGGGCCCGATCCGCCGCCGCGTTGGCGGAACCGCCCCCGAACCCTCGCCGCTCCGGAGGCGGTTCCGCGCCTCGCCACGTCGGCCGGCTGCGCGGCCGCTCCCTGCCTGGCCAGACCAGATGCATCAATGATCTAATTGCACATTGATTGCATCAAAGGAGGGTGGCACAGTGGCGACAGCCTCTTTCGTACGGAGCCGCCGGTCGGTGCTGTCGCTCGCCGGAGGAGCGGCGCTGCTCACCGCTTGCGGTGCTTCCGCGGACTCGTCGTCGAAGCCCAGCAAGGGCGGGACGATACGCGCCGTCTTCCCCGGGTTCGGTGCCAAGGAGACCCTGGACCCGCACGTCGGACGGCAGTTCGTCGACATGGCGCGGTTCAAGGCGGTCTTCGACAAGCTCGTCGACTTCGACGCGAAGCTCCGTCCCGTGCCGCGCCTCGCGGAGCGCTGGGAGGCCGACGAGGACCTCACCGTCTGGCGCTTCACCCTGCGGAAGGCGCAGTTCCACGACGGCCGGCCCCTCGAAGCCGAGGACGTGCTCTTCACCCTCTCCCGCATCCTCGACCCGGACAGCTCCGAGCGGCTGGCGAAGAACTCGCTCTCGCTGATCGACCTGAAACGCTCGCGCGCCGCGGGCAGCCGCACCGTCGAACTCCGGCTCACCCGGCCGGAGGCCGACCTCCCCTCGCTGCTCGCGTTCACCGGCACCTACGTCGTCAGCCGGCGCTACCGCGACCCGGCGAAACCGGTGGGGACCGGCCCGTTCCGCTTCGTCTCCTTCACACCGGGACGCTCCTTCGTCGGCCGCCGCTTCGACGACTACTGGGACGGCGCCGCGCACGCAGACGAACTCCGCATCCTCTCCGCCGAACCGGAGGCCCGCGCCAACGCTGTCCGCGCGGGCGAAGCCGAGTACGCGCACGAGGTGAGCGCCACCTTCGCGCGCACCGTCGAGTCGCACCCGGACGTGCGGATCGTCTCGACACCGCGCAGCGGCGTCGAGGGCATCCTCCTCAAGACCGACCGGCCGCCCTTCGACGACCCGGACGCGGCGATGGCCCTGAAGCTGGCCGCCGACCGCGAACGGCTGGTGGAGGTGGTGCTCGGCGGGCGCGGAGCCGTCGGCAACGACATGTACGGCAAGGGCTTCGCCTACTACCCGGAGGACGTGCCGCAGCGCGAACGCGACGTCGCCGAGGCGCGCCGGCTCGCCCGCCGCTCCGGCATCCACGGCAAGAAGCTGGTCTTCTACACCTCCACGGCCGCCGACTCCTTCGTCGACGCCGCCCAACTCTTCGCCCGCCAGGCCGCGGAGGCGGGTCTGCGGATCGAGGTCGAGACGGGCCCGCCGGAGAGCTACTTCACCGACATCATCGACACCGGCGCCATCACCAGCCACCGCAGCGGCGCGATGCCGATACCCACCTACCTCTCCGAGCGACTCCTCTCCAAAGCACCCCAGAACGTCACCCGTTGGCGCCACCCCGACTTCGACGCGGACTTCGCCGAAGCGCGCGCCACCCGCGACGAGGCCCGCCGCTCCCGGCGCTACCAGAAACTCCAACGCACCCTGCGCGACGAGGGCGGCCAACTCCTCTGGGGCCACCCCGACTGGATGAACGCCGTCTCCTCCCGCCTCCACGGCGTACGCAAGGCACCGCCGAACACACGGGACTGGGCGCGCTTCGACACCGTCTGGCTCGACTGAGCGGCCCGCCCCACATGATCCGCTACCTGCTGCGCCGCCTGGGACTCGCGGCGGTCCAACTCGGCGTGCTCGCCGTGCTGGTCTTCGCGCTGACCTCGCTGCTCCCCGGCGACGCCGCCGCCGTCCGCTTCAACGAGCAGGCGGGGCTGGGCCAGATCACCGAGCTGCGCGCCCAACTCGGCCTCGACCGGCCGCTGCTCGAGCGCTTCGCCGACTGGGCGGGCGGACTCCTCACGGGCGACCTCGGCACCTCCCTGATGAGCGGCGATCCCGTCACCGGGGTCATCACGGGATCGCTGGGAGCCACGGCGGTCCTCGCGGGCGCCACCCTCGTCCTCGTCCTGCCGCTCTCCCTCGTTTTGGGGCTCGCCGCGGGTCTGCGCGAGGGCACGCGCCTCGACCGCGCGGTCTCCGCCGTGGTCCTCGTCCTCAACGGCATCCCCGACTTCGTCCTCGCCCTGGCGCTCGTCGCCCTCTTCGGGCTCCAGCTGGGCTGGCTCCCCGCCACCTGGGTCGGCACCGACGGCACCGATCTCCTGCTCCGGCCCGCCCTGCTCGTGCTGCCCGTCACCGTGCTGCTGGCGCGCACCGTGTGCCTGCTGGCGCGTCAGGTGCGCGCCGGGACCGTGGCCGCGCTGCACGCCGGATACGTCGTCCAGGCGCGCAGGCTCGGCGTGCCGCGCAGGACCGTCGTCCTCAGGCACGCGCTGCCCAACGCCGCGCTGCCCGGCGTCCAGGAACTCGCCCGGACCGGCGACCACTTGCTCGGCGGCGTCCTGATCGTGGAGGCCGTCTTCGCCGTCCCCGGCACGGCGACCGTGATGATCGACGCGGTGCGGGGACGCGACGTGCCCGTCATCCAGTCGGTCATCCTGCTGCTCGCCGCCGTCGCGCTCGCCCTCAACCTCGCCGCCGACCTGCTCTGCCACCGCCTCGCCCCGCGCTCGGAGGCGGCACGGTGAGCGCCGCGACGACCGCAGCCGCCAGGCGTCCGCGCCGCACCTTCCCCGCCGCCGGCGGTCTCCTGCTGCTCGGGGTCCCGGTCCTCATCGCCGTGTTCGGGCCGCTCCTCGCACCGGCGCTCACCGGTCCTGAGGGCGCGCCCTACGTCCTCGGCGACGGGCATCCGCTGGGCACGGACGGCATGGGACGCGACGTCCTGGGGCTGCTGCTCCGCGGCGGACGCAGCGCCCTAGGCGTCGCGACCGGCGCCGTGCTGCTCGCGTACGTGCTCGGCGGCCTGCTGGGGCTCGTCGCGGCGACGACGCGGCACCGGTGGCTCGAAGAGGTGCTGCTGCGCCCCGTCGAGGTGCTGCTGCCGCTGCCGTCGCTGCTGGTGATCAGCGTGGTCGCGGTGTGGTGGCGCGGCAGTCCGCTGGCCGTGGCGCTTGCCGTCTCCGTCGTCAACGTGCCTGCCGTGGCCCGTCTCGTGCGGGCGGCGGCGCTCAGCGCGGCAGACAGCCCGGTGGCGGAGGCGATGCGGTTGCAGGGGGAGTCCCGTCTCCGGATCACGGGCGGTTACGTCGGGCGGGCGGTGCTCCCCGCCGCGGCGGCGGACGCCGGGAACCGCGTCACCACGGCCGTCTTCACCGTCGCCGCGGCGAACTTCCTCGGCCTCGGCATGGAGCCGACCGCGCCCGACTGGGCCGTCACCGTCGCCGGCAGCCGGGAGGGGCTGCTGGTGCAGCCGCTGGCCGTGTGCGCGCCCGCGGCGATGCTCGTGATGTTCACCGTCGGTCTGAACCTCTCGGCCGACGCCTGGCTGCGCCGTACGGGTCTGTCCGGACGGGACGCCGCCGGGCCGCCGGCCGATTCCGTGCGGAAGGGGGCGTGATGAGCGGGGAAGTGGTGGTACGCGCGCGGGAGTTGACGGCACGTGCCGGGGACGCCGTGCTCGTGGACGGGGTGGACCTCGATGTTGCGGCCGGCGCGGTGACCGCGCTCGTCGGCCCGTCCGGCAGCGGCAAGACGACCACGGCGCTCGCCCTCCTCGGCGAGTCCGAGCCCGGTGTACGGCTCGCCGGCTCCGTCCTCGTCGCGGGGCACGAGGTCGTCGCCGGCGGAGGCGACGCGCACGTGCTGGGCGGGACCGTCGCCTACATGCCGCAGCACCCCGCCGCCACCCTCAACCCCGCCCGCAGGGTCGGCGCTGTGCTCACCGAACTCGCCCGGCTGCACGCCCCGGAGGACGGCGCCGACCGCTCCGCCGCACGGCGCCAGGCCCGCGCGACGGCGGCCCGCGCCCTGCGCCGCGCCCAACTGCCCGACGACCGCGGCACATTGCGCCGCTTCCCGCACCAGTTCTCCGGCGGTCAGCGTCAACGACTCGCGCTCGCACAGGTGTTGGCCTGCCGACCGCGCGCCGTCGTCCTCGACGAGCCGGGCACCGGGCTCGACCCGGCCACCCGCCTCGCCGTCGCCTCGGAGCTCACCGCGCTCGCCGACGACGGCATCGCCGTGCTGCTGCTCAGCCACGACCACGCCCTCGTCAGGCGACTCGCGCAGCACGTGGTCAGGCTGGAGGAGGGCCGCGTCACGGCGCAGGGCCTTCCCGGCGAAGTCCTGCCGGACCGCCGCTCGTTCGCCGTCGGCCCGACCCTTCCGCAGCCCCGGCCGGTCGACGCACGGCCACCGGAGGCCCGTCCCGCGGTACTGGAGACGCAGGGCCTGACGGCGTGGCTGCGCCCGGGCCGGCGCGACGCCGTCCTGCACGACGTGGCGTTGCGGCTGGACCCGGCCGAGTGCCTCGGTGTGGCGGGGCGCTCCGGCAGCGGAAAGACCACGCTGGCGCGGTGCGTGGCCGGGCTCCACGAGCGCCGGGACGGCCGGCTCCTGCTCGACGGCCGCCCGCTGCCGCTGCTGCGCGACCGCTCGACGGAGCAGCGGCGCCGCGTGCAGTACGTCTGGCAGGAGGTGCGCGGCTCCTTCGACGAGCGCCGCACCGTGCTCGACCAAGTGGCCCGCACCGCCGTCCGGTTGCGCGGCCTCGACCGCGACCGCGCGACCGAGGAGGCCGCGGCGCTCCTCGCTCGCCTGGACGTCGCCGAGGAGACGGCGGCCCGACCGCCGGCCTCCCTCTCCGGCGGCCAGTTGCAGCGCGCTGCGCTGGCGCGCGCCCTGCTCGCGGAACCGGACGTCCTGCTCTGCGACGAGATCACCAGTGCGCTCGACGAGCACGCGACCGGCCTGGTCACGGGTGAACTGGCCCGCGCCCGCGAGGAGCGCGGGACCGCCGTCGTGTGGATCGGGCACGACATCCCGCTGCTGGGCGCCGTGGCCGACCGCGTCGTCGTGCTGGAGGCGGGACGCGTCGCCGAGCACGGCGAGGCGGGCGAGGTGCTCGCCTCGCCGCGCACCGGGGCGACCCGGCAGTTGCTCGGCGCCGACCCCGCGACGCAGCAGGTCCTGACAGCAACCGACACCTGAGGAGAGAGATGACCGACACAGCCGCCGAGGCCGACTGGACCGCCTGGCAGGGCAGTTGGGACCGGCAGCAGGAGTGGTACATGCCCGACCGCGAGGAGCGGTTCCGGGTCATGCTCGACGCCGTCGAGGCGACCGCCGGGCGCGAACCGGTCGTCCTCGACCTCGCCTGCGGCACCGGGACGATCACCGACCGGCTGCTGCGCCGCCTTCCCGGAGCGACCGCCACCGGCGTCGACCTGGACCCGGCGCTCCTCACCATCGCCGAGGGCCACTTCGCGGACGACCGGCGCGTCCGCTTCGTCACCGCCGACCTCACGGAACCGCGGTGGACGGACGCCCTTCCGCACCGCGGTTACGACGCCGTGGTCACCGCCACCGCGCTCCACTGGCTCGACGCCGACCAACTGCGCGTGCTCTACGCCCAGTTGCCCGGGCTGCTGCGGGACGGCGGGGTCTTCCTCAACGCCGACCACATGCGGGACGAGTCCGCGCCCCGGCTCAACGCCGCGCTCGACGCCTTCGACGAGCAGCGCAAGGAGCGCGCGCGGTCCGCCGGCGCGCAGGACTGGGCGGCCTGGTGGAGCGCCGTCGCGGAAGACCCTGCCCTCGCCGACGCCGCGCACCGCCGCTTCGCCCTCTTCGACGACCCGCGCGCCCCCTCCACGGGACGCGCCCACGCCGACCGCCCCACCGCGACGGGCTGGCACCTCGACGCCCTCCGCGACGCCGGGTTCTCCGAGGCACGCCAACTCTGGTGCGGGGCTCGGGACGCCCTCGTCGCCGCGGTGCGCTGAACCGGGGCGGGGCTCGGCACCGACGGTGCTGGCCCCGCCCCTCGCGCGTCCGCGAGGGTGCGTCGCGGCCCGGACCGTGCGCCGACGGGCCCTGGCCGCAGGAGGGTTGCGACTCCGCCCCGCCTCGGTCCGGTCGGCTGCCAGGACGGCCGGGACGAGGGCCCGGCTGCCGCGGCGAGGCGAATGTCGTGGGACACGCCCCAAGTGTCGGGTCGCTCCCGGTAGTTGGCGGGAACGTCGCCGGCGGCCCGCCCCTGGTCTCGTCGTTGGTCGGGACGTTTCCGAACCGCGTGGTGAGGAGGGAGGCGCCCGACGGCGGCCGTCGCGAACCCGGCAGCGGCACGGAGGCGCCGTCCCTTTCCCCCGGTCGGACCCGGTAGGCCAGGTGGACGTCGAGGGGACGTCGTCGAAGGTCGGTGCCTCCACGGCCGAGCCGTAGAAGAATGCTCCGGCCGGCAGTCCTGTCGACACGAGCGCGACCGTCGCGGCGATGCGCGCGTGGGCGCTCCGACGCGCGGTCACGGCCGTGCGCCTCTCCCGTCGAACGGGTGCCTTCCGTCGGCCCGCGGGGGAGCGGTGGCCGGCCGCGGCAGGGTGGGCGACGGCGTCCAGCGCGTCGGACACCGGCGACTCGAGGAACCGCCCTGCGGACGGAACCTGCGGAAGCGCCCAGCGTCCTCGGCGTCCGCCGCTCGCAGGTCTGCGACGGTCGAGGCCGCCGTGTCCCCGAACGCCGCCTCGGTGCCGTCCGGTTCGGAAGGAGGCAGCGGACGCTCGAAGAGGCGGAGCCCGCTGGGAGCGGTAGGAACCAGGAGACGACGCGACCCCGCCCGCCCGCGGACCGTATGACGGCCGGGGAGGCCGAGGCCGCCCGCAGCGACCCGCGGCTGCCGCGCCCGGAGCCGTAGGAACCCGCTCACACCGCAACGGCAGCCGCCCGCGCCCGCGTCGGGCCCCGCGCGAGCCGGTTCAGCTCTCCGCCCGCTGCCCGTCCGCCTCCGCCTCCGGTCCGAGCGTCGGCGTCTGCTCGTACGGGCGGCCCCTGCGGTACAGCACGACGGAGACGAGGAACCCGGCGACGAAGAAGCAGGCGGCCGTGGTGTAGGCGGTCTGGTAGCTGTGCAGATTGGCGCGGACCGCGAGGTTCGGCTCGCCCGCGTGCGCCTTGGCGAAGCGGGAGGCCGAGGTGGTCGCCATCGTGTTGAAGAACGCGGTGCCGATCGACCCGCCGACCTGCTGCATGGTGTTGACGGTCGCCGAGGCCACGCCCTGGTCGCGGGCGGCGACGCCGAGCGTCGCGAGGCTCATCGCCGGCGGCATCACCAGGCCGATCCCGAACCCTAGGACGAGCAGGGGCGCCAGGACGTGCGGCACGTAGCTGCTGTGCGCGTCGAGCATCGTCAGCAGGACCATGCCGCCGGTGGCGAGACCCATGCCGGTCGGCACCGTGGCCTTCGGTCCGACGTAGGGGACGAGGACGTTGGTGGAGAGCTGTGCGGTCGCCATCAGCGTGCCGACCATCGGCAGGAAGGCGAGCCCGGTGCGGACCGGGCTGTACTCCATGACCGTCTGCAGGTAATAGGTGAGGAAGAGGAAGACGCCGAACATGCCGGCCCCGGCGATGAAGACGCTGAGGAAGGAGCCGGTGCGGTTGCGGTCGGCGACGACGCGCGGCGGGAGGAGCGGATGGGGCGCGCCCCGCTCCCAGAGGCCGAAGGCGCAGAGCAGCACGCCGGCCGCGATGAGGAAGGCCCAGCACGTCCAGTTGCTCCAGCCGTGCGTCTCGGCGTTGGAGAACCCGTAGACGACGCAGAAGAGCCCGACGCCGACGAGCGCCGCCCCCGGCAGGTCGAGACGGGGCCGCTCGGCGGGCGCGCGGCTGCGGAGGAAGGCCAGCGCGCCGACGACGGCGAGCACGGCGATGACGTCGTTGACGTACAGCGTCCAGCGCCAGCTCAGGTGCTCGGTGAGGAGGCCGCCGAGGAGCAGCCCGATGGCGCCCCCCGAGCCCGCGATGGCGCCGAAGACCCCGAAGGCCCTGGCGCGTTGGACGGGCTCCGTGAAGGTCGTGGTCAGCAGCGAGAGGGCCGAGGGCGCGAGGACGGCGCCGAACATCCCCTGGAGGGCGCGCGCGCCGATGAGCATCGTGAAGCTGTGCGCGGTACCGCCGATGGCGGAGGCGCACGCGAAGCCGATGAGGCCGACGATGAACGTACGCCGCCGTCCGAAGAGGTCGGCGAGGCGTCCGCCGAGCAGCAGCAGGCTCCCGAAGGCGAGCGAGTAGGCGGTGATCACCCACTGCCGCCCGTCGTTGCCGAAGCCGAGCGAGCGCTGCGCCGAGGGCAGCGCGATGTTCACGATCGTCGCGTCGAGGACGACCATCAGCTGCGCCAGTCCGATCACGGCCAGCGCCCACCACCGGTGCGGAACGTTCCCTTCGGGTGCGGACTGCTGCTGCGGGCGGCCTCCGCCGCGCGGAGCGGCGTGACGAGGCGTCATCCGGACCTCCTCGCGTGCGGCGCCCGCACCGCAGAGCGCGGAACCGGCACGGCGCTACGGGGCTACCTGCGGACCCGGGACGGCGGGACGTCCGCCGGGCGGACGCCCCGTTGTGCCCGGTATGTCCGATGACGGTAGTTCGGCGCACGCCCGCCCGCGACCGCAGCGGGCCGCACGGTGCGGCGTCAGGCCGGACGGCGCAGGAGGAGCTGGTAGTAGTCGAGGTGGTCCCGGCAGTACGCGCGGAACGGTGCGATCAGTTCCGCCGTGTCCTCGACGGCCTCGGCGCCGTAGAGCTCCGCCATCTCCTGCCTGCGGTCCTGGAAGACGGCGTGCATCAGCTCGCCCGCGAGCGCGACGTTGCTCGTCCGGTTCCACACCCGCACCAGCTCGAGACCGGACTCCCGGACGTCGGCGAGGAGCGCGTCGAAGGCGGTCGGTGCCGGGCTGCTCCACAGCCGCCGGTACGCGTCCACCAGCTCGGGCGGCGGGGTGCTGCGGTCGGTGAAGTCCGTGGCGAGCAGCCGGCCGCCGGGGCGCAGCACGCGGGCCGCCTCGCGCAGCGCCGCGGCGCGGTCCGTGAGATGGGGGAAGCAGTCGATCGACCAGGCCGCGTCGAAGGAACCGTCGGGCAGCGCCAGGTCCATGGCGTTGCCGTGCGCGAACCTGACCCGCCCTGCGACGTCCGCGTCCTGCGCCCGCTCCTCGCACCGCGCCAACTGCTCGGTGCTGACCGTGACTCCGGTGACCCGCGCTCCGCTGCGCAGCGCCAACTCCACGGCGGGGCCGCCCGTCCCGCAGCCGATGTCGAGGAGGTGGTCGCGGGGGCCGAGCGACAGGATCTCGATGAGCGAGGCGGTCTGGCGGTCCTGCGCGGCGTCGGAGAGCGCGACCAGATCGGTGACGGGCGCCGGGGCCTCGTCCGGCACGTACATGCCTATGTGCACGGCGCTGCCCCCGAGGAGCATGGAGAGCATCTCCCCGTGCGTGTCGTACATCGCGCCGACCTCTTCCGGGGTCGGTCCTTCCCGCCGTGGTCGCACCGCCATGGGTCCCCCTCCGCGCGCGGACAGCGCTCCTTCGACGCTAACGGGCCGCGGCGCCCGCCGAAAGGCCGCCGTCCGTCCCCGGATCGGGCGGCCGTACCCAGTGGACGCGCGTCGCGCCATACTGTGGGCGGGGAGGGCATTCGGCCGACGACGGGGGCGACAGCTGCATATGGGGGAGAGCGCGCTGATCCAGGGCCGGTACCGGCTGCTCGATCTGATCGGCCGCGGCGGCATGGGCGAGGTGTGGCGGGCGCGGGACGAGTCGCTGGGGCGGCACGTCGCAGTCAAGTGCCTCAAGCCGCTCTCCGCGCCGGGCGAGGGGGCGGACGGCGGCCCGTTCATGCCGGTGCTGAGGGAGCGGTTCCGCCGCGAGGCGCGGGTCGCCGCGGGGCTCCAGCACCGCGGGGTGACGGTCGTCCACGACTTCGGGGAGCACGATGGTCTGCTCTACCTCGTCATGGAGCTGCTCGACGGCGCCGACCTGGGGCGACTCCTCGCCGACTCCGGCGCCGCGCTGCCCGTCGACGAGGTGCTGCGGGTCGCCGAGCAGGTCGCCGACGCGCTCGCCTACACGCACGAGCAGGGCGTCGTGCACCGCGACCTGAAGCCGGCGAACGTCGTCAGGACCTCCGACGGCACCGTGAAGATCTGCGACTTCGGCATCGCGCGGATCGGCCACGAGATCGGCCTGACCGGCAAGCTGACCGGCTCGCGCATGGCGATGGGCACCCCGCACTACATGTCTCCCGAGCAGATCGCGGGGCACCCCGTCGACCGCCGCAGCGACCTGTACTCCTTCGGGTGCGTGCTCTACGAAGTCGCCACGGGCCGGCCCCCGTTCGACTACGAGGACGCCTGGTCGGTGCTGGTCGGCCACCGCGACACGGCCCCCCGCGCGCCCCGCGAGGTGCGACCCGAACTCCCCGAACCGCTGGCGGAGGCGATCCTCGCCCTCCTCGCCAAGGACCCGGCGCACCGCCCCTCCGACGCCGCCCACCTCGCCGCTCCTCTCGCGCGGGCGCGCACCAGGGGCGCGCCCCAGGCGCCGCCCGCCTGGTCGCACGGCATCCGCGCCGGTTCGCCCGCCGGCCGCGGTGCCGACCACCCCGCGACACCGCCGCACGTCGCCGCCCTCACCGGTCGATGGACGGGCCTCACCGGCCCGTTCGAGCCGGCCCCGGCACCGCAGCCACCGCCGGCCGACGATCCGGCGACGCCCGTGCTGCTGCGCAGCCGTCACAGCGCCGCCGTCCGCCTCGGGCGCGAAGGGCGCTGGCCCGAGGCGCTCCAGGCGCACCGCGCCGTCGCGGCCGCGCGGGAGCAGGCGCTCGGCCCGAGCCATCCCGAGACGCTCGGCAGCCGGTACGAGGCCGCGTTCGCCCTCAACCGCCTCGGCCGCCACCCGGAAGCCCTCCGCGAGTACGAACTCGTCGCCGCCGCACGCACGGCGCAGCTCGGTGCCGGGCATCCGGACACCCTCGCCGCACAGCAGGAGGCGGCGTACGTGCTCGGCCGCCTCGGCCGCCACGAGGCCGCGCACCAGATCTACGCCCAGGTGCTCGCCGTACGCCGCGCGACGGCGGGCGAGGACCACCCCGACACCCTGCGCTGCCGCCACAACCTCGCCTTCACCCTCGGCCGCCTCGACCGGAGGGAAGAGGCGTACCGCGAGGCCGCCGCGGTGGCCGAGGCCCGCGCCGAGGTGCTCGGCGCCACGCACCCGGACACCCTCACCAGCCGCTACGAAGTCGGTTACACGCTCGGCAGGTTGGGACGCTGGGAGGAGGCGCTCGGCGTCTACCGCGCGCTCACCGCGGCACGGGCCCGCGTCCTCGGCCCCGAACACCCCGACACCCTCGACGCGCGTTACGAGACCGGCATCAGCCTCGGCCGGCTCGGGCGCGCCGAGGAGGCGCTCGACCTCTTCCGCGCGCTCGCCGAAGCGCGCGGGCGCACGCAGGGCCCGGAGGATTCCGAGACGCTCCGCGCCCGGCACGGCTACGGCGTCAACCTCGGCCGGCTCGGCCGCTGGGACGAGGCCCTCGGCGAGGCGCGCGACGTCGGCGCCGTCCGTGAGCGGGTGCTCGGGCCCGAGCACCCGGACGCGCTCGCGAGCCGCCGCGAAGTGGCCGTCGGACTCGGCTGGTTGGGCCGCTGGCAGGAGGCCCTCGAGGTGTACGAGCAGGTCGCGGCGGCGCGGCAGCGGACCCTCGGCGCCGCACACCCGGAGACGCTCACCAGCCGCAGCGACCTCGCCCACTGCCTCGCGCGGTTGGGCCGCACCGCCGAGGCGGCGGAGGCGCTCCGCCGCCCCACCGGCAGCGCTGCGTACGGTGCCGCCCGCTGACTCCACGGCTTGGCGCGCGGGGAGTACGGTCGCGCCATGACGGACACGTCGAACGCACCGACAACGACGAACTCCGAGACCCGCACCGTCCAGGCGGGACGCGTGCAACTCGCGTACCGCACCTGGGGCGGAGGCGAGGGCGTCCCCGTCGTCCTCCTCCACGCGCTCGGGGAGGACGGAGAGGACTGGCGCGGGCCGCTCCTCTCCCACCTCTCCGCCGAACACCGCCTGTACGCCCCCGACTTGACAGGGCACGGGGCGAGCGACTGGCCGGGCGCGTACGGCCTGGAGCAGCAGCGCGACGACCTCGCGGCCTTCCTCGACGCGCTCGCGCTCGACCGCGTCGCCCTCGTCGGCCACTCCTACGGCGCGATCCTCGCCTACCTGCTCGCACAGGAACAGCCGTCCCGCGTCGCGCGGTTGGTCCTGGAGGAGCCCGCCCCGCTGCGTCCGCTTGCGGTACCGCTGGAGGTGCCGGAGCGGCCCGCCGGCCGGCTCCTCTTCGACTGGGAGGTGAAGGTCCGGTTCACGCAGGAGCGGAACTCGCCCGAGCCGGACTGGTGGGAGCAGCTCGCCGACATCACCTCGCCCGCGCTCCTCGTCGCCGGCGGCCCGGAGAGCCACCTCTCCCAGCGGGACATGGAGCTGATGGCGGAGCGGATGCCCGACGCCAGGATGGTGACGGTCGAGGGCGGCGGCCATCTCGTCCACGAGGAGCGGCCCCGCGAGTTCGCGGCGACCGTGGGGGCGTTCCTCGCCGAATGACCGGATCGGCCGGGCCGGTGCGCGGTCGGCCGGCTGCACGGTCGGCCGGCTGCGCGCCGCGCCGGGCAACAGGCGTACGGCTCAGGGTGGTTCAGGCGCCGAGCGGGCCGGCTGGACCTCGGGCGTGTGCGGCAGCCGGTCGGTGGGCCTGACGGAACCGCCCTCGGGGCCGCACAGGGGATCGGCGAGCGCTGCCCGGCCGTATGCGCGGCTCTTCGCCCGAGTTGATGGTCAGCGGGGCGGCTTCTCCTCCCGGAGGATCGCCACCGCTTCGAGTGATGGGGTACTGCACGCGAAGGACCCGTGCGGCTTCTCCCTCGGAGGGTCGCCACCCCGCCGCGGGACACGGCGAGAGGGGTAGCCTCGCGGCGCACTTCGGAACGGCGGCTCCGCCGCCCCGCACAGTCCGCAGCTCCGAGCGCGCCGCAACCGTCACCGCCGCGACCTCGGTCGCCTCGACGCGCATGGACACGGCACGCGGCGGCGCCCCTGCGCCCCGTGAACAGTGCCGCGCGGCGCCCAGGGCCGCCGGGGCGGTCACCGGCAGGGGAGCGAGAACCGGCTCGCGCCGGCCCCGGGGGCCTGTGCCGACTCGGTCGCGCCCTCCCGGTCACAGTCCCAACCGAGGGAAAGCGAAAGGAAATCGGGTTCGGCGAACCGCGGACCCACCGGCTCCGGTGCTTCCCTCCCGCCTCGCTTCCTCCTCCACCGCACCTCGCCCGACGTCACCGCCGGTGCTCTGGAGAGGGGGAGGACCCGCGGTCGGCTTTCCGCGGTGCCACGTACCATGGCCGTATGTCGTTCCTCCGCCGTCGCAGTGCCGCAACGCCAGCTGGTCCGGATTTCGATGTCCTGGCCATGGACCCGACCGACTGGCCCGGCAACCTCGGCGCCGGCCTGCTCCCCGCCCCCGACGGGAGCTGCCAGGGGGTCTTCCTGCGCTACGACCTCTTCGGCGGGCGCGGCCCCGCCATGGTGATCGGCAACCTCCCCGAGGGCTCGCCCGCCCGCGAGATCGAGGAGGGGGACGTGCCCTTCGAGGTCGCCCATCTGCTGGCGGCGCTGGAGAACGACGAGCCCGTCGAGGTGCTCCGCGTCGAGGAGGACCCTGTCATGCAGGGGGACAACCTCCTCATCGTCCGCCGCGTGGTCTGCTCCGAGGAGCGCATCTCCTGCGTGCAGTTCGACCGGAGCGACGGTGTCCTGGTGACGATCGCCAGTTGGGACCGCCCGATCACCAACGATCTCTACACGCTGCTCAAGCCCCTCCCGGCCGAGCTCTTCCAGCAGCGTTGAGGCACCACCGCGGACGCACGCCCGTCCAACACCTCTTGCTCCGGCCGTACTTGGACCGCTGATACGGGGCGGAGGCCCGGCGACTCCCGGCCGCCGGGCCCGTGCCCGCTACCTCGCCGAGCGGCCGAGGACGACGTCGTCGGCCTTCACGAACGCGACCCGGTGCCCCAACTGGAGCTGGTAGTAGGTGAGATCGCCGCGCACGACCTGGAACTTCTCCGCCTTCGGGTCGAAATCCTTCGCCCAGAGGTACTCACCCCGCACCTCACGCCCCGGCGTCGCGTACTTCTGCCCCGCGGAGAGCTTGTAGGGCAGCGGGGAGAGCTTCTGCGCGGGGACGCCCTCCGGATACGCGGACTCCTCCGGGTACGCGACGCCGTAGACGGGCACCTCTCCCGCGCCCTTCTTCGGCGTGACCGTCCTGCCGCGGGCCGGTACCGCCGTGGGGTGCTTCGCGGGGTTGTGGAACCAGGCCTTGGCGCCGAGGTACCAGATCGCCGTCCACTCGCCCTGCCGCCCGGCGACCGCGAACTGCTGGCCCGTGGTGGCACGGGCGCCCGTGTCGTTGACGTCCTTCGTCGCGGGGGTGCCGTCGGGGCGCAGTCCTGCGTCGTTGACGAGCGGGGCGTCCGCGCTCGGGCGGGTGTGGAGGCGTACGGCGGACGAGCCGTGCTCCGGGCACGCCTTCTTCGAGCCGGCGTGCTCGCTCGTGGCCTCCGAGCCCTCGCAGCCCGTGTACTCCGGGCGATTCCGGGCGTACTCGGGCGCGATGGTCACCAGCCCGGCGTGCCGGCTCCCCTGCGGCTCGAACGGGGCACCGAGCAGCGTGAAGTAGCGCTGCCAGTCCCAGTAGGGGCCCGGGTCGGTGTGCATGCCGGGGATGCCGGAGGTCGTGGTGGCGGGGACGTTGTCGTGGCCGACGATGTGCTGGCGGTCGAGCGGGACGTCGTACCTGTGGGCGAGGTAGCGGACGAGGCGGGCCGAGGAGCGGTACATCGCCTCCGTGTACCAGGCGTCGGGGTCGGTGAGGAAACCCTCGTGCTCGATGCCGACGGATTTGGCGTTCATGTACCAGTTGCCCGCGTGCCAGGCGGTGTCGCGGTTGCGGACGTGCTGCGCGACGTGCCCGTCGGAGGAGCGCAGCGTGTAGTTCCAGGAGACGTACTGCGGGTCCTTGACGAGCTTCAGCGTCCCCTCGTAGGTCGCCTCGGTGTCGTGGACGACGATGTGGTCGATCTTGTGCGAGGAGGGGCGGCGGGAGGTGTCGTGGTTGCCGTAGTCCCGGGTGCCGTCGTCGCCCTCGTACTCCTCGTACGGGGCGGGGTACCACTCGCAGTCGGCGCGCGACGGGCACTCGGCGCCGCCCGCGCGCCCCTCGGCGGCGGACGGGGCGCGGAGCCCCGGGTGCGGGCGCAGCGTGACCTTCGCACCGGTGTCGGTGGTGCGCTCCTCGCCCGCGCGCACCACGTCGAAGACGTCGCGGGCGAAGGCGGTGGCGCTCGGTTTCGCGCCGCCCGACGGGTAGGACGCCACCGCCTCGAACCAGGCGGCCGGGTCCGCGGCGGCGGGTTTGCCGAGGCGCTTCTGCGCCTGGGCGAGCAGCGCGGCGCCGCCCCGGAGGTTCGCCTCGGGCGCGGTACGGAGCTCCGCTGCCGAGAGGCCGGTGAGCTGCGCGGCACGGGGCAACGTCCGCAGCCGGGCGGGGATCTCGGCAGCGGCGGGAGCGGCGCTCCCCGCGGTGCGTGCGCCGCGTGAGGGGTCGCCGCGGGGGTCCTCCGCGTGGCCGTGGCCGGGCGCGGCGGAGGCCGCAAGGGCTTTGCGCGCGTCCGTGAGGTGCATGGGCCCGTAGCCGCCGGAGACGCTCGGCGCTCCGGCGTGCGCGTCCCACCGGGACTGGAGGTACGAGACGCCGAGGAGTACGCCGACGGGGACGTCGTACTCCTCGGCGGCGCGCTCGAACTGCTGCTGAAGCGCACCCGGCCCGCTCTCCTCCGCGCCGGCCGGCGCCCCGGCGGAGAGCAGCGGCACCACCAGCGCCGCCGACGCGACAGACACGACAGCGGCGCTCGCTCTCCGGCGCCTGCGGCCACCGGGCGGAGCGGACGGCCGCGCCGGCGCGTGCGCGGGAAGAGCGGCGGACTCGGACGGCGGGCGATCCGACAACGGCTCCGGCAAGACGGCCTCCTCGGACGGTGCGCCGCGGGCTCGCGGCGCGAGCAGACCACAGGGGTACCGGCTGCCCGACGATCCGTCAATCACCCCGCGACGGACCGGACACCGCACGTCAGCCCCGCCGCGGACGCCCCGTCGTCGGTGTCGGCGCGCGGGCCTGCGAGGCGCCAGAGGACTGGACCGCCGACGCCCGGACGGACGCCCGCCGAGCCTCGGCGGACGCCACCCGTACGAACTACCCCGGTAAGCCGACGAGTTCGTCCTGCCCCTCGCGGGAAGGAGCCCGGCGCGCTCAGCGCGTCCCGACGGCGGCGCGCACCGCGTTCCGTGCGAGGGCGCAGTCGTCGTGGAGCCGACGCAGGAGCAGACGCTGCTGCTCGCCCGCCGACATCCCCGCCGCCCCGGGCTCCGCCGCGGGCGGCTCCGCCGCCGTCGGGCCCCGCATCGTGCGCTGGACGGCGTTCTCGTAGGCGCGGATCTCGCCCGTGAGCACCACCATGAGGTTGATCAGGAAGGAGTCCCGTGCCACCGGGCCCTGGGACTGGGCGAGTTGACTGATCTGCCGCCGCACCTCGGGGGCCTCGCCGAGGACCGCCCAAAGGGTGGCGAGGTCGTAGCCCGGGAGGTACCAGCCGGCGTGCTCCCAGTCCACGAGGGAGGTGCCCGTCGGGGAGAGGAGGGTGTTGGTCGGGAGCGCGTCGCCGTGGCAGAACTGCTGGGGGAGGCTGTGGCCGCCGCCCGCCTGGGCGACCCCGTGCAAAAGCTTCTTGAGGTCTCCGAAGTCGCGGTCGGTGAGGAGGCCGAGGCCGTGGTAGCGGGAGAGGCGCTGGAGGTAGTCGAGGGGCCGTTCGAAGGCCGCCTGCGGCGGCCGCCACCTGTTGAGCCGCGCGAACGTGCCGATCATCGCGTGGAGGTCGGTCCGCGACGGGGGGTCGAAGGGGTGCCGGCGCGCCGCCGGTACGCGTCCGGGCGCCCGCTCGATCACGAGGGTGCAGCTCTCGGGGTCGGCGGCGATCAGCCGTGGTGTGCGGGCCGGCGGGCGGTGGCGCACGAAGGCCCGGTAGACCGCTATTTCGTGCCGAAAACGGTCGGCCCAGGCGGAGTTGTCCTCCAGGAGGCACTTGGCCACCACAGGCGTACGTCCCGCCGTCCCCGCGAGGAGCACCGTCCGCCCCCGGCGCCTGAGCATCTGCACCGGCTGGAAGTCCGGACAGATCCTCCGCACGGCCGCGACGGCGGCGCGCAACTGCGCGCCCTGCGGCCCTGAGAGATCCACCCTGGCGCCGAGCGGCTGCGCCGCCGCGTACGGGCGCCGCGGCCTCCCGCGGCTCTGTGCGGCACCCGGCTGGGACTGCCCCGGTACGCGCGGCGGCTCCGCGAGCGCCTGTCCGGGCGGCGGCGCCTGCGGTCTGCCGTGCGAGTGCGGACCCGAGTAGAGCTGGGGTCCGCGCGACGGGGCTGCGGGGCGCTGCGGGGGTGGCACGCTCACGGGAGACAGTGCTGGGTACATGGGCGAGCAGGTTCCCTTCGTGCGCCGACGATCGACCGACGTGAACTGCGCCCCCGGCCCGGCGGCCCTCCGCCCCCTGGGGAGTGGCGGAGGACCCGCGCCGGCGCGGGTGCACACGGCGCCGAGCGACCGCGGTGGTCCCGTCCCCTCACCTCGGCGGCGTCCCTGTGACCTGCACCCTCGCTGAATCGGGCCGCCGCCGTGGCACGGTACGGGGCCGAACTCCCGCGGTGCCCGGCGCCGTCGGGACGGCGGCGAACCGCCTTCCGTACGACGTGTACCGGCCGCCGGGGCGGCGGTACGGCCCGCCGCGCCCGAGGCCGTTCGCCTCGGACCTGTACGCGGACCTCTCCGGGACCCCCGCGGGCGCGGCGGTCTCCCTTCTCCGTGCGCTCCCGGCCGGTCGCCTGCGGGGCGTACGGTCGGCTCCGTCCGTCGCGGAACCCGGCAACCGGGCTCCCCCGGGGCGCTTCCGGGCGCACTCGGCGTTCCGCAAGCACCCGTGTGAGGTGGACTGGACGGGCTCCGAGCGGACTCGGAGCGGACCGGTCCGTCTCGCGAGGGACCGGGTCGGGGTGGCGCGTTCCTACACGACACCCGCGCACGGGTGGCACACCATCTGGCGAACCCTGGCGAAGCCTGGCGAATGCTCGCAGCCCCCTTCGGGCGGCCGCTACTGTCAACTCAGCCGAGATCCTGGGGGCTTGACGTGACCAAGGGACCGAACACCCGTCTCGCGGACCTCTTCGGCCTCGCCGGCTGGTCCAAGGGCGAACTCGCCCGGCTCGTGAACCGGCAGGCGGCGGCCCAGGGCCATCCGCAGCTGGCGACCGACACCTCGCGCGTGCGGCGCTGGATCGAGACGGGGGAGACCCCGCGCGAACCGGTGCCGAAGGTTCTGGCTTCCCTTTTCACCGAGCGTCTCGGCCGTGTCGTGACCATCGAGGACCTCGGGTTCGGCGGCCTCGGGAAGGCGGGCCGGCAGGAGTCGGCCGAGGACCTGCCCTGGCATCCGAAGCACACCGCGGAGGTCCTCACCGAATTCACGGGAATGGACCTCATGCTCAACCGACGCGGCTTGGTGGGTGCGGGCTCCGCACTCACGGCAGGAGCGGCACTCACCGGTGCCATGTACGACTGGTTGGCCGACCCGGCGCTGCCGGCGGACCACGGGGGCCACGCCCCGCACCAGCTGGACCACGCGGCGCTCGACCGCTACGAGGCGGCGCCCGTCGGCGCCCAGGAGATCGAGGCGCTGGAGCGCTCGGTGGAGGTCTTCCGGGCGTGGGACGCGTCGCGCGGCGGAGGCTTGCAGCGCAAGGCGGTCGTCGGCCAACTCAACGAGGTGGGCGGCATGTTGGCGTACCGCCACCCCGAGCAGCTCCAGCAGCGGCTCTGGGGGGTCGCGGCGAACCTCGCCGTCCTCGCCGGCTGGATGTCCCACGACGTCGGCCTCGAGCCGACGGCGCAGAAGTACTTCGTGATCGCGGCGCACGCGGCCCGAGAGGGCGGGGACCGCCCCCGCGCGGGCGAGGCGCTCTCGCGCGCCGCCCGTCAGATGGTCCACCTCGGCCGTCCCGACGACGCGCTCGACCTGATGAAGCTCGCCAAGGCCGGCGCCGACGGCCGCACCCTTCCCCGCACCAGGGCGATGCTCGACACGATCGAGGCGTGGGCCCAGGCGTCCAAGGGCGAGGGCCAGGCGATGCGCCGTACGTTGGGCGCCGCCGAGGAGCTCTTCGCCTCCGACCGCGACGACATCCCGCAACCGACCTGGATGCAGATGTTCGACAAGGCGGACCTGCACGGCATGGAGGCGCTCGCCTACCGCACCCTCGCCGAGCACGAACCGCGGGCGGCGGAGAAGGCAGAGGAGCACGCCAGGCTCGCGCTCGACCTGCGCCGCGACGAGCGCCAGCGCTCGAAGATCTTCGACTACCTCTCCATGGCCTCCGCGTGCTTCATCGCGGACGACCCCGAACAGGCCGACAACTACGCGCGTTTGGCGCTCCTCACCATCAACGAGAACTCCTCGCACCGCACCTGGGACAGGCTCCGCGAGATGTACCGCCTCACCGGGCGCTTCAGCGGCCACGGCACCGTCGAGGACCTCCGCGAGGAGATCGCCTCCACGCTGCCCCGCGGTCCCAAACCGGCACCGGGCAAGGACAGGGGGGTCAAGGGGGCGAGGCGGCTCCGGGCCGTCTGACCACCGGAGCCGGCGCACCTGCCGCGTCCTGCGGGCACGTCCGCGGCGAGCGCTCAGGCGCTCACTCGCGCGACCAGCACGCAGGCGTCGTCCTCGCGTTCGTCGTCCTCGAACTCCTCGGCGACGACACGTACGCACTCCTGCGCCGTGCGCGCCTCGGCGAACCGCGGCGCCAGCGCGAGGAGGCGTTCGGCGCCCGTGCCGCAGGCGTCGGGGCCGAGGCTCTCGCTGCGCGGCGCGAGCCCGTCGGTGTGGAGGATCAGGACGTCGCCCGGGGCGAGTTGCTCCGCGCGCTGCTCGTACGTCGCACCCGTGGCGACGCCGAGGAGGACGCCCTCGGGACGCTGGAGGGCCCGCCCCGTGCCGCCGCGGAAGAGCAGGGGCGCGGGGTGGCCGGCCTGCGCCCAGGCGAGGGTGCGCGTGGCCGGTTCGTAGCGGCAGCAGACGGCGCTGCCGAGCGCGGGCTGGGCGGCGGAGTCGAGTAACTGGTTGAGGTGGCCCATGAGCGCGCCGGGGCGCACCTTGGCGACGGCCATCCCGCGCACGGCGCCGAGGAGCAGCGCCATGCCGGACGTCGCCGCCACCCCGTGGCCCGTGAGATCGCCCGCGGTGAGCAGCGTGGCGCCGTCGGGGAGTTCCATGGCGTCGTACCAGTCGCCGCCGATGAGGGCGCGGGTGGCGGAGGGGAGGTAGCGGGCGGCGAGGTCGAGCGCGCCGTCCTGCTCCTCGTCGTCCTGCGGGAAGCGCACCGAGCCGCGCCACGGCGGGAGGACGGTCTCCTGGAGTTCGACGGCGAGGCGCCGCTCGGTCTGCGCGCGCTGGTGCTCCTGGCGGAGCTGCTCGCGGTGTTCCTCGGCCGCCCGCTCGGTGCGGCGGAGTCTGGTGACGTCCTTGACGACGGCCCACATCGAGGCCGTCGTGCCCTCCTCGGTGAGCACGGGCTCACCGAGGAGGTGGACGGTGCGCGTCGAGCCGTCGGGGCGTGCGATGCGGAACTCGTGGTCGACGGGCCTGCCGTCGACGAGGCAGGCGGTGAAGGCGGCGGCGAGCGCGGGCTGGTCGTCCTGGCGTACCCAGGAGGGGAGTTCGTCGAGGGAGAGGGGACCGTCGGCCTCCGTGCGGCCGAAGATGCGGTAGAGCGCGGCGGACCAGTGCACCTCGTCGGTGAGCAGCTTCCACTCGGCGCTGCCTACGCGTCCCACCAGGTGGTCGCCCTGGTCGTACGGCGCGGCTCCGGGGGGCGCGGTGTCCTCCGAGTACGCGGCGCGCGGAAGGGCCTCGGGCGTGGGGGACGCCGCCCGTGCCTCGTCGGCGAGGCCCTCGCGGAGCTGGTCGAGGTTGCCGCCCAGGTCCGCCAGCTGCTGGGCGGCGAGTTCGCAGAGCGCCCGCTGCCAGCGCGCGTCCACGCCCGAACCGCCCCGTCCGTCGACGGGTTCGGACTGCCGCCGCACGGCGTCGAGTTCGCCGCGCAGCTGCTGCGTCTGCGTGATGAGGGCGTCCAGACGACCGGGCTCGGACGGTTCGGAGCCCGGGGTGTCCGCATGGAGGTGGGGCGGCATATCGTCTCCCATACGGTGAAGGCAGTGACGACTCTCGCACAGCCGACGACCGGCTGTAAGGGATTTGGCAACACCCGGTTCATCGGTGCACGCGGCATATGACGCGGCCCGGCCCCCGTGGGTTCCGCCCCCGTGCGGCGGACGAACGCGGGTGCGGCCGGCGTGCGCGTTCGCGGTGCGCCCGCTCTCCGGTATCGGCCCTTCCGCCTTCTGCGGGTACCCTCCTGGGAACTCCGCCGACGGTGTCCGCCGCCCGGGGAGGAGTAGAACGATGCTGGTCGGCAAGGATGCCGCTCAGAAATCCCGTTGCCAGTCGAAGACCCCGCACCGGATGCTGACTCTTATGTTCGTCGATCCCGTCGATTCAGACATAGCGCCCAGCGGCACCCTGCTCGGCCTCCTCCAGCGAGGCCGCGGCGACGGGACGCTGCACGCGCTGGCGGCGCCCCGCGCCGAGGCACTCGCCGCGCTGCGCCACTGCATCGAGCACGACCCGCGCCCCGACTGGCAGTTGGAGAACCGCTCCCTCTACTACGCCAGACTCCACACCGACCTCGACGCGGGGGTCGACGACCTCGCCCGCCACCTCTTCCATTCCGACGACGCCCCCGCAGGGCACCCGGAGGGAGCAGGCGGCGAGGCCGTGCAGCACCGCACGGGGCTCGCCCTCTCCGTCCTCGGCCACCTCGCCTCCTACGGCGACGAGGCGGCCCTCGCCCTCCTGCGCCGGTACGCCACGACGGGCGCCAACTGGCAGTGGGCGCTCGACGAGCTCGCCGTCCGCGACACCGACTCCGGCCTGCGCCTCCTCGGCCCCGCCGTCCTCGCCCGCTTCCCGCTCGGCCCGGAGGGCGAGGCCCGACTCGCCGCCGCCGCGCGGGAGTCGTTCGAGCCGCGCCCCTGGCGCCTGTGGGCGGAGGACCCGCACCACCCGGCGCAGGCCGACCGGCTGCGCGCCGTCCACGAGCAGGGGGACTTCGCGCGCTGGCAGCGGCAGGTGGGCACGTCGGGGCCGCGCCCCGGCTGGAGCGTCGCCGAGGTCCTCGACTGGGCGCAGCAGGGCTGGGAGCAGCACCCGCCGCTCCAGCGGGAGGCCGCGGCGGCGCGCTGCCTGACGGCCGTCGCGCGCCCGGGCGACCGCGCACAGCTCCTCGCAGCGGCCGTCGGCGAGCGCGAGGCCGCACGGGGTGCCGCGCTCCGGCACCTCGCGGAACGCTCCGACCCGACGGCGTTCGACCTCGTCGAGTACGCGGTGCTCGGCGGACCGCCGGCAGTCGCCGAGCAGGCGCTCGCCGCCTTCGCGCGGATGCGCGGCGAGGCGGCGGTCGAGCAGGCGCGGCGCTGGCTCGCCGCAGGGCGGCTCCCCGAAGCGCTGCGCGCCGTGGCCGCCGAGATGCTCGCCCGCCGCGGCGGGTCCCAGGACTCCGACGCGGTGCTCGCGGCGCTCCGCGCCGAGGTCCGGCGCACCGGGGTCAACGGGGGAGTGCTGGGTTCGCTCGTCGAGGGTGCGGGGCGGCTCGCGATCGCCTGCGCGGCGCCCGTCCTGCGCCATCTCTACCGCGAGACGGCCTCTTCCGAACTCCGCGGCCGTGCGGCGCGGTCCCTCGCGGCGACGGACCCGTCCTTCCCCGAGGGGTTCGCCGTCGAGTGCCTGTGGGACTGCGAGGAGTCGACCCGCGAGCTCGGCGCACAGCACGCCGCCACGAGGGACGCGCGTGTCGTGGAGCGGCTCCGCAACCTCGCCGCCGATCCGGCGGAGGAGGCCGGGGTGCAGGACGCGGTGCGCGGCAGGCTCGACGTCGACGCGGCCGGCTGCTGAACGCCTTCCGAGTCGCGGGAGGCGGAACGTCAACTCTGCGCGGGTAGCAGGTATTTGCCCCCGGCGTCCCCTTCGCCCGTTCTGTCGTCCCGGCGGAGCCGCGCCACCGTGCCGTTTCGATCGGTGTCGGTGGCAGCGCCTAATCTGTCCGTTGTGAGTGAGCGCCCTTTCCCGACCCTGCCGAACCCGGCCCCCGGCCCCGCAGCCGACGAGGGCCTCGCTCGCCGGCTGCGCGCGCTCGCCTGCACCGCCCCGCTGCACGACCTCGACGTCCGCAAGGCGAATCTCGCAGGCGAGTTCGGCGGATACGCCATGGCCGAGCTGGCGCTCTCCGCGATCGATCTCGTCACCCTCCAGATGGACTTCGACACCGGCGCCGACCACGAACAGGTCGTCGCCCGCCTGTTGGCGCGCGTCGCCGCCCAGGCGCCTGGCCGCGCCCAGGAGGAGCACGAGCGCGTCGCCCGGTGGGTGGTGGAGAACCTCGTCAACGTGGGCAGCGTCGACCGCGGCTTCCGCGCCGTCTACGGCACCTTCGACCCGGACGGCTCCTACGTCCGCAGGGACTACGACTTCAAGCTCATCGAGGAGGTGCCGGGCCCCGGCGGCGGCGTCTATCTCCGCACCACGGACGAGGCGGTCAACGTCCTCGTCGGCGCCCTCGACACCGACGTGACGAGCGCCCAGATCGCGGCCGAGGTCAAGCTGGAGGTCCTCGTCAACCGCGGCCGCCTCGCCGACGCCCAACTCGCCGCCGAGCAGGCCCGCTACCGCACCGTCCAGTACGCCGAGGCCCTCCGCCGCACGCTCGACGCGACGCGCCGCAACGTCCGCGCCGTCGACTGGCTCCACACAGTCCCCGACATGATCACCGAAGCGCTCGACCACGTCGCCGACCGCTACCGCCACGAGAACGCCATCCTCACCAACATCCGCAGGGCCCGGGACGAGGCGGCGGCCGATCGCGGCCCCACGCACAAGCGGCAGGCGGCCGAACTCGTCGACATCGTCAAAGACTGCATCCGCCGCCACACCCAGCTCCAGTCCCGGCTGCTGGAGGCCGGGCCGCTCTTCCGCGCCGAGCAGGACCGCCAGGCGTTCGCCCCGCCGCCGGCCCGCGCCGGCACCGACGTCTACGGCCAACTCCTCGCGCCCGTCCTCCCGTTGCCCCTCGAGCAGGCGCACCGCGTCACGGACGCCTTCTTCGCGCGCGGCGCCGGACTGCGCACCCCGGAGTGCGTCCGCCTCGGAGACCTCGTCGACCTCCTGCTGACGCCGCCGGCCCCGCGGGAACACCTCGGCGCCGAGATGCCCGAGCCCGACCTCGTCGCCACCCCCGACGACAGCCGCTTCTCCGAAGAACAGCTGGAGGCCGCGCAGGACCTCCTCGACCTGCCGGCGGACGCCCCCCGACGGCTCTCCGGGCTCCTCGCGCAGGCCCGCAGCCGCGACCCCGAACTCCCGTACCTCGTCGCCCTCCTGGCCGTGCACGCCGCGTCCCCACCGGTGGGAACGGCGCACCGCCAGGGCGAGCGGCGGGTCCTCTTCGCCGTCGACGACGGCACCGAGCTGGAGGACGCCGAGTTCGGCGGCGCCGACCTCATCATCGGCAGCGCTCTCCTCGACGCGGCCGCCGAGCCCGCCGCTTCCCCCTGACCGCGGCAGACCACCGCCGACCCGGGCCGCACCCAGGCCACCACCGATCCGAGGACACACCCGTGCACGACGAGACCGAGCCCGACGACCGCCCGGCCCCCGCAGAGGAGCTCGGCGCCGCCCCAGTGACCCCGGCCGACGCGGCCGACGCGGCCCGGCTCGTCTCGTTCGGGCTCCACCCCAAGCTCATCCCGGCCCGGGACGCCGAGTACACCGAACTCCTCCGCCGCCACCGCGACGAGCCCGCCTTCGCCCGGCTGGCCGACGCCGTCGCGACCGGCCTCGGCCTCGTCGTCCTGGAGGTCTCGACCCGTGCCGGCATGGCGCTCGCCGCCGACGAGGAGTCCGTCTTCGCCGTCCGCATGGGCGACTACGCGCGGCGCGCCAACTCCGACTCCGCGGACCGCTTCCTCCACGGCCTCGCCCACCTCGCGGTCGCCGCGATGGCGTTCCCCCGCCCCGAGGACCTCGCCGACGACGGCTACATCGGCCGCATCACCGTCAACGGCGTCGACAGCTTCGTCCGCCAGGCATGCCGCAAGCTGGAGGAGCAGGCCGAACAGGAGGGCGAGAACACCGATCCGGCCACGGACGCACCAGGGTTGGAGGCGGCCTGGCGGGTCTACGCACGGCGTTCGGCGACGGGCGCCACCAAGGACTCCCGCCGCCTCGCCGGCTCCACCACCGGCATCATCGCCAAGGCCGTCGGCTTCCTCGTCGACTCCGGCTTCCTCCAGCGGACCGGCGACGACGCGGGCGGCACCTACCGCACGACGGCCCGCTACCAGCTCCAGGTCCGCGACATGGCGGGCAGCGCCGCCATGGCCGAACTGCTGGAACTCGGCGTCGTCCCCGTCTCCGACGGCACTCCGAGCCTGCTGCCGCCCCGGGAGGGCGAGGACCTCGACCTCGTCGCCGAGGCCGGCCTCCCGTTCCACCGCTGACGCCCCCACCCGACCCCGCCCGCGACGAGAGCACCCGCCATGTACGAGCTGTCCAGAATCCGCCTCTACTCCATCGGTCCCGCCGGCGCCCGCTACGCCGACACCGTGCTGGACCTTCGCGGAGTCGGCGAGCCCGTACCCGAACCTGCCCCCGCCCAGGCCGACTTCTTCGAGGAGGAGCCGCTCGGGCCGCCGCGGCGGCCCGCCCCCGCAGGCGTGCTCTTCCTGGAGAACGGCGGCGGCAAGTCCGTCCTGCTGAAGCTGATCTTCTCGGTGATGCTCCCCGGCCACCGCAACACGCTCGGCGGCGCCAGCTCGGGCGTGCTGCGCAAGTTCCTCCTCGCCGACGACTGCGGCCACGTCGCGCTGGAGTGGCAGCACACCCGCACCGGCGAGACGATCGTCGTCGGCAAGGTGAGCGAGTGGCGGGGGCACCAGGTCTCGCACGACCCGCGGAAGTTCGCCGAGGGCTGGTACTCCTTCCGGCCCGGCCCCGGGATGTCGTTGGAGTCGCTGCCCGTCGCCGAGGCGGCGCCGCTCGCCCCCGTCGCCGAGGGCAGCTCGGGCGCGCGGGGCCGCCGTCGCACGATGAAGGGGTTCAGGGACGTCCTCACCGAGACGGGCAAGGCGTACCCCAACCTCGACGTCGTCTGGGAGGAGATCCACGAGCGCTGGACCGAGCACCTCACCGGCCTCGGGCTCGACCCCGAACTCTTCCGCTACCAGCGGGAGATGAACGCCGACGAGGGCGAGGCCGCCGGGCTTTTCGCCGTCAAGAAGGACTCCGACTTCACCGACCTGCTGCTCCGCGCCGTCACCGACACCCGCGACACCGACGGCCTCGCCGACCTCGTCCACGGCTTCGCGCACAAACTGGGCCGCCGGGCCGAGCTCACGGCCGAACGCGACTTCACCGCCGGCTCCCTGGAGCTGCTCAACCGCATCGCCGAGGCCGCCGAGACCCGCGCGCACACCCGCGAGATCCACGCGGCGGCCGAGCAGCGCACCCGCGCCCTCGGCCGGCGCCTCGCCGCCCGCGGCGCGGAGGAACGCGAGCGGGCCGCAGCCCTCGCCACCGACGTCGCCACCGCCGAGGAGGCCGTCTCGGCGGCGACCGAGGCCCGCCGCGAAGCCGTCCTCACGGCCGCCGAACTCGCGTACCGCCACGCCTCGTTGGCGCTCGCGGCGGGGGAGCGGACGGCGGCGGCCCAGCGGCGCGAACTCAACGAGGCCCGCACCCTCCACTCCGCCTGGCAGGCAGCCGAGACCGTCCTCGCGCACCGCGCCGCCGCCGACCGCGCCGCCCGCGTCGCCGCGGCGATCCAGGAAGCGGAGCGGGATGCGGCGCCGGCGCTCGCGGCCCGCTCCAAGGCCGCGTCGGAGCTGGTCCGCGCGCTCCACTCCGCGGCGGAAGGCAGCGAGGAGCACGCAGCCGAGGAGGAACAGCGCTCCCGCACCCTCCAGTCGGAGAGCGACGAGGCGCACCGCGCGGCCACCGCGGCGGCGACGGCCGCCGAGCGCGCCCGCAGCGAGGGCGGCCACCTGCGCCAGCGGCTGGAGGAGGTCGAGCGCGAACTCGCCGACGCCGTACGGAGCGGCTGGGTCAGCGAGGACGCAGGCGCCGACCCGGCAGCCGCCGCCCTCGCCGCGGGCGACGCGGCGCAGCGCACCGCCGCCGCGCTCGACACCGCCCGGCAGTCGGCAGCCGCCGCAGGCGAGCGGGCGGGCGAGGCGGCCTCCGCGCACGCCCGCGACGAACTCGCCGCCGCCCGCGCCGCCGACGCCGCGGAGGCAGACCGCAGGGCGCGGGACGCCGAGTACGCGGCGGCCGAGGCGCTCGGCGCCGAGGAACGCCTCGGCGAGCTCCTCGGCACGGAGCGCGGAACGCCGCTCGGTGCCGAGGAGTTGGACGGCAGCGCGGAGCACCTCACCGAGCTGCTCGACGAGGGCGTCGCCGCCGCCGAACGCCGCCTCTTCGAGCTGCGCACGGCCGCGGCGGAGGACTCGCGGATGCTCGGTGCCCTCGGCGAGGGCGGCCTGCTGCCCCCGGGCCCCGACGTCCTCGCCACCGTCGAGTTCCTCGGCGAGCACGGCGTCCCCGCGCTGCCCGGCTGGCGCTACCTCGCGCAGTCGGTCGACCCGGCCGAGCACGACCGGGTCCTCGCCGCCCACCCCGAGTTGGTCGACGGCGTCGTCCTCACAGAACCCGCAAGTCACGCGCGGGCGCGCGAGGTTCTCGACCGGGCGGCGCTGCTCCCGCGCTCCGCCGTCGCCGTCGGCACCTCGACTGCGCTCCTCGCACCGGGCCCCGCCGAAGCGGCCGACGTCTTCCTCGTCCCGCCCAACCCCGCGATGCACGACGAGCACGCAGCGGACGACGAACGCGGCCGGCTCCGCGAGCGCGCCTCGGCCCGCGACGACGAGATCCGCACCCTCGCCGCCCGCCTCACCGCCGACCGCGCCCTGGCGGCGCGGCTCACCTCCTGGCGCACCGGCTGCCCCGCGGGCCGCCTCGGCGAACTCGCCCGCGCTGCCGAGAAGTCGCAGTCGGCCGCGGCGGAGGCGCAGCACCGGCTGGTACTGGCGCGCACGGCCCGCGAGGAGGCCGACGCGGCCGCCACCGAGGCGGCCGAGGTGCGCGACCGCAGGCAGGAGGAGGCCCAACGGGCGCGTCGCGCCGCCGACGCGCTCGGCGGCCTCGTCTCCCGGCTGCGCGAACGCCCGTCCTGGCAGGAGCGGTTGCGCGAACTCGCCGAGGAGGCGGCCTCGGGCGAGGAGCGCGCCGCCGCCTGCGTCGACCGCGCCCGCGAGGCCGACGAGCAGCGCCGCGCGGCCCAGCGCTCCTCAGACGACGCCCGGCGCACGGCCCGAGCCCTGCGCAGCGAGCGGGCCGAGATCGCCGGGGCGCCCGACGACACCGGGACGGAGGCGGAGCCGCCTGCCGCGTCGCTCCCCTCGCTCCGCGAGGCGTACCGCTCCGCTTCGCAGCTCTACGAGAAGGTCGGTGTCGGCGCCGACCTGCGCGCCGAGCAGGCCCGCGCCGAGGGCGACGAGTCCGCGGCGCGCACCTCCCTCGATCGCCTCACCAACAAGGTCCGCACCAAGGCCGAGCGGCTGCTCGAAGGCACCGAGGCCGCGGACGCCCCCTCGCGCCAGGCGGCCGCCGCCCGCGCGGAGGAGCTCGTCCAGACCCTGGAGGCCAGGGCCTCCAGGGCGAGCGAGGAGCTCGGCAGGCTGCGGGGCGAGGCGGAGCGGCTTGCCCCGGAGGGCGGCGAACAGCACACGGAGCTCGGCGAGGAGCGCGTCCCGCAGGACGCGGCGGAGGCGCAGTCCCTGCTGCGCACGGCCAACACGGAACTCGCGGCGCGCGGCACCGGGTTGGAGGAGGCGCGCGCCGCGCTCCAGGACCTCGTCCGTACCCGGGTCGCGGCCGAGGAGGCGGCCTCGGGCTTCGACGAGGCGGCCGGCACCCTCCGCGATCTTCTCCGCGACCCCCAGGCGAGCCACCACCCCGACGGGGACCAGCGGCCCGAGCCCTACGGCGGTTCGCTCGCCGAGGCGCGGCACGCGGCCGCCGAGCTCCGCCGCTCGCTGCGCGGTTGCGCCGCCGACCTCTCCACTGCCGAGCAGGCGGTCCGCGAGGCGAGCGACATCCTGGTGCGGCACGCCAACTCGAGCCGCTTCGAGCAGGTCCACACCCCGGCACGGCAGCAGATCCGCGAACTCCCGGCGGCCTCGCTGCCGGAGCACGCGGCGTCCTGGGCGGAGGCGTTCGCGCCGCGGCTGCGGGTGCTCAGCGACGAGCTGGAGCAACTGGAGCGCAACCGCGACAGCATCGTCGACCGGCTCCGCGGCCTGGTCGAGTCGGCGCTGACGACGCTCCGTTCGGCCCAGCGGCTCTCCCGCCTCCCCGACGGGCTGGGGGAGTGGTCCGGTCAGGAGTTCCTCCGTATCCGCTTCGACGACCTCGACCAGGCGACGCTCACGGAGCGCCTGGGAGAGGTGATCGACGAGGCCACCCGCCAGTCCCTGCGCCGCAGTTCGGACCTGCGGAGGGACGGCATGTCGCTGCTGCTGCGCGCGGTGCACGCCGCGCTCCAGCCGCGCGGGGTCTCCGTGGAGATCCTCAAGCCGGACGCGGTGCTGCGTGCGGAGCGGGTCCCCGTCGGACAGATGGGAGACGTCTTCTCCGGCGGCCAGCTCCTCACCGCGGCGATCGCGCTGTACTGCACGATGGCGGCGCTCCGCAGCAACGACCGCGGCCACGACAGCCGCAGGCACGCCGGCCCGCTCTTCCTCGACAACCCCATCGGCCGCGCCAACGCCACGTACCTGCTGGAGCTGCAACGCGCCGTCGCCGACGCGCTCGGCGTCCAACTCCTCTACACCACGGGCCTCTTCGACACCACGGCCCTCGCCGAGTTCCCCCTCGTGGTGCGCATGCGCAACGACGCGGACCTGCGCGCGGGGCTGAAGTACATCAGCGTCGAGGAGCATCTGCGCCCCGGGCTCCCGCGGCAGGACCCCGGCGGCGAGGTGGTGCACGGCGAGATCACGGCGACGCGCATGTACGTCAAGCCCGAGGAGGAGCCCGCCGGTTGAGGCGTCGCCGGGGCACGGCACGGGCCGCGCCCCGGCGACGTCAGGTACGCAGCGGCGTCCGCTGGTCGGGCTCGCGCCCCGGCAGGTGGATCGGCTCCACGATCTCCTCGCGGTGCCGCCTGCGCCCACGCGCGGACGCCTCGGATGCGGCCCCGAACCGCTGCTCGGGCGGCCGCCCCTGCGCCCACCCCCGGTCGCGCGCGACGCTGCTCGGCTCCGACACGACGCCGTTGCGCTGCACCCACACCTGGCGCGTCACCCAGACGTCGAGTACGCCCCACGTGGCGACGACGGTGCCGCCCACCGAGGCGAGCACCATCGGGAAGGCGAGCCACACTTCGGCGAGCGAGCAGAGCACCGCGACCATCACGAGGACGAGCGTCAGCGCCACGATGACGACGGCCCGTACGCCGGCGGTACGGACCGGGTCGGGCAGCCGCGGCTTGTTGTACATCCGGGATCACCAACTCCCCTTTGTTCCCCCCGGCTTGTCCTCCACGTTTCCATGAGCACGTCCTGTGCCACAATCGCCGCGCTCCGGCAGGGTGCGCGGGGGTGACGTCCGCGACCGCGCAGTGAATGCTCTGTTCCAACCCTCATACATCTCTTCGAGTTGCCCGCGTTGCAGTAGTAGGCTCACGGCGCTTGCTGTCGGTAGAGTCCCCTCGCGCTGGGGCTGACGTAGGGGAGGCCATGCGCTTTCGCGGGAAGTCGATCCGCCGGAAGATCGTGGTGCTGTTGCTGGTACCGCTGGTTTCCCTCGTCGCCATCTGGGGGTTCGCTTCCTACCTCACCGCTCAGGACGCACGCCAGCTCCTGCGGGTTGCCGACGTCGCGGAGAAGGTCGGCTACCCAGCAGCCGACACCGCAGAGGCCGTCCAGCGCGAACGCCGCCAGGTGCTCGTCTACTTGGCCGACCCCAGACGCTCCGAATCCCTCACCCGGCTCCACAGGGAGCAGCACCGGACCGACCGCCAGGTCGCCTCGTTCCGCACCCACGCCACGAGCGGCGACCTCCGCTCCGACCTCGGCTCCGAGTCCAAGGCCCGGCTCGACGAACTCCTCGGGGCGCTCGCCGGGTTGGAGAAGCTCCGCAGCAGCGTGGAGGAGAACACCATCACCCGGGGCGGTGCGTTCCAGGCTTACAACGAGATCGTCGATCCCGGCTATTCCTTCCTCGCGACGCTCAACGCCCTCAACGACCCGGCACTCGAGAAGCAGGGCCGCGCCCTCGTCGGCCTCACCCAGGCCCGCGAATACCTCTCCCGCGAGGACGCGCTGATGGCCGCCGCCCTCACCGCCGGGAAGATGACCCGCGGCGACCAGCGTGCCTTCTCCGACCGCGTCGCCGAGCGGGACGCCACCTACCGGACCAACCTCCAACCGCTCCCCGCCGACCAGCGCCAGACCTTCGAGAACTACTGGAACGGCACCGACGGCCGCACCCTCCGCAGCTACGAGGACGCCATCATCGCCGCGGGACCCCGCGCCGCAGCCGGCTCCGTCACCCCCCAGCGCTGGGAGTCGGCGGCCGGCACCGTCCTCGACGACCTCGCGCGGATGGGCAAGGAGGCGGACGAACGGTACGAGGACCGGGTGGCCCCCGAGGCGACGAAGGTCCTGCTGCGGGCGGGCGGCGCCGTGTTGCTCGGCCTCGTCGCGCTGCTGGCGTCGCTGATCGTCTCCTTCCGCGTGGGCCGCACTCTCGTGCGCGACCTCGGCGCCCTGCGCAAGGAGGCGAACGAGTCGGCCGGCGTGCGCCTGCCGAGCGTGATGCGCAGGCTCGGCGCCGGCGAGCAGGTCGACGTGGAGACGGAGGCGCCGCGCCTCCAGTACCCGCCTGACGAGATGGGCCAGGTGGGCCAGGCGCTCAACACTCTCCAGCGCGCGGCCGTCGAGGCCGCGGTGAAACAGTCCGACATGCGCCGCGGCGTCTCCGAGGTCTTCGTCAACCTGGCCCGCCGCAACCAGGTGCTCCTCCACCGCCAGTTGACGCTCCTCGACACGATGGAGCGCCGCACCGAGGACACCGACGAGCTCGCGGACCTCTTCAAGCTCGACCACCTCACCACCCGCATGCGACGGCACGCCGAGGGCCTCGTGATCCTCTCGGGTGCCGCGCCCTCCCGGCAGTGGCGGAAGCCGATCCAGCTCATGGACGTCGTCCGCGCGGCCGTCGCCGAGGTCGAGGACTACGAGCGCATCGAGGTGCGGCGGCTGCCGAAGCTCGCCGTCGACGGGAGCGCGGTGGCCGACCTGACCCACCTCATCGCGGAGATGCTGGAGAACGCCACCGTCTTCTCCCCACCGCACACGGCGGTGCAGGTCCTCGGCGAACGCGTCGCCAACGGCTTCACGCTCGAAGTCCACGACCGCGGGCTCGGAATGACGCAGGAGGCGCTCCTCGACGCGAACCTCCGGCTCGCCGAGACACCGGAGTTCGAGCTCTCGGACACCGACAGGCTCGGCCTCTTCGTCGTCTCGCGCCTCGCCCAGCGCCAGGGCGTCCGCGTCTCCCTCCAGCACTCGCCGTACGGGGGGACGACCGCCGTCATCCTCATCCCCGGCGCCATCCTCACCGAGACCCCCGGCCATCAGGACGAGCACCGCGCCTCGCTGGAGCGCGAGGACGCACCGCGCGGAGGCCCCGCCGCCGGCCTGCTGGAGGCGGGGACGGCGCGCGAGGTCCTCGACGGACCCGTCGAACTGGAGGCGCGTTTGGACGAGTTGGACGACCCGGACAGCGGCGGCCGACTCTTCCGCCACCGCGGTGACCCGACTCCGCGCCACGAGGCGGTCCCCGCGGGCGAGCAGCACCAGCAGGCCCACGACGAGTCCCCGCGCGACGGCGGGGGCGAACCGTCCCGCCCGGTCCGGACGGGCCCGTCCGCGTCCCCGCCCGCCGCAGGCGCGGCGCAGGACGAGACCGGCGACGGAAAGGCTCCGCTCCCGCGCCGCCGCAAGAGCACGCCCGTCCTCGTCGCCGACCACGGACGCCCCGTGGACGAGGCCCGCCGCACCGGGGCGCCGCGGACGGACGAGGAGGCCGACGAGGCGCGCGAGCCCGAGGGGAGCGCGCAGGCACGTCCGGCCGAGCCGGAGCCGGCAGCGCCCCGGGAAGAACACGTCCCCCGACCGCGCGGGGGGACGGCCACCGGGCCCGGCGGCCTACCGCGTAGGGTCCGACAGGCGAACCTCGCGCCGCAGTTGAAGCGGGTGCCGACGCCCGAGCCGGACGACGGCCCGGCGCAGTCCGTCGACGACCGCGACGCCGAGGAGGTGCGCAGCCGCATGGCCGCGCTCCAGCGCGGCTGGCAGCGCGGCCGTGCGCAGGCCCCCGAGCCGTCATCGGACGGCGCCGGGGAAGGAACACCAGGAACGAAGGGGGACGGTCGATGACTGCATCGAGAGCCGACACGCACACCGCCGCGGGCAGCGGCGAACTCAACTGGCTGCTCGACGAGTTGGTCGGACGCGTCGGCAGCATCCGCAAGGCGCTCGTGCTCTCGGGCGACGGTCTGCCCCGAGGCACGTCGGAGGGGCTCACCCGGGAGGACGCGGAACACCTCTCCGCCGTCGCCTCGGGCTTCCACAGCCTCGCCAAGGGCGTGGGCCGCCACTTCGAGGCGGGCGGTGTCCGGCAGACCGTCGTCGAGTTGGAGGAAGCGTTCCTCTTCGTCACGGCGGCGGGCGACGGCAGTTGCCTCGCCGTCCTCTCCGACGTCGACTCCGACGTCGGCCAGATCGCCTACGAGATGACCCTCCTGGTGAAGCGCGTCGGCGTGCACCTGGGCACGGCGGCGCGCGCCGGCACGGGCGACGGCTCGTCGGACGCGGGCTGAGGCGGGCAGGCGATCGAGACGACCGACTCACGACAGGACGAGCCATGACGGACCGGTGGTTCGACGACGCTGCTGGACCGGTGGTGCGGCCGTACGCGATGACGCGCGGCCGCACCCGCAGCAGCACCGAGGAGGCGAAGCTCGACCTCATCGCGCTGGTGATCGCCGACCGCCCGGGCGGCGGGACGGGCCCGCGGGACCCCGGCGACGCCGAGGCGCCGGAGGAGGCGCCCACCGGCGCCGAGGGCACGGAGGACTCCGACGTCCACGCCGACCGCACCCTCGCCCCCGAGCACGTCGAGATCGTCACACGCTGCCGCAGGGAGCCGCTGAGCGTCGCCGAGCTCTCCGCGGCGCTCGACCTGCCGCTCGGGGTCGTCCGGGTACTCATCGGAGACCTCGTCGATCGCAGCCTGGTGCGGGTGAGCCGGCCCGTGCCGCCGGCCGAGCTGCCCGACGAGAGCATCCTGCGCGAGGTGATCAGCGGCCTGAAGGCGCTGTGACGCCTGCGCGTGACGGCCCGTCCACTCCCGTGCGGCCGACCGGAGTTGACGTGCGGCACGCGGATGCGGTTCCCTCGGGCAGCCGGTGGCGTCGGCCCGCGGGAGGCGGCAGTGCCGTGCACGGCGCTCCCCGCACCGCCGGCCGGCTCCGGTTCTCGTGGGGTACGACGAAGTCACGGCCGGCGAAGGGGAGTTGGGCCCGCATGGTGTTCGGACGCTCGGAGCGCGCGAAGGCGAGGAAGAGGCGCGGGGCCTCGGAACCGCTGACGCTGAAGATCCTCGTCGCCGGCGGCTTCGGCGTCGGCAAGACCACGCTCGTCGGCGCGGTGAGCGAGATCCGGCCGCTCCGGACCGAGGAGGCGCTCACCGAGGCGGGCCGTCCCGTCGACGACCTCGCGGGCGTGGAGGCGAAGTCGACGACCACCGTCGCGATGGATTTCGGACGGATCACCATCTCGGACGAACTCGTCCTCTACCTCTTCGGCACCCCGGGCCAGGACCGCTTCTGGTTCCTCTGGGACGAGTTGGCGCAGGGCGCGCTCGGCGCCGTCGTCCTCGCCGACACCCGCAGGCTCGCCGACTCCTTCGCCGCCATCGACTACTTCGAGCGCCGTCACATCCCCTTCACGGTCGCCGTCAACTGCTTCGACGACGCGGAGGAGTTCCCCGCCGAGACCGTGCGCGAGGCGCTCGACCTCGACGAGGACGTGCCGCTGACCCTCTGCGACGCCCGCGAGCGCGCCTCGGCGCGGGACGTCCTCGTCGGCGTCGTCGAGCATGCCCTCGCCCACTCGGCGGCCCGCCGCGAGCCCGCGGCCACCTGACGGGCGCGCCTCCCGGCTGCCGTGCGCCGTATGGGCGCGCCCTGCATACCCGTCGCGTGCCGTGGCAGGGGACCCCGCGCCACCGTGGCGCGCTAGCCGGCGCGGTGCGGTGGGTGGAGAGCTCCCCGCTCCACGGGGAAGTCGAAGTACGTCTCGGGGAACGTCTCGTCCTCCAGCGTGAAGTGCCACCACTCCTCGGGCAGGTTGGCGAAGCCGGCCGACTCCATCGTCTCCTTGAGGAGCATCCGGTTGGCGTGCTGCTCGCCGACGACCTCGGGGTTGTCGGTGTGCGAGAGGGTGTCGAAGCAGTCGAACCCGGTGCCCATGTCGATCGAGTTGTCGGGGAACCGCTCGGACTTCTCGGCGAAGCACGGCGCCAGCTCCTCGCCCGGCTCGTACGGGCGCGTGGGCGCCGCCGGCAGCCGGACGAGCGTGAGGTCGACGGTGCTGCCCCTGCTGTGCCCCGACTTCTCGGCGATGTACCCGTCCTCGAAGAGGCGGTCCTTCTCGACCCGCGGGTAGAACTCGTCCTTCATCCGCTCGTCCTCGAGGTCCTCGGCCCACCGCACGAAGTGGTCGACGGCGCGCTGCGGCCGGTAGCAGTCGTAGACCTTGAGCGTGTAGCCCTTGCGGAGGAACTGGCGCTGGGCCGTGCGCATCGCCTTCGCGGTCTCCCGCGTCACCACGCACATCGGCTCCCGGTAGCCGGCGACGGGGTCCCCGACGAAGTTGTGCCGCGTCGGGTACCGGATCTCCTGGAGGATCGACGGTGCCACGTCGGCGAGTGCGACGAACTCCCGCGGCGCACGCGGGTCTTCGCTCGCGGCGGGCTCGGCCGCGGCCGGACCGGCCTGTACACCTCCGGCGAGGGCGGCGGCGAGCAGCGCCGCGAGGAGGAGTCGGATCGACGGACGGGTGCGGCTGGGCCGCTTCACTTGTGGCATGCCCATTCACTACCGCACCCGCGGCCCCGGAGGAAGCCCGCAGCACATCGGACCCCGAATCGGCACCCACCCGGCCCCGCACCCACCGGTCGCGTCAACTCCTCGCGGGTGTCGGGGTTTCGCCGAGCGGCACGAGCGGCGGGCCTGCACGGCGTCCCCTCCGGGCGAGCAGGTCGGAAGGGTTCGCGGTGCGCCTCCACGGCGTCACCCGCCGGCGAACCGAGCGACCCGACCACGGCGCACGTTCCCGGGCGCCGGGGCAGCGCTCCTTACCGGCCCCTCGCGCAGTCCGCCGCTCCTTGCAGCCGAGATGGGGTCCGTTGCCTGCGCGTCGTGCTTCCATGCCGGCTGTCCCGGGGCGAACGGCCGTTGCTTCGGAGGGACTTGCGACGCGCGCACTGCCCGGGCTCACGCAGCCCTCCGCTCTCCGCAGGCGGCATCGCGGAGGCTGTCGTCTGCGCGTCGTGCTTCCATGCCGACTGTCCCGGGCCGAACGGCCGTTGTTCCGCGGCGACTTGCGCCACTGCCCGACCCCGCGCAACTTCCCGCTCTCCGCGGGCGGCGCGGAGCTGCCGCCCACCAACGGCCATCGACATCGGACGACTTGCGGCACGCACCGCTCGCCCCCACAGCTCGCTGCTCCCCACCGGCGGCACCACGAGCCCCGCCGCCCTCACACACCGCCTCCACGGCGGCCGCCCCGAACCCCAACAGCCCTTTGCCCGCCGCGACTTACGCCCACGACCACCGCGCCCGCTGACTATCCCTCACCCCGGACGCACACCCGGTATCCCACGGGCCCGCCCTCCTCGCGCACGACGCGCACCCGCCCGTCCGCCCGGTCCACGACGAACCGCTCGGCCTCCGGACGCGCGTCCTCGTTCCCGCCCGCGAGGACGAGCCCGCTGCCCCGGCGCCCGGGACCGGGCGGCCACACCTCCAGTACCGTGCACCCCTCGCCGTCCGCCACCGGTACGGCGGCCCCGGCGCGCGCCAGCACCGGCGTACGCCCCAGCGGCGCGTCGACCAGCACCGTCCCCGGCCCCTCGTGCGCCCGTCCGCTCGACGTCTCGTACCAACGCCCCCGCGGCAGCACCACCGCACGCCGGCGCACGCCCGGTCGGAGGACGGGAGCGACGAGCAGCGCATCGCCGAGGAGGAAGGCGTCGTCGCACCCGCGCAGCTCGCGGTCGCCCGGATGCTGCCACCAGACCGGGCGCACGCAGGGCGCTCCGCTCCGCTCGGCGAGGTGCGCGAGGGTGAGCAAGTACGGCTGGAGACGGCGCCGTTCCGCGAGGACGGACCGCGCCGCGGACCCGTCGGGGCGCCACCGTGCCGAGACGGCGGAGGTGCGGAAGAGCGGCAGATGGCTGCCGAGCTCCAGCCCCCGCAGCAGCAACTCCCCGTCGTCCTCGGCCTCGGGACCGCCGAGCAACGGCCCGCTGAACGGCACGCCGCACAGCCCCAGCGCGACGACGGCCGCCAGCGCCTCCCGCAACCCGTCCCACCCGCGGGAACCGGCGGCGACCAGCGCACCCCCGTACCGCTGCATCCCCGCCCATCCCGACTCGCAGGCGAGAAAGGGCCGTTGCCCCGGACGAAGCGCCCGCAGCGCCTCGGCACCCGCACGTGCCATCTCCAGCGGGTAGACGTTGTGCGCCTCCCCGTGGTCCCCGCCGCGGCCCTCCAACGAGTGACGGGCCGAGCGGGGCAGCGCGGGGACGGCGAACGGAGCGGGGGAGGCGGGCTGGTCGCGACGGTGCAGATAGCCGTCGGGACCGTCGGGCCGATACGCCGACGCCCACCACCCGCGCGCCCGCGGCAGCGTGAAGTCTGGGTACGCCACCTCCCCGCGCGCCCCCGCGCCGCGCACCTCCAACCCGCGGGCATCCCGTACGAACACGCCGGCGCGCACGCCCTCGTCGTACACGCCGGCGCCCTGCCGGACCCGCACGGCCGGCTCCCTCCTCGCCGTCGTCCGCACCCCCAGCGCACGCAACGCCGCCACGAGCCCACCGGCTTCCCCCGCCGCGCCCTCCACGCTCCCCAACTCGACGACAGCGGACGGCAGTCCGGCCGCCTCCCACGCCCGGACCGCCTCCAGCACCTCGGCATCGCGCGCGCCGTCCGGCGGAGCACGATGGTGGCCCAGCGCCCACGCCGGGGGCGCGGCAGGCGCCCCGGTGAGCAGCGTCCACCCCCGCAGCACTCGCGCGGGCGCCCCCGCGACCACCCAATACCTCACGGGCCCGCCCGACATCCGCACCTCGCACCGCCCCGGCCGGTCGAGCCCCGAGCCGAGCCCCTCGACGCCGTGCCGGACGCTGAGTTCACCGGCGAACTGGTTGTCATGGAAGACGAGATGCGTCCCCGCGTCGGCCACGGCGAACTGCACCGGCATCGTCAACGCACCGCCGGGGCCGCGTACTTCGTTCCAGAGCCGGTGCACACCGTCCGCGAGCCCCGGACCGCCCCGTGCCCCCAGCCCGAAGAGCCGTGCGTCCGGTGCGAGTTCGGCCCGCTGGACCCAGCGCTCCGCGCCCGGACCCTCCGACTCCCACCAGCGGGGCGGCAGCTCGCGCCGCAGCAGGGCCCCGCCGGGCGTACGCACCTCGACCGCCCCGAGTCGGGAGACCGTCACCAGGGCCCGCTCCGAGACGACGCGCCAGCCGCCGTCCTTGTCAGGTTCGAGGAACGCCCGCACGTCCGGTGGCGGAGGAGCGCCGGCCAACGCGTACGAGGGCTCGGCCGCCGCCCCGTCCCAGCCGATGAACACAGCGCCGCCCACCACGACTTCGACCCGCAGCGACGCGCGCGCGAACCGCACCAGCCCACCGCCCGGCGCCGGTTCGGCTCCCTCCGCCTCGCCGGGCACCCGCGCCCGCTCGACGCCACGGCGTCCGAGCCGCCTCCGGGCCGCGGCGTCCGAGCGCCGCCCCCGCAGCGCCGAACGAAGTGCACGCATGCCGCGCACGCTACCCAGAGCCCTCACCGACGACCAGGCGGCCCCGCAACCGTTCATGCCTTCTCCCTGCCCCCGCGTCGGCGCCGTGCACCGACGTCTCCCACCGGTCGGCAGCGCACCCCCCGGCGCATCGCACACGCCGGTGCCGTGCGCCAGAGCACACCGCCGACTCTGGCGTGGGTAGTTGATCACGTGGCATTGTCCTCGGGAGCAGCGCGCCGGCCCTCAGCCGAGTCCCAGACCGACGAGCAGCGCCGACCGCACAGCCGTGCAGAACCTCCGGGAGCCGCCATGACGACCGACAACCGAACCGAGCCGACCGCACTCTGGCGCCCCACGCCCGAGCGGAACGAAGCCGCGAGGCTCACCCGCTTCCACGCCTGGGCCGCGCGCCACCACGGCGCTCCCGCCCCCGCGGCAGACCCGGAAGCCGCCTACGCCGACCTGCACCGCTGGTCCGTCGAGCAACTGCCCGCGTTCTGGAGCGCGGTGACCGAGTGGTTCGACGTCCGCTTCAGCACCCCCTACGAGACGGTCCTGGCAGACGACGCCATGCCGGGCGCCCGCTGGTTCCCCGGCGCCACCCTCAACTACGCAGAACAGGCCCTGCGCGCCTCCGAGGACCCCGAACGCGCCGCCGAGCCCGCCGTCATCGGCGTCGACGAGCGCCTCGAACCCGAGACGGTGACCTGGGGCACCCTCCGCGCCCGCGTCGGCTCGCTCGCCGCGGAGCTCCGCCGCCTCGGCGTCGGCCCGGGCGACCGCGTCTGCGGCTACCTCCCCAACGTCCCCGAGGCGATCACCGCCCTCCTCGCGACCGCCGCCGTCGGCGCCGTGTGGACCTCCTGCGCCCCCGACTTCGGTGCCCGCAGCGTCCTCGACCGTTTCCGCCAGGTCGAGCCCGTCGTCCTGATCACCGTCGACGGCTACCGCTACGGCGGCAAGGAGCACGACAGGCGCGAGACCGTCGCCGAACTGCGCGAGGAGCTCCCCACCCTGCGCGCCGTCGTCCACGTCCCCCTCCTCGGCACGCCCGCTCCCGAAGGCGCCCTGGAGTGGGACGACCTCGTCTCGGCGAAGGCCGAACCCGTCTTCGAGCAGGTCCCGTTCGACCACCCGCTGTGGGTCCTCTACTCGTCGGGGACGACGGGCCTGCCGAAGGCCATCGTGCAGTCGCAGGGCGGCATCCTCGTCGAACACCTCAAGCAGCTCGGGCTCCAGAGCGACGTGGGTGAGGGGGACCGCTTCTTCTGGTACACCTCGACCGGCTGGATGATGTGGAACTTCCTCGTCGGCTCCCTCCTCGTCGGCGCCACGGCCGTCACCTACGACGGCAGCCCCGGTCACCCCGACGGCGCGGCCCAGTGGCGCGTCGCCGAACTCACAGGCGCCACCTTCTTCGGAACCTCGGCCGCCTACATCACCGCGAGCGCCAAGGCCGAACTCCACCCGGGCCGCGACTTCGACCTCTCCCGCGTCGGCTGCGTCGCCACCACCGGCTCACCGCTCCCACCCGACGGCTTCCGCTGGATTCACGACGAGGTCTCGCCCGCGATGTGGATCGCCTCCGTCAGCGGCGGCACCGACGTCTGCAGTTGCTTCGCCGGGGCGGCCCCCACGCTCCCGGTCTACGTCGGCGAGCTCCAAGCCCCTTCGCTCGGCGTCGCGTTGGAGTCCTGGAGCCCGGCGGGCGAGCCGCTCGTCGACGAGGTCGGCGAACTCGTCGTCACCCGCCCCATGCCGTCGATGCCGGTGCGCTTCTGGAACGACGCGGACGGTAGCCGCTACCGCGACAGCTACTTCGAGATGTTCCCCGGCATCTGGCGCCACGGCGACTGGACCACCCTCACCGGGCGCAACACCGTGATCATCCACGGCCGTTCGGACTCCACCCTCAACCGACAGGGCGTCCGCATGGGCTCGGCCGACATCTACGAGGCCGTCGAACGCCTCCCCGAGATCCGCGAGTCCCTCGTCCTCGGCATCGAACTCCCCGACGGCGGCTACTGGATGCCCCTCTTCGTGCACCTCGCGGACGGCGCGACACTCGACGACGGCCTGCGCGACCGCATCAAGCGCACACTGAGGGCCGAACTCTCCCCACGCCACGTCCCCGACGAGGTGATCGAGGTCCCCGCCGTCCCGCACACCCTGACGGGCAAGCGCCTGGAGGTCCCCGTCAAGCGCATGCTGCAGGGCACCCCGCTGGAGAAGGCGGTCAACCCCGGCTCCGTCGACGACGTCGAACTCCTCCGCGTCTACGAGCAATTGGGCCGCAGCCGCACGGCCTGACGGACACGGCGCCGGGCCTCCGGGCCCGGCGCCGTCCTCACTCGCCGGAGAGCACCGCCTGCGCGGCACGCCTGGCTTCCGCCGCGCTCTCGGCGCGGCGCGCGGCGGCCGCGGCACGTTCGCACTGTGCCCGCGTGTGCTTCGCCAGCGTCGCCCGCACCATCGGGATGGCGGACGGCCCCATCGAGAGGCTCGTCACGCCCAGACCGACGAGAACGCACGCCATCGCCGGGTCCGCGGCAGCCTCCCCGCACACCCCGCAGCTACGCTCCTCCTCGCCCGCGGCCTCCGCCGCGTACGCCACCAGGTCCAGCAGGGCGGGCTGCCACGGGTCCTGCAACCGGGAGACGGCTCCCACCTGCCGGTCGGCAGCGAAGGTGTACTGCGCAAGATCGTTGGTCCCCAGCGAGAGGAACTCCACCTCGCGCAGGAGCGACCGCGCACGCAGCGCGGCGGCCGGAACCTCCACCATCGCGCCGAACTTCGCGTGCAGCCCCGCCGCACGGCATGCTTCAGCGAAGGCACGCGCGTCGACCCGGTCCGCGACCATCGGCGCCATGACCTCCAGATGCACGGGAAGCCCGTCGGCCGCCTCGGCCAGCGCGGCCAACTGCCCCTGGAGCACCTCGGGATGGTCGAGCAGGGCGCGCAATCCCCGGACACCCAGGGCAGGGTTGGGCTCGTCGGAGGGGCTGAGGAACTCCAGCGGCTTGTCCGCACCCGCGTCCAGCACGCGCACGACGACCCGGCCGTCCGGGAACGCCTCCAGCACCGACCGGTACGCCTCGACCTGCCGTTCCCTGGAAGGCGCCGCACGCCCGTCCTCCAGGAAGAGGAACTCCGTACGGTAGAGCCCGACCCCCTCGGCCCCGGCGTCCAGCGCGGCCGCCACCTCGGACGGTCCGCCGAGGTTCGCCAGCAGCGGCACCCGATGGCCGTCCGAGGTGCTCCCGGGCCCCTTGGCTGCCTCCATCGCGGCCCTGCGCTCCTCGGCAGCGGCCTCCAACTGCGCCCGCTCCTCGGCGGTGGGCGCCACCACGACCTCCCCCGAACTCCCGTCGACCGCCACCACGGTCGACTCAGCCAGCTCGGTCGCCCCCGCGAGCGCCACGACGGCAGGCACCCCCAGCGACCGCGCGAGGATGGCACTGTGACTCGTCGGCCCGCCCTCCTCGGTCACGAACCCCAGCACCAGTGTGGTGTCGAGCAGCGCCGTGTCCGCGGGGGCCAGATCCCGCGCCACGAGCACGAACGGCGTGGCACTGTCCGGAATCCCCGGCATCGGCACCCCGGAGAGCCGTGCCACGATCCGGTTCCGTACGTCGTCGAGGTCGGCGACCCGTCCCGCCAGGTACTCCCCGGCCTGCGCAAGCAGACCCCGGTACGCGGTGAGCGCGTCGTAGACGCTCCGCTCGGCCGTGCTCCCCACGGCGATACGCCGCTCCACGTCGCTGAGCAGCTCGGGATCCTGCGCCATCATCGCCTGCGCCTCGAGCACGGCCTGCGCCTCACCGCCCGCGAGGTTCCCCCGCGCCAGCAGGTCGGCGGCGACGGCCTCCAACGCCCGCCGCGCGCGCTGCTGCTCCTTCTCCGCGTCGTCGAGCGCGATCTGCTCCGCCGGCGGCTCCAGCACCGCGGTGACCATGTGCCGGACCTCGCCGACCGCCACCCCGTGGCTCACGCCGACACCCTGCAGCGTCGTCTCCATCCATCCGCCTCCGGATCAGCGCGAACACGTCCGAGGTGCCCGCGGCACCGTTCAGTTCCATTCGAAGAGCGTCTCGGCGGGCCCCGACTCCGCGATCACGCTCAGCGCTCCGGGCGCCGCCTCCAGAGCGATCACCGGCGAGACCGGCGACTTCCCCGCGGCCTCGACGGCCACCGGGTCCCACCGCACCACGCCGTCCCCGCGCCGCACCTCGTCCCCCTTGCCGACGAGCAGCTCGAACCCTTCACCGTTCAACTGCACCGTGTCGATCCCCAGGTGCGTCAACACCCCGTGCCCGTCCGCGTCGACGACGACGAAGGCGTGCGGATGCAGCGACACCACGATCCCGTCGACGGGAGCCACCGCGGTGGCCGGCTCCCGCACCGGATCGACGGCCGTTCCCGGCCCCACCATCTCCCCGGCGAACACGGGGTCGGGCACCGCGCCGAGACCGATCGCCTCTCCCCTGACCGGGGACGTCACAGTGGTCATGGAAGCCTCCCGAAGGTCGGGTACGAAACCGCGCCGCACCGGCGTCGCTGCCGGTCCGGCGCACCGCCAGCAGCGTATGCGATCGCCCCTGCGCGCCCGGCACTTCCACGCCTGCGGATGCCCGGCCGGGGCCCGCGGAAACCGATTTGCCTCGCTCAGGAGCCCGCCTGTACGGTTGCGAAACCGCTCGGCGAGAGCCCGGCGGCCCCCGGACAGCCAACGGCTTCGAGAAAGCCGCTCCTTTCGCGTGCGAAAGGGAAGCGATTTCTTCTCTGAGAGAGGCACCTGGTAACGTTCGGGGCACCGAGAGGGAAGCGCCCGGAGGGCCCTGGGAGGGGTTCGATGGAA
>NZ_AJTQ01000262.1 GCF_000262345.1 Streptomyces xiaopingdaonensis | reverse complement strand
GGAGTGTGAGGGGAAATTTCCCCCCGCACCCCCTCCCCACCTTTTTTATTGTCGGCATTTTTCTGGGCCGCGGGTTCTCGTAGGGTGCCGGTATGGGTTGTGAGCTGGTGGTCTTCGACAACGACGGGGTGCTCGTCGACAGCGAGCCGATATCGAATCGCATTCTCGCCGAGTACCTGAGTGAGTTGGGGCATCCGACGAGCTACGAGGAGTCGATCGAGCGGTACATGGGCTCGGCGGTGCACAGCATCCACGACTCGGTTCGGGAGCGGAGCGGGCGCGAGCTCCCGACCGACTTCGACGAGGTGTTCCACGGGCGGGTCTTCGAGGCGTTCCGGGAGGAACTGGAGCCGGTGGACGGGGTGGCCGAAGTTCTGCTCGCCCTGCGCGAAGCCGGCGTCGAGTACTGCCTGGCGTCGTCGGGGAGCCACGAGCGGATACGGGTCGCGCTGCGGAAGACGGGGCTGGAAAAGTTCTTTCCCGAGGGGGCTCTGTTCAGTGCGGACGATGTGGGGCGGGGGAAGCCGGCTCCCGACCTGTTTCTGCATGCGGCCGCTGTGCGTGGGGTGCAGGCCGAGGAGTGCGTCGTCGTCGAGGACAGTCCTGCGGGGGTGCAGGCTGCACGGTCGGCCGGGATGGACGTTCTCGGTTTCTGTGCGATGACGCCGAGGGAGCGGTTGGGCGGGGCCAGGGCGTGTTTCTCCGAAATGGCCGAGCTGCCGGGGCTGTTGGGGCTCGGGAGTGAGTGAACGCTACATCTGTCGGTGAACCACTCCCGCTTCTAGGGTGCGTTCATGTCACGTACGCGGCGCTCTTGTGGGCGGATATCCCTCGCTGTTGCCTTCTTCGTCCAGGGCGTCGTTTTCGCTCTCCTGGTGACGCGTATCCCTGCGGTGCAGGATCGGTACGAGCTGTCGGACGCGGCGTTGCCGGCCTTCCTTGCTGCGGTGCCGGTGTTGGCCGGGGTGGGGAGTGTCTGCACCGAGCGGGTTGTGCGGAGTGTGCGGCCGAGCGTGGTGCTGCGGTGGGCACAGCCGGTTGTGGGGCTGGCACTGCTGGGGGTCGGTGCGTTCGACGGTCTCGTGCAACTGTGTCTGGTGCTCGGGGCGTTCGGGCTCTTCGTGGGTGCGCTCGACGCGTCGATGAACATGCTCGGGGTCAGCCTGCAGCGTGAGTACGGGCGGAGCATCATGCTGGGGTTCCACGCTGCCTACAGTCTCGGCGGGATCGTGGGCGCTTCTTTGGCGTGGTGCGGGGCTCACTGGGCGTGGGGGCTGGCGGAGTTGTACGGGCCCGTGGTGCTCGTTGCGGTACCGGTGGCGTTGGTGGCGAGCCGGTGGTACCGGGACGCTCCGGCCGGGGAGCATCCGGTCCAGCAGCCCGGAGGGGGCGGGCCGGGGATGCGGCTGCTGCTGCCGCTCTGCCTCGTGATGTCGTTCGCGTACATCGGCGACTCGACCGTCTCCAACTGGAGTGCCAAGTACCTGCACGACGTGCTCGGGGGTTCCGAGCAGCTGGCCACGGTGCCCTACAACGTCTACATGGTGACGACGCTGCTGGGTCGCGCGGTCGGGGACCTCGGGGTGCGGCGCTTCGGTGCGGTCGCCGTCGTGCGTGCGGGGACGGTCCTGGCCGCGCTCGGGTTCGCGGTCGTGGCGGGAGCCCCGGGTGCCTGGGTTGGGATGGCCGGGTTCACCGCGCTCGGGCTGGGGCTCTGCGTGCTCGTGCCGCAGACGTTCGCGGCAGCGGGGAGGCTCTTCCCAGGGGCGTCGGATGCAGCGGTGGCGCGGTTGAACATCTTCAACTACGTGGGGTTCCTTGTCGGTTCGCCGTTGGTGGGGGCGGTCGGGGACGCGTGGAGCTATCGGGGAGCGATGCTGATCCCGATGGTGCTCGTACTGGTGACACTGGGGTACGCGCGCTCGTTCGACGGGGCGGGCGGCGGATACGGTGAGCGGCATGAGCGGTCGCGCGCAGCTGATGTGGAATGAGGCGGTCACCGCCTACGACTTCGGTCCGGGACACCCGATGGACCCCGTCCGGCTCGCTTTGACGATGCGTCTCGCAGAGGCCTTGGTCCTGCCCCGCGCACGGGAGTTGACGGTGCGCTCGGTGCCGGCGGCCGGTGACTCGACGCTGCGGCTCGTGCACCGGCAGGACTACATCGACGCGGTGCGCAAGGCAGCCGCCGACCCTGCGTCGGCTCGCGGAGAGTACGGCCTCGGGACGATGGACGACCCCGCCTTCCCCGGTATGCACGACGCCTCGGCGCTGATCGCGGGGATGTCGGTCGCCGCGGCGGAAGCGGTGTGGCGAGGGGAGGCCGAGCACGCCGTGAACTTCAGCGGCGGCCTCCACCATGCGATGCCGGGCGGCGCCTCGGGGTTCTGCGTGTACAACGATGCGGCTCTCGCGGTCGCGCGTCTGCTGGAGATGGGCGCCGAGCGCGTGGCGTACGTCGACACCGACGTGCACCACGGGGACGGTGTGCAGACCGCGTTCTGGGACGACCCACGGGTGCTGACGATCTCCGTCCACGAGGACCCGGGCACGCTCTTCCCCGGCACGGGCTGGCCGGAGGAGACCGGTGGCGCGGACGCGGAGGGCACGTCCGTCAACCTGCCGCTGCCGGCGGGGACTTCGGACGCCGGTTGGCTGCGGGCGATGCATGCGGTGGTTCCGGAGCTGCTCCGGGCTTTCGCTCCCGAGGTGCTCGTGACGCAGCACGGTGCCGACACCCACGTGGACGACCCGCTGGCTCACCTGGGCGTGAGCGTGGACGCGCAACGGGCCGCGGCCGAGTCGTGCCACGGCTGGGCCCACGAGTTCGCCGGCGGAAGGTGGCTCGCGCTCGGCGGCGGAGGGTACGCGGTCGTCGAGGTGGTGCCGCGGACCTGGACGCACCTGGTGGGCCTGGTGGCGGGTGCGCCCGTCGAGCCGGGGACCGAAGTGCCGGCCGACTGGCTTGCCGAGGTGTACGCGCGGACCGGTGAGGTGCTCCAGCCGCGGCGGATGACCGACGGCGTGGCAGTCTCCTGGCGGGGTTGGGAGTCGGGGTACGACCCGGCGGAGGCGCTCGATCGGGTCGTGGTGCGGGTGCGGCGGGCCGTCTTCCCCGCGCACGGTCTCCTGCCGTAGGTGCAGCTGTCGGCGCGGGCCGGAGTGTGCCGTGAACGTGAAGGTGTGCCTGTTGAGTTGGGCGTTGGCCGGTGTGGTGCGTCACTCGATCCGGGGAAAGTGACCGGCAACGAGCGTCCGGTGTCTGGCCGTTGTGGCGGGGTGCGCGGCCCGTGTGCGGCAGGCGGTGTGGGACGCGGGGCGGAGCGGGCACGCGCGTCGACTCCCGGGCTGCTACGCCACATGGGACTCACCGTCCTCGGCACTCTGCTGCGGTGTACTAGCATCAGCGACGGGCAGACGTGTCGACATAACGACCCGATTCCAGGTACGCTCGTACAACCGGAGCTACGCACGGAGAGTCCCTGTGAGGGCCCTGCGGGGTCCCCGGGGCCGGTGGCGCGCGGCGCGGGACGGGCGCGTCGGGAGACTCCCGTTCGGTGCCGGGAAGTTCCCGCGGCGCGATGGCAACTCGCCTTCGTCCGGCGGTGGTTCAGGGCGGTTCACGTCGAGAACCTGCTGGTCGGAGCCGGTCGGCGGAGGGCCGGACAAGGAGTGGGGAAAGAGCGGGAATCGGTCGGGCGGTGGGCGGGCGTGGCGTGCGCTCCGGTTCCGGTTGATGACGCGGTGCGGTCCGGTTACTACCGTGCGCTTACTCGCTATGTACTCAATCGAGCGTGTCTGTCCCAGAAGCGTGCTGAACGCTACTCCTCTTCACCACTTGCATCACCCGCCCCTAATCTGGGGAGGAGCGCACATGCGACCAGGAGTCACCGGAGGGGAAGCCGGTGCCCGACATGTGCGGAAGGTTCAGGTGTGACATGGCTGCTGGTAAGGGACCTCTCAACGAGGTCGTGTTCCTGACCGTGGCGGAAGTCGCCTCGGTGATGCGAGTCTCCAAGATGACCGTGTACCGCTTGGTGCACAGCGGTCATCTGCCTGCGATCAGGGTCGGCCGGTCCTTCCGGGTTCCGGAAAAGGCCGTGCACGAGTACCTCCAGGAGTCCTACGTGGGGGTGGAGAGCGCCTGACGTTCAGCGGCGCTCGCAGAGGGCGGGTGCGGTCCGCCGGACCGCACCCGTTCCTCCGGCGACCCTCGGTTAACGAGCACTCCCCGGTGCCGGGTAGGCTGGCCCTATGTAGGTCGTGTGGGCTCGGACGCCCCGCACCGAGTGATTCGAAATGAGTCGCCCCCGCCCACGAGGCGGGGTCGCATCGCGTGAGCGAGGGTTGTCGTGGGTTCTGTCATCAAGAAGCGGCGCAAGCGGATGGCGAAGAAGAAGCACCGCAAGCTGCTGAAGCGCACGCGCGTGCAGCGTCGCAACAAGAAGTGAGCGCGCACAGACGTCGTTGATCGCCGCCCTTTCCCGCACCGCACGGTGCCGGGGAGGGCGGCGTTCGTCGCTCCAGCGGGAGTTCGCCCGAAGACGTCTCCCGTCACCGGGGCGCAACACCCGGTCGGTACCGTGGGCGCTCCCCGCGGCCGCCTGTGCGGGCGCCGCGTCGGGACCGTGCGTCCCGCCGGTGGGGACCGGGGAGCAGCCTTCAGGGAGGGGCCTTGGGCAGGGTCGTACTCGTCACCGGGGCGGCACGTGCGAGCGCCGGTGCCTTCGTCCGCAGCCTCCAGGACTCGGACGAGGTGGAGCGGGTCGTCGCCGTCGACCTGCGGCAGCCCGCGCATCCGCTCGGGGCCGCGGAGTTCGTCCGGCTCGACATACGGCAGCCCTCGATCGCCGGCGTGCTCGCGGGGCACGGCGTCGACACCGTCGTCCATCTGGACCTGCAGGGGACGCCGTCGCCGCTCGGGCGTTCGCGCACCGCGGTCAAGGAGACCAACGTCATCGGGACGATGCAGCTGCTCGGAGCGTGCCAGAAGGCGCCGGCGCTGCGGCGGCTCGTCGTGAAGTCGACCACGGGCGTCTACGGTTCGGCGCCGCGTGATCCCGCGCTCTTCGACGAGACGATGCGCTCGCGGTCCCTGCCGCGCGGCGGGTTCGCCAAGGACGCGGTCGAGGCGGAAGGATACGTCCGCGGGTTCGCGCGCCGAAGGCCCGACGTCGCGGTCTCGGTGCTGCGCTTCGCCCACGAGTTGGGATCGGCCCGGGAGGCCCCGCTCGCCGGCTACTTCTCACTGCCCGTGCTGCCGACGGTCCTCGGGCACGATCCGCGGCTCCAGTTCGTGGACGAGGAGGACGTGCTCGGCGCGCTCCACCGGGTACTCGAACCCGACGGGCCGGCGGGGACGTTCAACATCGCCGGCGACGGCGTGCTCCTCCTCTCGCAGTGCGCACGCCGGTTGGGGCGGCCGACGGTGCCGCTGCCGCTTCCGGCGCTGGGGTGGTCGGGGGCCGCGCTGCGCGCTGCGGGAGCGCCCGATCTGCCGGCGGAACTCGTCGACGTGTTGACGCACGGGGGCGCGGTGGCGACGAGGCACGCACGGGAGGTGCTCGGCTTCACCGCGCGGCGGAGCACGGCCGAGGTGCTGGCGGCGTTCCTGCGAAGGCGAGGGCCCGGCCCTGTTCCGCCGCGGCGGCTGGCCGGTGCCGTCGACCTGTTCGCCGGGCTGCTGCCCGGTCGGAAGTAGGGGTAGGAGGTGCGTCGAAGTGGCTGACGCGAAGGTGATTCCGTTCGACGACGACCGCGGGCGGGGGCGCGGTATGGGGCGGGAGCGTCGCATGCGCACCGAAGAGGGCGAGAGGGGGAGTGGCACGTCCACGCGGCGGTCGACTCCCGGCGAAGGTCCGCTCAAGTCCGTACCGGAGCAGTCACGTTCGGAAGCAGAACCCGTTCCCCCGAACGAGGGGCGGAGAGCGGCGGCGCCCGCATCGGAAGCGTCAGAACCGAGCATGCTCGAGCGGCTGCTCGGCTCCGACTGGGAGGACCGCGCCGCGCACGGGCTCGCCTTCCTTCGGCGGCGGCTCACCGGCGAGTACGAGGTCGACGACTTCGGCTACGACCGCGAACTCACCGACCAGGTACTCATGTCGCTCCTGCGCCCCCTGTACGAGAAGTACTTCCGCGTCGAGGTGCGCGGGCTGGAGAACATACCCGACGAGGGCGCGGCGCTGATCGTCTCCAACCACTCGGGAACGCTGCCGCTCGACGGGCTCATGCTCCAGGTCGCCGTCCACGACCACCATCCGGCAGATCGCACCCTGCGGCTCCTCGGCGCCGACCTCGTCTTCGTGCTGCCCGTCGTCGGGGAGTTGGCGCGCAAGGCGGGGCACACGCTCGCCTGTACCGAGGACGCAGGGGCGCTCCTGGAGCGCGGCGAGCTCGTCGGGGTGATGCCCGAGGGGTTCAAAGGGCTGGGGAAGCCGTTCGCCGAGCGGTACAAGCTGCAGAGGTTCGGGCGGGGCGGCTTCGTCTCCACTGCGCTGCGGACGGGCGCGCCGATCGTGCCGTGCTCGGTGGTGGGCGCGGAGGAGATCTATCCGATGGTGGGCAACTCCCGTACGCTCGCACGGCTCCTCGGCTTCCCCTACTTCCCGGTCACGCCGACGTTCCCCTGGCTGGGGCCGCTGGGCGCGGTACCGTTGCCGACGAAGTGGACGATCCAGTTCGGGGAGTCGCTCCCCACCGACGGGTACGCGCCCGAGGCGGCGGACGACCCGATGCTGCTGTTCAACCTCACCGACCAGGTGCGCGAGACGATTCAACACACGCTCTACAAGCTGCTCGTGAACCGCCGCTCGGTCTTCTTCTGAACCGGCGGCGGCTCTTGGCGAGCCGCGCTACTCCTTGTCGCCGAGGCCGAGCCCCGGGAGCACGTCGGGGAGGATCGGCGGGACGGTGAGTTCGGGGGCGGGGCCCGAAGGGCCCTCCGGCCGGGGCTCCGGCTGGGACGGGGACTCGGCGCCTTCGTCGCGGTCGGGGACGAGGACGCCGGGGCCGCCGAGCAGGCCCTCCTCGTGCCCGGAGCCGTCGGTGGGGGAAGGCTCCTCGGCCTCCCCGTGCTCTCCTGTGCGGCCGCCCGCGTCGTCGGAGGAGCGAGGGGCCGGCGGTGAGGAGGGCGCCTCCTCGCCTGTGCGGTCGCCTGTGCCGCGCCCGTGCTCGGGAGGTGCGTGGTCGTCCTCGCGGGGGAGGAGGGAGCGCAGGGGGCGGACCTCTTCGTCCATGGCGTCGAAGACGGAGTTCACCTCCCTGCTCACGTCGCTGAGTTGGCGCGGGAGGCGCTCCTCGACGCGGGCCCAGCCCGAGCGGTGCTCGCCCGCGAAGGCGGAGAGCGAGCGGATGCGGGCGATGTCGCCGTCCCGGCGGTAGGCGGAGCTGAGGAGGTGGTGGCCCTCCTTCGCCTCCTCGTGCATGCCGGAGAGGGCGCTGCGGATCTCGGTGACGGAGGAGTCGTCGAGGGGGCCGCTGCGGTCGCGTTCGAGGAGGCGTTGGGCCTCGTGCAGGCGAGTTGCGGCGTGGTCGAGGAGGAGGGCGCCGCGGGCGGCGTCGTCCCTTGCGAGGTCGAGGCGGAGGTCCTCCATCCCGCGCTTCACCCCGTAGAGCGAATCGCCGGGGAGCGCCCCGGTGCTGGCGGCGGCGACGCCGCCGAGCGCGCCGGCGGCCACGGTGAGCCCGAGGCCGCCCACCGCGATCCCCTTGCCCCAGCGGGACTTGGGGCGCAGCCGGTGGAGCGGTCCTCCGTCGGGGTCGGTACGGGCGTCGCGCTGTGCGGGGAGGGACGGCTCCGGTTGCTCGGCGTAGGCGCGTTCCATCGCCGCGACGAGCCCGGCGCGCTGGGCCTCCTTGACGTCCTCGGCCAACTCGGGCCTGGGGACGGAGGCGAGACGGGCCGCCACGGCGAGCGGAACGCCGCCGTCCGGACCGGGGGACAGGCTCTCGGCGGTGGACTGCTGCGCCGCCGGACCATCGGTGCCGGGCCCGGCCTCGCCGGCCGCCGTGCCCTCGGTGAGCTCGCGCTCCAGGGCATCGGCGAAGGCGAGGGCCCGGCGGCCCGTCGAGGTCGATCCGATCACAGGCGGCACCTCCTCTCGTCGACACGGTCGACTCCCCGCGAGACAGGGGTGGTTGTGCGGCCGAGCCGAACGCGCTCCGGTGGGGCGCGCGAGGGCAGTGCCGCGGCTGCGGGGAGTCTGCAACCCCCACAACGAGCGGCGGAGCAGTCGGGTTACGGAACCACGATGATGTGACCGCGGGTGCCCGCGGCCCTCCGGAGCGTATCGGCTCCGGAGCTCAAACCGCGGTCGGCAAAAGGAAGTTGGGCCCTACGGGTGTGGCGGGAAGCGCTCAGCGGACGTCGTCCGGGAGCAGCCGTGCCAGGGTGCGGACGGCGCGGTACTGGAGGGTTTTGATCGCGCCCTCGTTCTTGTGCATGATCCGCGCCGTTTCGGCCACCGAGAGGCCCTGGAGAAAACGGAGCGTGACGCATTCCTGTTGCTGGGGGTTGAGTCTACGGACGGCCTGGAGCAAGGAGGCGTTGGAGAGTGATTCGAGGACGGACTCCTCTGGCGAGCGCTCGACCTCGTTGGCGTCGAGCATCTCGCCGGTGGTCACTTCCAGACGGAAACGGCTGGACTTGAAGTGGTCGGCCACGAGGTTCCTCGCGATGGTGACGAGCCAGGCGCCGAAGTCCCTGCCCTGCCAGGTGAAGGTGCTGATCCGGCGCAGTGCGCGCAGGAAGGTCTCGCTGGTGAGGTCCTCGGCCGTGGCCCGGCCGCCGACGCGGTAGTAGATGTAGCGGTAGACGGTGTCGCTGTACTGGTCGTAGAGCCGGCCGAACGCCTCCGCCTCGCCGGACTGGGCCCGTTCGACGAGCTCCATCATGCGGCGGCTGTCGGCGTCCTGGGCCGGGGTGCGCCTGCTCGGGGCGGCGCGGCCGCGGCGGCGGGCGGCGGTGGGCGGATGTTCGCTCACCGCGGTGCCGGTGCCGGGACTCGCTGCTTCGGCGGTGGCGTTGGCGGTGGCGCGGTCGGTCGGTCGGGTGGCGGCTCCCTGTGTGCCCTGTGCGCTGTCGGCGAGGGCGTATCGGGGGCCTGCGGGGACAGGTGCGGGTGGTGCGGCTGCGGCGGCCAGGGCCGGGACGGCGTACGCGGTGGGGACGAATGCACGCAGTTGGTCGACGACTGTCGTGCGCAGCGTAGCCAGGCCCGAGGCGTCAACCCCGACGTGTGGGTACACGGGACTCCCAGAGGCAGAGCTTCCATCACGTGCAGTGCGGGACCGTTCGCCCGGGTGGACGGATGGGTACCGAATTGCGTCTGAGGAGAATAACGCTTCGTAAAGGCGGCACTACCCCTAGTTGTTGAAATCGTCGATTCGGTTTGGTCTGTTATGAGTTGAGGTCAGAGCGCTAGGGGAATGCAGACGAGAAACTGATCAGTTTTGAGACAGGTTCTGTCGCTTCAGGAGCCTTATGTGACGACCCTCCCTCCGCGGCGCGTCCGGAGGACTGGTCGCCGCGGTACGGGGTAACAAGATGAGTTCGGCCCTCGTCCGGGCGCGCTCCGTGACGGTCTCGCTGCGGCGGCTTCCTCGTGCGCGGACGTGCGCAGCGGCGTGCGGCGCGGGTGGAGCGCCTGGTAACGCGCGGGGCAGGGGCGGCAGTTCAGCGGCGGCGGCGCTGGAGGGCGACCGCTGCGACCGCGCCCCCCGCGACCGCGCCGACGCCCGCGGCGGCCGGGATGCCGACCTTCGCCGCCTTGCGCCCGGTGCGGTAGTCCCGCAGCCGCCAGCCCATTTCCCGTGCGTGCTCCCGGAGTCGGGTGTCCGGGTTGATCGCGTACGGGTGGCCGACGAGGGAGAGCATCGGGATGTCGTTGGCCGAGTCGCTGTAGGCGGCGCACCTGTCGAGGTCGAGGCTCTCGGCCGCGGCGAGCGCGCGGACCGCCTCCGCCTTCGCCGGGCCGTGCAGCGGTTCGCCGACGAGCCGCCCCGTGTAGACGCCGCCGACGGACTCGGCGACGGTGCCGAGCGCCCCCGTCAGCCCGAGCCGCCTGGCGATGATCGTCGCAGCCTCGACGGGGGCCGCGGTGACGAGCCAGACCTTCTGGCCGGCGTCGAGGTGCGCCTGCGCGAGGGAGCGGGTGCCGGGCCAGATGCGGCCGGCCATGTACTCGTCGTAGATCTCCTCGCCGATCGACATCAGCTCCGCGACGCGGTGGCCCTTGACGATCGAGAGGGCGCTGTCGCGCGCCTCCTCCATGTGGCCGCTGTTCTCGGTGCCTGCGAGCCTGAAGTACGCCTGCTGCCAGGCGAATCGGGTGAGTTCGCGGGTCTGGAAGAAGTTCCGCTTGTACAGGCCGCGGCCGAAGTGGAAGAGAGCCGCGCCCTGCATGACGGTGTTGTCGAGGTCGAAGAAGGCCGCGGCGAGGGGATCCCCGCTGACGGGGAACTGCTCCTCGTGCTCCTCGGCGGCTGCGGACTCCCGCGCCAGCTCCTCCTGTTCGGCCTGCTCCTGTTTCCGCGCCGCCTCCGCGGCTGCCTCGCCTGCGAGCACGCTCCGCGCGGTGGCGGAGCGCTTGCGTGCGGAGAGCCATGCGGGAAGGGGCATGTGGCGAGCATAGCCATACGGCCGACCGAGCCCGTTACGGCCGGATGTCCAGCGGGCGCGCGGCGAGCGGTTCGCGGTGCGCGAGCGGGCCGGCGTACGGCACCGGGCACCGGTCGCGCGACGGGACAATGGCCGTATGCGAACAGTGACGTTGATCGGGAAGCCGGGGTGCCACCTGTGCGAGGTGGCGCGCGACGTGGTGGCGCGGGTCTGCGAGGAGACCGGTGCCGAGTGGGAGGAGCGCGACATCAACAAGGACGAGGAGCTGTACCGGAAGTACTGGGAGCAGATTCCGGTCGTCCTCGTCGACGGTGAGCAGCACGACTTCTGGCGCGTCGATCCGGAGCGGCTGCGGCGGGCGCTCGTCGGCTAGCGCGGCCGCGGAAGGACGCTCGGTGAGCGGCCGGACGCGGTGCGTGCGGCGGGAGTTGAGGCCGGCGGTCGCGGCCCGGGGTGCGGTCGTTCGTGGTCGGGATTCGAGCCGGATTCGATTACCATCGAGGTCGTTTTGCCGTCCGGGGGCGTATACGTGAGGAGTGTGTTCGCGTGTCCCTGTTGGCGTTTGTGGCTCCGGTCACGTTGCCGGGACAAAGCGGACACCATCTTTGTGCACGCGTTCACAAAGGCATAGCCTGGGCGCGACGGAGCGGTCAGGGCAAAAGCCTCGCGGAGGACCGCTCACCGCTTCGCGCAAACGGCAGGAGCAACGTGGCAACTGGCCGAAACCACCGACCGGCGACGACCCGCAGCCGAGGCATCCCCGAGGCCACCGTCGCCCGACTTCCGCTGTATCTGCGGGCGCTCACCGCGCTCTCCGAGCGCTCGGTGCCGACGGTCTCCTCCGAGGAGCTGGCGAGCGCCGCCGGCGTCAACTCGGCCAAGTTGCGCAAGGACTTCTCCTACCTCGGCTCCTACGGGACGAGGGGCGTCGGGTACGACGTCGAGTACCTCGTCTACCAGATCTCCCGCGAGTTGGGCCTCACCCAGGACTGGCCCGTCGTCATCGTCGGCATCGGCAACCTCGGTGCCGCGCTCGCCAATTACGGGGGGTTCGCCTCCCGCGGGTTCCGCGTCGCTGCCCTGATCGACGCCGACCCCTCGTTGAGCGGGAAGCCGGTCGCCGGCATCGGCGTGCAGCACACGGACGAGCTGGAGAAGGTCGTCGACGACAACGGCGTCTCGATCGGCGTGATCGCCACTCCGGCCGGCGCCGCGCAGCAGGTCTGCGACCGCCTCGTCGCCGCCGGGATCACCTCCATCCTCAACTTCGCGCCGACCGTGCTCTCGGTGCCCGAGGGGGTCGACGTCCGCAAGGTCGACCTTTCCATAGAGCTTCAGATCCTCGCCTTCCACGAGCAGCGCAAGGCGGGTGAGGACGTGCCGGACGAGGAGGACACGGCGCCGCCGGCCGCGCCGCCCGCCGCTTCCGTCACCAAGCGCACCGACTCCGGACCTGACGGGGACCTGCCCGCCGTGATGCCGGCATGAGTCTGCTCGTCGTAGGTCTGAGCCATCGCAGCGCCCCCGTGAGCGTGCTGGAGCGCGCGGCGCTCGCGGCCGAGGTGCGCGAAGGGCTGCTCGGTGCCGTGGTGGGCAGCGAGCCCGCCGCCGAGGCCGCCGTCCTCTCCACGTGCAACCGGATCGAGCTCTACGCCGACGTGGAGAAGTTCCACGCCGGCGTCGCCGAACTCTCCACGCTCCTCGCCGAGTACAGCGGCGTCGACCTGGAGGAGCTCACCCCTTACCTCTACGTCCATTACGAGGACCGCGCCGTCCACCACCTCTTCTCGGTGGCCTGCGGGCTCGACTCGATGGTCGTCGGCGAGGGGCAGATCCTCGCGCAGATCAAGGACGGGCTGGCGCTCGCGCAGCAGCAGCACACCGCGGGACGGCTGCTCAACGACCTCTTCCAGCAGGCGCTCCGCGTCGGCAAGCGGGCGCACACCGAGACGGGGATCGACAGGGCCGGGCAGTCGCTCGTCACCTTCGGGCTCCAGCAGCTCGCCGGGGCGCCGGAGTTGGGCGGATGGGCCGAGGGGAAGCGTGGGCTGGTGATCGGCGCCGGTTCGATGTCGTCGCTCGCGGCCACGACGCTCGCGCGGGCAGGCGTGGCCGAACTGGTGATCGCCAACAGGACCGTGGGCCGCGCCGAGCGGCTCGCCGAGAGCCTCGCGGAGACCACGGGCGTGAAGGCGGCCGCCGTCTCCGTCGACGAGGTGCCGCGCGAGATGCCCTACGCCGACATCGTCGTCTCCTGCACCGGCGCCACCGGGCTCGTCCTCACCGCCGACGCGGTGGACGAGGCGCTGGCGTTCCGCGGCCCGGGTGCGGCGCCCGGCATCCTCGACCTCGCCATGCCGAGGGACGTCGATGCCGCCGTCCACGGGATCGACGGCGTCGGCCTCGTGGACATCGAGACGCTCGCCGAGGCCGAGGCGGACGCGCCGATGGCCGCCGACGTCGACGCCGTCCGGAACATCGTCGGCGAGGAGGTCGCCGCCTTCGGCGCCGCACAGCGCGCTGCGACGATCACTCCGACCGTGGTGGCGCTGCGCGCCATGGCGGCGGACGTCGTCACCTCCGAAATGACCCGCCTGGAGGGGCGGTTGCACGGGCTCGACGACAAGCAGCGCGCGGAGATCACGCAGACCGTGCGCCGCGTCGTCGACAAGCTCCTGCACGCCCCGACGGTGCGGGTGAAGCAGCTCGCGGGCGAGCCGGGCGGAGCCGGCTACGCGGACGCGCTGCGTGAACTCTTCGACCTCGATCCGCAGACGGTCGCCGCCGTCAGCAACCCCGAACAGGAGCGGCAATGACCGACGCCGTCCAGACCACCCAACCCCCGCTCAGGCTGGGTACGCGCCGCAGCAAACTCGCCATGGCGCAGTCCGGGCTCGTCGCCGAGCAGGTGCGGACGCTCACGGGGCGGGCCGTCGAGCTCGTCGAGATCACCACCTACGGCGACACCAGCCGCGAGCAGCTCGCGCAGATCGGCGGGACCGGTGTCTTCGTCAACGCGCTGCGCGACGCGCTGCTCGACGGCGAGATCGACTTCGCCGTCCACTCGCTCAAGGACCTCCCGACGACCCAGCCGGAGGACCTCAGGCTCGCCGCCGTGCCGCTGCGCGCGGACCCGAGGGACGCGCTCATCGCGCGGGACGGGCTCGACTTCCGCGGGCTCGTGGAGAGCGGCGGCGTGCCGCGCATCGGCACGGGGTCGCCCCGGCGGATGGCCCAACTCAACGCGTGGGCCCGCGCGTTGGGCGCCGAGATCGAGACGGTTCCGATTCGGGGGAATATCGACACCCGGATCGGGTACGTGCGCTCCGGTGAGCTCGACGCGATCGTGCTCGCCGCCGCGGGGATGTCCCGGCTCGGACGGCTCGACGAGGCGACCGAGCTCATCGCCCCCGACCTGGTACTGCCCGCCCCCGGTCAGGGGGCACTCGCTGTGGAGTGCGCCGCGAGCAGCACGCAACTCGCAGCACAGCTCGCCGAGCTCGACGACCTGCCGACGCGGGCCGCCGTCACGGCCGAGCGAACCCTGCTCGCCGCCTTGGAGGCCGGTTGCAGCGCACCCGTGGGTGCACTGGCCGACCTCCTTGTCGAGGGGCAGGTAGTCACCGAACTGCGCCTGCGCGGGGTCGTCGGTACCACCGACGGTTCCACGCTGGTGCAGCTGTCCACCACCGGTCCCGTACCGGCGTCCGACGGAGAGGACTCGGCCCCGCAGCACATGGGCCGGGAGCTCGCCGACGAGATGCTCGCCAAGGGTGCGGCCGGTCTGATGGGGGAGCGAGCACTTTGAGCCCCACCGCCGCCCAGAATCCGAGTACCACCCCGGAAGGCAGCAGCCCGCACCTCTACGGCGCGCACGGCCACGTGACCTTCCTCGGCGCGGGCCCGGGTGACCCCGGCCTGCTGACGCTGCGCGCCGTCGAAGCACTGTCGCAGGCCGACGTGCTGGTCGCCGACGCGCGGGTGCACGACATCGTCGCCGCGCACACCCGGCCGGGGGTGGACACACCGCTGCGAGCCGAACCTGACGCAGCCTCAACTTCCCCTGCGGGCAAGGGAAGTGACCTCCCGACTCCCGAGGATGCGGCCGATTCTGCCATGGCCGCCGCGCGCGCGGGCAAGCGGGTCGTCCGTGCCGTCGAGGGCGATCCGGGCTTCGACTCGGACGCCGCACGGGAGATGCTGGCGCTCGCGGCCGACGGCATTCCGTTCGAGGTCGTCCCCGGCATCACACCGGCCGTCGGCGTCCCCGCGTACGCGGGGGTGCCGCTGCGCGACGCGGAGGGGACCGACGTACGGTTCGTCGACGCGCGTACGGCCGACGAGCGGTGTTGGACCGAGGTCGGCGCCAGCGAGGTGACCGCCGTCGTCTCGACGACGCTCGACGGGGTCGGTGCCGTCGCGGGCGAACTCGTCTCCGGCGGGCGGAAGCCCGACACCCCGCTGACGGTGACGCTCGCCGGCACCACCACGAGGCAGCGCACCTTCACCGCGACCGTCGGTTCGATCGCGCAGGTGCTGAAGTCCGCGAAGGTCCTGCCGGCGGCCGACGGCGGGCAGCCGGTCATAGCCGTGGTCGGTGAGCGGAGCGCGGCGGCGCAGCGTGAGCAGCTCGCCTGGTTCGAGTCGAAGCCGCTCTTCGGCTGGCAGGTCCTGGTGCCCCGCACCAGGGAGCAGGCCGCCTCGCTCTCCGACCAGCTCCGCTCCTACGGCGCCGTACCGGCCGAGGTGCCGACGATCGCCGTCGAACCGCCGCGCACACCGCAACAGATGGAGCGCGCGGTCAAGGGCCTCGTCACGGGCCGGTACGAGTGGATCGCCTTCACCTCGGTGAACGCGGTCAAGGCGGTGCGCGAGAAGTTCGAGGAGTACGGACTCGACGCGCGGGCCTTCGCCGGGATCAAGGTCGCGGCCGTCGGCGAGCAGACGGCGAAGTCGCTGGTGGAGTTCGGGGTCAAGCCCGACCTCGTGCCGAGCGGTGAGCAGTCGGCCGCCGGGCTGCTGGAGGACTGGCCGCCGTACGACCCCGTCTTCGACCCGATCGACCGCGTCTTCCTGCCGCGCGCCGACATCGCGACCGAGACCCTCGTCGCGGGGCTGATCGAGCTCGGCTGGGAGGTGGACGACGTCACCGCGTACCGCACCGTGCGTGCGTCGCCGCCGCCTGCCGAGACGCGGGAAGCCATCAAGGGCGGTGGCTTCGACGCGGTACTCTTCACGTCGTCGAGCACCGTGCGGAACCTCGTGGGGATCGCGGGCAAGCCGCACAACGTGACCGTCATCGCCTGCATCGGTCCGGCCACGGCGAAGACGGCGGAGGAGCACGGGCTGCGGGTCGACGTACTCTCGCCCGAAGCCTCGGTCCACAGACTCGCCGAGGCGCTCGCCGAGTTCGGCGCCAAGCGCCGGGCGACGGCCGTCGAGGCCGGGGAGCAGGTGAAGCGGCCGAGTGAGAAGCGCCCGGCGCGAAGGAGGTCCCGCTCGTGAGAGCGCAGGGAAGGTTCCCCGAGGTACGGCCGCGACGGCTGCGTACCACCCCCGCGATGCGCCGGCTCGTCGCGGAGAACCGGCTGCACGCCGGCGACTTGGTCCTCCCCGCCTTCGTCAGGGAGGGGATCGACGAGCCCGTGGAGATCGGTTCGATGCCCGGCGTCGTCCAGCACACGCGGGACACGTTGCGGAAGGCGGCCGCCGAGGCGGTCTCCGCCGGCGTCGGCGGGATCATGCTCTTCGGGGTGCCCGAGTTCAAGGACGCCTTCGGCTCGGCCGGCACCGACCCGGACGGCATCCTCCAGCAGGCGCTGCGCGACGTGCGCTCCGAGGTCGGCGACGACCTCGTCGTCATGTCCGACCTGTGCCTCGACGAGTTCACCGACCACGGCCACTGCGGCGTGCTCGACTCCGAGGGCCGCGTCGACAACGACGCGACCCTGCGCCGCTACGCGGAGATGGCCGTCGTTCAGGCGGAGGCCGGGGCGCACGTCCTCGGCCCGAGCGGCATGATGGACGGGCAGATCGGCGTCGTCCGGACGGCGCTCGAGGAGTCGGGGCACGTGGACACGGCCGTGCTCGCCTACACGGCGAAGTACTCGTCGGCGTTCTTCGGGCCGTTCCGCGAGGCGGTCGGCTCGTCCTTGAAGGGCGACCGGAAGACGTACCAGCAGGACCCGGCGAACCGCCGCGAGTCCTTCCGCGAGCTGGAGCTCGACCTCGCAGAGGGCGCGGACATGGTGATGGTCAAGCCGGGGATGCCGTACCTCGACATGGTGCGGGACTTCGCGGAGCGCGTCGACGTGCCGCTCGCCGTCTACCAGGTCTCCGGCGAGTACTCCATGATCGAGAACGCCGCCGCGCAGGGGCTCGTCGACAGGGACGCCGCGATCATGGAGTCGCTCACCGGGTTCAAGCGCGCGGGCGCCGACACCGTCCTGACGTACTGGGCGACCGAGGTCGCCCAACGGCTCAGGGGGCTCTGACACTTCAGCGGGGCGGCGCCGCGACCACGAGGTCCGCGGCGCCGCTCTCTGCTGCCACGAGGCGGGCGTTGGCCTCGTCCGAGGCGTGCACGAACTCCTCGGCCTCCACGGCCGACCTGCCGAAGCGGCGGTGGCGTGCCACGAGGCGCCGCACGCGCTCGGGGTCCGGCAGGTCGATCCACCAGCACTCGGCGAGGAGCGGTCGGACGGCGTTCCATGGCGGGCGGTCGAGCAGCAGGTAGTTCCCCTCGGTGACGACGAGCGGCACCTCCGGCCGCACCGGGATGCTCCCCGCCACCGGCTCCTCCAGCGAGCGGGCGAAGGCCGGCGCGTAGACCGTCTCGCCGGAGGCCGGGGCCCGGAGGCGGGAGAGGAGCGCGAGGTAACCGTGCGCGTCGAAGGTGTCGGGTGCGCCCTTGCGCGCGAGCCTGCCGAGGCGGCGGAGCTCGCTCTCGGCGAGGTGGAAGCCGTCCATCGGGACCAACGCGGCCTCCGCGGGGCCGAGTTCCTCGACGAGGGCCTCCGCGAGCGTGGACTTGCCCGCGCCCGGTGGTCCGGCGAGGCCGAGGACGGGGCGGACGCCGGACGGCGCGTCCGCGGCGAGCGCGCGGGCGCGGACGGCGAGGCGGGCCGTGGCGTACGTGGGCATGCGGGGATGGTGCCACGCACCGGGGCGCGGGTGGTGCGCCCCGGTGGCTCAGAGGCGCTCGGGGGTGCGGATGCCGAGGAGCGCCATGCCCTGGTGGAGAGTGCGGGCGGTGAGCCCGCAGAGGAAGAGGCGGTTCTCCACCAGCTCCGGCTCGCCTGCCTTGAGGACGGGGCACTGGTCGTAGAACGTCGTGTAGAGCGTGGCGAGTTGGTAGAGGTACGCGGCCAGCTTGTGCGGCTCGTACGTCTCCGCCGCGTCCTCGATCGTCTCGCCCAGCTCGTCGAGGGCGAGGGCGAGGGCGCGTTCGGCCGGGGAGAGCATCAGCTCGGGGTGGGCGACGGGGGCGTGCTCCGTCGCGCCCTCGGTCGCCTTGCGGAGGATCGACTGGATGCGCGCGTAGGCGTACTGGAGGTAGACGCCGGTGTCGCCGTTGAGCGAGACCATGCGGTCGAGGTCGAAGACGTAGTCGCGGGTGCGGGAGGTGGAGAGGTCCGCGTACTTGACGGCGCCGATGCCCACCTGGGCCGCGCGCTCGTCGAGCTCCTCGGTGGGGAGCTGCGGCGACTTCTCGGCCACCACCTCGCGGGCCCGCTCGACGGCCTCGCCGAGCAGTTGGCTGAGCTGGACCGTCTCGCCCTCGCGCGTCTTGAACGGCTTGCCGTCCTTGCCGAGGACGGAACCGAAGGAGAGGTGGTGTGCCGCGCCCTGCGGCAGCCAGCCGGCGCGCTCGGCCGTCTCGAAGACCATCCGGAAGTGGAGCGCCTGGCGGGAGTCGACGACGTAGAGGAGGGTGTCGGCCCCGAGCCCGCGGATGCGGTCGCGGATCGCGGCGAGGTCGGTGGCCGCGTAGCCGAAGCCGCCGTTGGACTTCTGGACGATCAGCGGCGAGGGGGTGCCGTCGGGGCCCTTGACGTCGTCGAAGAAGACACAGAGCGCCCCGTCGGAGCGGACGGCGACGCCGGACTCCTCCAACTCCTTGCAGACGTTCTGGAGATCGTCGTTGTAGGCGCTCTCGCCGACGACGTTCTCGTCGTGGATGTCGACGTCGAGGAGGTCGTAGACGGAGTGGAAGTAGCGCATCGACTCGTCCACGAAGCGCTGCCAGAGGGCGACCGTCTCCGGGTCCCCCGCCTGGAGCTCCACCACGCGGGCGCGGGCGCGGGTCTTGAACTCCTCGTCGGAGTCGAAGAGGGCGCGTGACGCCTTGTAGACCGCGTTGAGGCGGGACATGGAGGCACCGCCGTCGTCCGCCGCCGACTCGGCGTCGAGCGCGCCCGGGTGCTCGATGAGGTACTGGACGAGCATGCCGAACTGGGTGCCCCAGTCCCCGATGTGGTGCCTGCGGACCACCGTCTCGCCGCGGAAGGTGAGAATGTTGTCGAGGGCCGCGCCGATGACCGTGTTGCGCAGGTGGCCGACGTGCATCTCCTTGGCGACGTTCGGCTGGCTGTAGTCGATGACGCTGGTGCCCGGGTGCGCGGCGCCGGGTACGCCGAGGCGCTCGTCGGCCGAGCGGGCCGCGAGGTTGGCCACCAGGGCCGCGTCCTTGACGGTGAGGTTGAGGAAGCCGGGGCCCGACACCTCGGCCTCCGCGACGAGGTCGCCCTTCTCCAGCCGCGCGAGGATCTCGCCGCCGAGCTCGCGCGGGTTCGACTTCAGCTCCTTCGCGAGCGGCAGCGCCCCGTTGGCCTGGAAGTCGGCCCGGTCGCTGCGGCGCAGCAGCGGGTCGGCCCCGGACGCTTCCGGCCGGGCGGCCGAGAAGGCTTCCGCGACGCGCTGGCGGAGCGAGCTGGCGAGTGAGGGGACCGATGCCATAGGGGTGCAGACCGTTTCGTATCGCGTGGTGAGTGTCGTCCGCAGCCAGTATTCCACGGTGGGCGCGGACGGTGTCGCCCGAGTTTCCCGGGTGGGAGGCCGAGGTGAGCAGGCGGCAGTGGAGCCGTGGGAGACGGCGTTGACCTGCGGCGCCGGCGAGCCTGTGGATAACTTCGGGGCGCCTCGGAACGGATGGAACAATGGATGGGCAGGCCGCAGTCGTGCCCCGGGTCGGGGTGCGGGTGCTGCGGTCGAGGACGGTCGCTGCGGCGTGCGCCGTCTGCGGCCGCCCGCGGATGTAGTGGATGCAATGGCCGTTGCGGCCAGAGAGTAAGGAAGTGCCTGACGTGGCTCAGACCACTCACGAGGCCGACTGGGTCTCCCGTATCGCCGATGAGGTCATCGCCGAAGCGGAGCGTCGGGCCCCGGGCAAACCCGTGGTCTGCGCCTCCGGGCTGAGCCCCTCGGGACCGATCCACCTCGGCAACCTCCGCGAGGTGATGGTCCCGCACCTCGTCGCGGACGAGATCAAGCGGCGCGGCGTCCCGTGCGAACACCTCATCTCCTGGGACGACTTCGATCGCTTCCGCAAGGTGCCCGCCGGCGTCGAGGGCGTCGACTCCTCGTGGGAGGAGCACGTCGGCAAGCCGCTCACCTCCGTCCCCGCTCCGGTCGGCAGCCCGTACGAGAGCTGGGGCACGCACTTCAAGGCGGCGATGGAAGCCTCGCTGATGGAGCTCGGCGTCGAGTACCGGGGCATCAGCCAGACCGAGCAGTACACCTCGGGCGCCTACCGCGAGCAGATCCTCTTCGCGATGCGCGAGCGCGAGCGCATCGACGCGGTGCTGGAGCGGTACCGCACGCTCGACAAGTCCGGCGGCAAGAAGCAGCAGCAGAAGAAGCAGGTGAAGGACGCGGCCGACGCGGCAGCGGAGGCCGAGGCCGAGCAGGGTTCGGGCGCTGCCGCGGAGGACGACGGCTCGGGCGCCGGCGCCTACTACCCGTACAAGCCGTACTGCACCGTCTGCGCCCGCGACCTGACCACCGTCACCGCGTACGACGACGAGACCACCGCTCTCACCTACACCTGCGCATGCGGCCACGGAGAGACGGTCCGCCTCAGCGAGTTCGACGGCGGGAAGCTCGTCTGGAAGGTCGACTGGCCGATGCGCTGGGCGTATGAGGGTGTCACCTTCGAGCCTTCGGGCGTCGACCACCAGTCGCCCGGCTCCTCGTACGTCGTCGGCGGGCAGCTCGTGCAGGAGGTCTTCGGCGGTGAGCAGCCGATCGGGCCGATGTACGCCTTCGTCGGCATCAGCGGCATGGCGAAGATGTCCTCGTCGAAGGGCGGAGTGCCCACGCCTGCCGACGCGTTGGAGATCATGGAGGCACCGCTGCTCCGCTGGCTCTACGCCAGGCGCAAGCCCAACCAGTCCTTCAAGGTCGCCTTCGACCAGGAGATCCAGCGCACCTACGACGAGTGGGACGCCCTCGTGCGCAAGATCGGCGCCGGCTCGGCGCAGCCGGCCGACATCGCCTCGCACACCCGCGCCTCCTCGACGGCGCTCGGCCCGCTGACGTCGACACCGCGTCCGCTGCCGTACCGCACCCTCGCCTCGGTCACGGACATCACCGGCGGCCAGGAGGAGCAGACGATGCGCATCCTCAGCGAACTCGACCCGGAGCACCCGGTCCGCTCGCTCGACGAGGTGCGGCCCCGGCTCGACCGCGCCGCGCGGTGGATCACCACCCAAGTCCCGGCCGAGCAGCGCACGAGGGTCCGCGAGGAGCCCGACACCGAGCTCCTCGCCTCACTCGACGAGGAGCAGCGCGCATCCCTCGCGACGCTCCTCGACGGGCTCGACGAGCACTGGTCCCTCGAAGGGCTCACCCAGCTCGTCTACGGGGTGCCCAAGGTGCGCGCCGGGCTGTCGCCGGACGCCAAGCCGACCCCCGAACTCAAGGTCGCGCAGCGGTCGTTCTTCGCCCTGCTCTACCGGCTGCTGGTCGGCAGCGAGACGGGGCCGCGGCTGCCCACGCTGCTCTTGGCGGTCGGCGCGGAGCGGGTGCGGAAGCTGTTGGGCGGCTGACGCGGGCCGCGTCCGTCGATGGCTGCCGGCGGCGCCCCCGCGGACGTGAGTGCTGCGGGGGCTTGGCGGCCGGGGCCGAAGTGCACGGGTTCGGTGAGTGCGGAAAACGTGCGCTGCCGGGGGCCTGCGGTGGGCGCGGGGCATGATGTGGTGTGCCGCTGGGGCAGCGGCCGGGCTCCGGGGGAGGGCACGGTTTCCGAGAGGCGGTAGGTCGGCGGGTCGCCTCGTCGGCACCCGGCTGTGCGCGGCGGGGGCCGGTGGCGCCCGTCGTGCTGTGCCCCCTCCCGCGTGCCCGTCGGATCGGCGACGTACGGCAGGGAGTCGGTGCGGTGGGCGGTCAGCCCATGCCCATCTCCAGGCGGTACCGCTCCTTGAAGTCCCGGGTGTACGGGCGGAGGTAGGTCTCGGAGAGCATGTTGCCGTCGCGGTCGGTCACGTTGAACTCGTCGTAGAGGAGGCGGGAGAGCTGGCGCGCGGTGGGGTGGCCGTGGCTGTTGGCGGCGTACTGGAGGTAGGCCGTGTAGTAGATGTCGTCCCGTGCGACGCCTTCGGGGATGCCCAGCGGCTCTTCCGACGGGGGTACTTCGTCCTCGGCTCCGGCTTGCGCGTCGGGCGGCTCGACCGGCTGCGGGGCGGCTTCCGGTGCTTGGCCGTTCGCGGGACGGAGGGCCCCGCCGTCCTGGGTGGCGTTCGGGCCGGGCAGTGGTTCCGGGAAGAGTTCGGGCTGCTGGGCGTGCGAAGGCGGCTCCGTGGCCACGGGGTCGGCCGGACCGTGGTGTGCCGGGCCTCCGTTGAGGTGCGGGGGAGAGGTGAGGTTGCGGCGGCGGCCGCCCGAACCGACGGGGACGGTGACCTGAGGCGTGGCCGCCGAGTCCGCGGCGTAGGAGGCTGCCTGGGGCTCGGAGGTCCGAGGCGGGTTGGGGGCGTCCGTCCAGGAGGAGCCCGCCGAGTCGGCGACAGGTGAGAGCGAGGACGGGGCGGCCGACGGCGCCGGCGCGGGAGCAGAGCCAGAAGAGTCCGGGCTCTCGGGCCATCGGATCTCGGGAGCGCTTCCGCCCGGCTGCGGGTACCCGCCGGGGGCCGCGTCGGGCCCGGCGTACGCGCCGGCAGCGGGGGCGAAGGGCTCGGGCGCGAACTGGCCTGCGTCCGCCGGGGGTTGCGCCGATGCGCTGGGGGCGTAGACCGGCCGCCCGTCTCCTGAGGGAGGGTGCGCCGAGGCTCCGTCGGATCCGGCAGCGGCGCCGTCCCGACGGGCGTGTTCCGTGGCGACGGCCGGTTCGGCGGCCGGCGGCCGGTCGGGTGCCGCCTCCGGCTCACGGCTTCCGCCGTTCACGGGGCGCTGGTCGGTGCCGTCCCTGCCGTCCCCGCCGTCCGCTGCGGCGCGCGCGTCGGGGCTTGCTGCGGCGGTGAGTTGGGGGTGCGGCGTGCGTTCGAGCCCGGCGGCGGCGAGGCCGGCGGGCGCGGTCTCGGTGAGGGGGATGCCGTAGCGCGCTAGCTTGAGCGGCATCAGGGACTCGACGGGTGCCTTGCGGCGCCAGGCCCGTCCGTAGCGGGCGCGCAACCGCGCCTCGTAGATGAGGCGTTCCTGCTCCATCCGGATCACCTCGTCGTAACTGCGCAGCTCCCAGAGCTTCATACGGCGCCAGAGCCGGAAGGTCGAGGGGAAGGCGAGCAGCCAGCGGGAGACGCGGACGCCCTCCATGTGCCGGTCGGCCGTGAGATCGGCGATCCGCCCGATGGCGTGCCTGGCCGCCTCGACGGTGACGACGAAGAGCAGCGGGATGACCCCGTGCATCCCGACGCCGAGCGGATCGGGCCACGCCGCGGCGCCGTTGAAGGCGATCGTGGCGGCGGTGAGCAGCCAGGCGGACTGCCGCAGCAGCGGGAAGGGGATGCGAATCCAGGTGAGGAGGAGGTCGAGCGCGAGGAGGACGACGATCCCCGCGTCGATGCCGATCGGGAAGAACGGGGCGAAGTCCCCGAACCCCTTCTTCTCGGCGAGGTCGCGGACGGCGGAGAACGACCCGGCGAAGCCGATGGCGGCGATCACGACGGCGCCCGTGACCACCACAGCGATGAGCACCCGGTGTATTCGCGTCAGTTGTACGGCCTGCACTGGAGTTGTCCCCCACCCTCGGAAACTGGCCAGCCCAGACTGGCATACCGCGTCCGACGGTATCTGCGATCCGCCGGCACGGAGACGCGGGAGCCGCCGTACGTTCCGGACCAAGCGTGCGGAGACGGAGGTTCCGTCGGCCGGGTTGTGACCGATCCGTCATGCGTGCCGTAGGGACGCCCGCGGCGTCCCGGGGCAAGTCCGGGGCGCCGCGGGCGGGTTCAGGGCCGTACCGCGGTCACTTCAGTCCGGCGAGCGCGTCCTTGGCGGCCTTCTCCGAGTTCTTCTTCACGGTGTCGGCACCGGGCATCTTGCCGCTCTCGAAGCCGGCGCCCTCGTACTCGACGCTCACCACCGCGTTGTCCTTGCGGACGAGGAGGTGCTGGCCCCGGAAGTCCTCCTTCGACTTCTTCGTGGCCTTCTTCTCGGTCTTGTAGCTGAAGGTGGTGGCCTCGTCGCCGATCCCCTTGACGGCGGCCTTCTTCGCGCCCTTGAGGTCCTTGTTGTCCTCCACGCTCTTGGCCTGGCTCGTCAGGTACTCGCCGGCGCGCTCGGCACCGCTGCCGAGCGACTCGTCGGAGTCGAACCGCTTCATCGTGACGACGAGTTGCCGGTAGTCGTACTTCTTCAGCCCGGTCCACAGGCAGCTGTTGAAGTCGCCGACGTCGCCCGAGCCGACCCGCTTGCCGCCCGCGTTCTCGGCACCGGGCACCAGCGAGTCGACCGTCTTCTTCTCGATGGCCTTGCAGGAGTCGGGGAGCTCCTTGATCTTCGCCGGTGCGGGCGCCTTGGCGTTCTCGCTCGCGGAGGCGGAGGGTGCTGCGGAGTCCTGGTCGCCGTCCGAGTCCGAGGAGCATCCGGTTACCAGCAGTACGGGAAGAGCTGCGGCCGCACAGAGGAGGGTGCGGACGTGGCGCGGTGCGTTTCGGTGCATGGTTCCTTCGCTTCCAGGAAGACTTCTTCGGCTACTCGTACTGAGGGGGGTGGCTTGACGGCACGGCCCGTACGGTACGCGGCCGAGGCTGCGCCGGGGCCCTGTCGCCCTTCCTCGGCGGCCCGGAGGGGTGTGGGATTCCTCTCCGGGCGGCCGTGCCCGGGCGGCTCAGTCCTCCTTGAGCGTGCCGGTGAGCTGGTCGGCCAACGACACCGCTCGGTCCTGCAGTTCGCGGCTGTCCGGCGCGCGGGTGTCCTCCGTGGACCAGCGCGTGTACTTGACGGTGGCGATCACGTTGGCGGTGCGGAAGACGAGAGTGATGTCACGGTGGACGCTGGCGTCGCCGGTTTCCAACGCGTCGTCGACGTAGGCGGTGTCGCCGAGGTCGTCGAGATGGCGAGGGGCGAGCGTCTCGCCGTCCTCCTCCTCGGCGTCCTCCGTCGCCTCGTCGGGGGACTCTTCGGACGGGGAGCCCTCCTCGTCCGACTCCTTCTCCCCGTCGGGCGGGTCCGAGTCCCGCCCGGAGTCGCCAGCCGACTCGGACGCCTTGCCGTCGCCGCCGGGGGACTCGGAGGACGGGCTGCCGGAGTCCTCGGGGTCGGGGGCCTCCTCGGAGTCCTCGGACTCGTCGAGGGGCGGAGGGATGTCGGCGGCGTTGGCGCGCCGTTCGAAGAGGGTGGCTGCCTGGTCGTCGTCGCTGACGGCGGGGTCGTAGGAGACGACTCGCTCGAAGTCGACGCTGAGCCGGTGCGATCCGAGGGTGTCCTCGCTCTTCCAGCGGCAGCCGACGCGGCGGTCGGTGTCGTAGGTGACGCGTGCCTCGCCCTCGTAGGGCGAGCTCGTCGCCTCGGGCTCCTCGTCCTCGTCGTCGGCGCCGGGGAGCATCTCCTTGAGCGTGCCGAGCGGGACGGCGCCACAGGGCTCGGGCAGAGTGCGGTACTTACCGGGAGGTGCCGAGGTGGAGGCGGAGGGGCCGGGTGCTGCGTCCTCCTCGTCGGCCGTGGACGAGGAGGAGGTGCAGGCCGCGGTCCCGAGGGCGCCGAGGAGGGCGATGGAGAGTGCGGTGCGTGCCGCGTGCCTGGCGTACGACGTTGCCCTCCGCTGCACGGATGGCCTCCCGGTTCGGTCGAAAACGTGTTGCTGCCCGCTGGGGGCCGCGGAACACAATGTCTACCTCACCTTCCGTACGACCGTCCGGTTCGCCGGTGGTTATGCCTTCTCTGGGGAGCTTTTTCCCTTTTGCTGGCTTGCGGTAGGTACAGGGGAAACCAACGGGGAGTTGAGCGTGATGCCGTACTTCGAGATGCCCGGTGCCCGGGTACCGATCCGGATGTGGGTGGAGCCGCCCGCCCACGACGGCGGGATGCCGCCGGGGGTCGAGGAGAACACCTTGCGGCAACTGGCGAACGTGGCGACGCTGCCGTGGATCGAGGGCCTCGCCGTGATGCCCGACGTCCACTACGGCAAGGGCGCCACCGTCGGCTCGGTGATCGCCATGCGCGGTGCCGTCTGCCCCGCGGCCGTCGGTGTCGACATCGGCTGCGGCATGTCGGCCGTGCGCACCTCGCTCACCGCGGACGACCTGCCCGAGGACCTGGGCCGGCTGCGCAGCCGGATCGAGCAGGCGATCCCCGTCGGGCGCGGGATGCACCAGGAGCCGGTCGATCCCGCGCGGCTCCACGCCTTCCCCACCTCGCGCTGGGCCGACTTCTGGCGGCGGTTCGAAGGCGTCGCGGAGGCGGTGCACTTCCGTGCCGATCGTGCCGCCAAGCAGATGGGGACGCTCGGTTCCGGGAACCACTTCTGCGAGGTCTGCCTCGACACCGAGGGCTCGGTGTGGCTGATGCTGCACTCCGGTTCGAGGAACATCGGCAAGGAGCTCGCCGACCACCACATCGGCGAGGCCCAGCGCCTCCCGCACAACCGCGGCCTCGTCGATCGGGACCTCGCCGTGTTCGTCTCCGACACCCCGCAGATGGCGGCGTACCGGAACGATCTCTTCTGGGCGCAGGAGTACGCCGGCTACAACCGCGCGGTGATGATGGCTCTGCTCAAGGACGCGGTGCGCAGGGAGTTCGGGAAGGCGGACCCGGTCTTCGACGAGGTCGTCTCCTGCCACCACAACTACGTCGCCGAAGAGCAGTACGACGGCGCGGAACTGCTGGTGACGCGGAAGGGGGCGATCCGCGCGGGCGCGGGCGAGCTCGGCATCATCCCGGGGTCGATGGGCACCTCCTCGTACATCGTGCGGGGCCTGGGGAACCCGCTCTCCTTCAACTCGGCCTCGCACGGGGCGGGTCGGCGGATGAGCCGGGGCGAGGCGCGGCGGCAGTACTCGGCGGCGGACCTCGCCCGGCAGACGGAGGGCGTCGAGTGCCGGAAGGACACCGGCGTCGTCGACGAGATCCCCAAGGCGTACAAGCCGATCGAGAAGGTGATGGAGCAGCAGCGCGATCTCGTGGAAGTCGTGGCCCGGTTGAAGCAGGTGGTGTGCGTCAAGGGGTGACGGCGCCCGCGCCGGCGCGGCGTCAGTCCACGCGCTCGTAGTCAGGGCCGAGGGTGAGGGTGACGTGGTCGGGGGAGGCGGAGGAGTCCTCCCGGGGCGTGACGTCGTCGAGCCTGGAGCTCAGCACCAGGGACTTGCGGCCCATGCCCGGCGGGTAACTCACCTCCGTCTCCTCGACGTTCGAGGGTGCGTTGCCCGTGGTGACGGGGAAGCCCAGGGCGCGCAGGTGGCCGGCGGCCTCGGCCGCGGCGCCCGGCTCCCCCGTCCCGTTGAGCACCCGCACGGGCACGCGGCTGGCGTATATGAGGGACGACGTCTGCTTCTTGAGCTTCTTCTCGTCCGTCTCGCGGTCCTTGGCGAGGTCGGAGAAGAGCTTCGGTGCCTGCGGGTACTGCCAGACGAGGTTCGCCTTGTCCTTCGGAACGTCGGCTTCCCGCGGATAGTTGGGGACGGTGACGAAGTGCAGCCGGTCCTGGGGTATGTCCTTCACCTTGGAGGCGAGCTCGTAGAGCGGCTTGATGCCGGCCAACTCCTTGTCCGTGGTGAGGGACTTGGTGGCCGAGTCGAGGAAGTCGTAGAGCTGCTTGGGGCTGGTGAGCTTCGCCTGCGCCTTCTCGGCGAGCGCCGCCATGAACTCCTGCTGGCGGCCGATCCGGTCGGTGTCGCTGCCGTTGCCCACGCTGTACCGGACGCGGACGTAGCCGAGGGCGTCCTCGTCCTTCACCGTCTGGCAGCCCGCATCCAGCTTCAGTTGGGCCTTCTCGTCGTCTATCGGCTCCTTGGGGCAGACCTCGATCCCGCCGAGCGCGTTCACCATCCCCTTGAAGCCCTGGAAATCCACGGACATGAAGTGGTCGATGCGCAGGCCGGTGTTCTTCTCGACCGTCTTGATCGTGCAGGCCGCCGCGCTGGAGACGTCGCCCGTCGTACCGCCTATGGCGTAGGACTCGTTGATCTTGAAGCGGTGCGGCTGCGACTGCGAGCCGTTGCCCCGGTCGCACGCGGGTATGGGGACGTAGCTGTCGCGCGGGAGGGAGACGACGCTCGCCCACTCGTGGTCGGCGGAGACGTGGACCACCATGAGCGTGTCCGACTGCATCGTCTCAAGGCCCTTGCCGTACTTGCTGTTTTCGCCGTCGCGGCTGTCCGAGCCGATGACGAGGATGTTCTTCGAGCCGGGACTGAGGTTGTCGGGGCGGTTGCCGCCGAGCCGGTCGCTGACGTCGGCGGAGTGGATGTTGCCGTCGAGGCTGGTGTACACCCAGGCGCCGCCGGCTCCCGCGAGGAGTACGAGCACCGCCAGCACGCCGCCGCTCCAGGCGAAGACGCGGTTGCGCCTGCTGTGCGCGACCTTCCTGTGGGCACGGCGTGCCCGCTTGCCGCTCATGTGCCCTCTATCGGGAGTACGGCGATCCGCGCTGCGTCGTACCGAGTCCAGCGGGTCCCGGGGACCCCCGACTCACGCAACTCGCACCACTCTTCGGCCCCG
>NZ_AJTQ01000261.1 GCF_000262345.1 Streptomyces xiaopingdaonensis | reverse complement strand
CGGCCCCAGGCCGCTCCCCTTCATCGGCGGCCCCAGGCCGCTCCCCTCCGTCGGCGGCCCCAGGCCGCCACCAAGCGGTGATCCTGCCCGTCCGCCAACTCCCGTCCGCATAGCGGATCTCGACGGGGCGGTAGGTCCTGCGGACCTCGGACTCGGGCGGCGCAGTCCTGGGCGCACGGCGCACGGGGCACTGCTTGCTGAGGTCGACGCCGCGGTGCTCGCCCGCGCTTGCGCGCAGCAGCGAGACGGGCTCCGCCCTGCGCTCTGCCCTGCCGTGCACTCCGGTCTCCTCCCGCCGGCCGTTTCCCGCTCGCTGCCGTACCGCGGCGCACCGCGGATGCGCGACGGCGGGCACCGCGCGCGGACTGCGTGCGGCGGTGCACGTCGGCGCACCGGCTGCAAGACGACGTTGACTCTACAGACGTGTAGAAGTTCGGGGCAATTCCCCAGGAGGGCGAATCGATCAGAGGCGAACTCGCAGGCGCAGCACGGCCGTCCGCGTACGCCGGGGAGCGCGCTCCGCCCACCTACCGGTACACCGGCGGACGCGTACGCACCCGACGGGCGCCCGGGAAGACGGCCCAACTCACGCGCGACCGACGGAATCGCTCAACGGTCGCCGCTCAGAGCGGCGTGGCGGCCTTCAGCACGAAGAAGAGCGCGATCGCCGCATTGAGCGAAGCCACCGCGGAAGCCGTCGTCCCGGCCGCCGCGAGGAAGGCCGCCACCCCGCCTCTGCTGGCGAGCGGCGGCCACTGCCTGCTCGACGGCACGGGCCCGAGCAGCGCGGCGACCCTCCGGGGCACGGGCCCGGCGGCGAAGGCGGGGAGCCCTCCCGGCGGGCGCGCGCCGTCGGCGGGATCGGGCGCCGGGACGAGCGCCGCAAAGTGCGGTATACCGGGAGCGGTTCGCGCCCGGGAGACGAGCGCCGCCCTCGCCACCGCCCGCGCGGTGAGCCGCCGGTCGCCGACGGCCTGGGCCGCCTCCTCGTCGGCCCAGCGCTCGGCGGCGTAGGCGACCGCCTCGCGCAGCGGCAGCAGGAGCGGGTTGGCGCAGGCGGCGAGCCGGACGGCGAGCAGGTAACGGTGGTGCCGTGCGCGGAGATGCGCGCGCTCGTGCGCGAAGAGGGCCCGGGGCTCGTGCCCTTCGAGTCGTGCGAGCATCCCGGTGGAGACGACGACGCGCCCGCCGCCCGGCCCCGGCAGCGCGTAGGCGTACGGCTCGTCGTCCGGCAGGACGGCAGGACCCGGTCCCGGACCGAGCCCGGCGAGCGCGGCGTGCGCGCGGTTCCGGACGCGGCGGTGTCGGTGGAGCGTGGTGAGCGCGGCGGTGAGGGCGGCGGCGAGCGCCACGATGGCGGTCGTCCCCGTGAGGTCGGGATAGGGGACGACGGCGCGGACCTGCGGGTCGGCCCAGCCGTCGGGGAGCGGGTTCCCCGGCAGGTGCGCGGTGCCCACGACCATGAGGAGGCCGAGGCAGAGCGTGCTGCACACCGCGAGGACGCAGCCGAACGAGGTGAGGAGCCGCGTGGCGGCCCGGGGGTGGAGGTACTGCTCCGCGAGGTGGGAGATCGGCAGAGCCGTGAGCGGCAGGACGACGGGCAGGAAGATCGCGCCGGTCACGGCTCGCTCCCGAACGCCCGTGCACCGCGGCCGCTTCCGGTCCCCTCGGCGCCCCGGCGGTCAGCCGCCTCGCTGCGCTCCACCTCCTCGGGCCCTGCCGACGCCTCGTGCAGCAGTTCGCGCATGAGGCGCTCGTCCTCGGGCGAGAGCGAGGAGACGAAGCTGGTGAGGACGGCGCTGCGGTCGCTCTCGCTGTCGAGCACCCGGCGCATCCGGAGCGCGGCGAGCCCTGCGTCGTCGGCCGCCGGGCTCCAGACGTAGGAGCGTCCGCTGCGGTGCCTGGTGACCGTCTGCTTGGCGTGGAGCCGCGTGAGGATGGTGACGACGGTGGTGTGCGCGAGGTCGCCGCCGAGCCATCGCTGGACCCAGGCGGCCGTCGCGGGCTCCGGGGAGGAGCGCAGCGCCGAGAGGACCTGCGCCTCCAACTCGCCCTGACGGCGCTTCTTCCCGCCGCGTGGGAACTCGTCCGGTCTCTCGGTCATCTCCCACCTCACTGTCGGCCCTTCCGGCGCATCGACGGCCCGGCAGGCCGCCGCGACGAAGCCGCCGCCCGGCATCATCGCACCCCGAGCCCGGCGGGGCGCCACCGCCGCCGCAAGGGAGGCGGGGCCGGGCGGCGGCGCGCTCAGGGCCGCCGAGCTCGCTCGCTCAGAGGTCGAACTCCTGGGGCGGAAGGTTGAGTTGGAAGCAGGCCTCGCGGACGACGGCGCGCTCGGTGTCGTCGAAGTCGCCGTCGGCGCCGCCGATCACGATGCCGATCTGGATGACGGCGCGCGCCTCGGTCGGCTTCTTCGCGACCTTGCTGATCGTCTGGAGCAGGCTGACCTTGCCGAAGTCGAAGTCGGCGGAGAGCTTCTCGCACCCCTCCTCGAACCGCTGACGCAGGTCCTCGGCCGGGAAGTTCTGGAGTACCTCGTTGGTGGCGAGGAGGCCGGCGACGCGCTGGCGCTCGCTCGCGTCCACGGTGCCGTCAGCGGCGGCGACGAGGGCGCACATCGCCATGCTGGCGTCTCTGAAGGCGCCGCTCTTCAGGTCGTTCTTCTTCGCGTTGAGCTGGGACTGCATCGTCGATGCGGACTCCTTGAGCCGATCCCACAGCGCCATGCTTCTCCTTGGGCAGAACGTGACGGGCTGCCGCGGCAGACGTATCACCAACGGCAGGTACGCAGAGAGTAAAGGAAGAGTATCGCCGAGTGCGGCGAACTGCCCCAAGTATCCTCGATGGGACGGAGATCGATGCGCCGCTCAGCGCGGCGGGCGGCTTCTCACGGCCACACGAGGCAGTACGGCTGATGGCCCGCCGCGTGGAGGCGGTCGGAGAAGTCCTGCCAGTGGTGGAGGAGTTCGTAGATGGCGAAGGCGTCCTGCGGTCCTGCGCGGTCGGGGACGGTCGACCAGATGAACGCCGCGGCGCCGACCGACTCCTCGCCGATCCCGAGGAGCGGGTCGACGACCGTCATCGGCAGCTTGACGACGGCGTAATCCGGGTGCAGCACGACGAGTTCGAGCGGGGGGACGCGGTAGAGGGGGAGGCCCTCGATGCCGGTGAGGACCATCGCCGCCATGGTCTCGGGCTTGATCTTGGTGAACATGCCCTGGCCGAGCTCGTCCCCGCCGAGCTCCTCGGGGCGCATCGAAAGGGGCACCCTGGCGGCTGTGGCGCCGTCAGGAGCGCCGAAGTACTTGTAGGTCACCCCCACTGGGCTGCCACCCCTGCTCCCCGGTTCTGCTGCATCGCGACGATGGCGTCCGCCCGCGCGCTCCGGTCCGAGGTCGCCGGTCCCCTCTCCGACTTCGCCTCCGCGATGCATGTCACCACCCGACCACTCACGGCCACGGCCGCGCAACCCGATCATCGTGACAGAGACCTCCCCGCCCAGCCGACTACGAAACGCGTGTGCAGCAACGCGCGACGCGGCCCCGGTGGCGGCTCTGACACCATGGCTTCCGTGACTTACTCGTACGAGGCCCCAGTATCGCAGTCGCTCTTCGACCGTGCCGCCGCCGTGACACCCGGAGGTGTGAACTCCCCGGTGCGCGCTTTCCACGCGGTGGGCGGTACGCCCCGGTTCGCGGTGTCCGGCTCCGGTCCCTACCTCACCGACGCCGACGGGCGCGAGTACGTCGACCTCGTCTGCTCCTGGGGCCCGATGATCCTCGGGCACGCGCACCCGCAGGTGACCGACGCGGTGCACGCCGCCGTCGCCAGGGGAACGTCCTTCGGGACGCCCGGTGTCGGCGAGGTCGAGCTCGCCGAGGCGATCGTCGAGCGGATCGACCCGGTGGAGGAGGTGCGGCTCGTCTCCTCGGGGACCGAGGCGACGATGTCGGCGATCCGCCTCGCCCGCGCGTTCACGGGACGCCCGAAGGTCGTGAAGTTCGCCGGCTGTTACCACGGCCACGTCGACGGGCTCCTCGCCTCGGCCGGCTCGGGCGTCGCGACCTTCGGACTCCCGGACACCCCGGGCGTCACGGGGGCGCAGACCGGCGACACCCTGGTGCTGCCGTACAACGATCTCGACGCCGTGCGCGAGGCGTTCGCCGCGCACCCGGGCGAGATCGCGTGCGTGATCACGGAGGCGTCGCCGGGGAACATGGGCATCGTGCCGCCGCGCGACGGGTTCAACCGCGGCCTGAAGGAGCTGTGCAGCGCCGAGGGTGCGCTCCTCGTCTCGGACGAGGTGATGACGGGATTCCGCGTCAGCAGGCGGGGCTGGTTCGGAATCGACGGCGTCGTACCGGACTTGATGACCTTCGGCAAGGTGATGGGCGGAGGCTTCCCCGCTGCCGCCTTCGGAGGCCGACGCGACGTGATGGAGCACCTGGCACCGGTCGGCCCCGTCTACCAGGCGGGCACGCTCGCGGGGAACCCGGTGGCGACGGCCGCGGGCACAGCCCAACTCCGGCTCCTCGACGACGCGGCGTACGCCGCCGTCGACTCCGCTTCGGAGCGGCTGCGCGGACTCGTCGCCGCGGCGCTCGACAAGGAGGGCGTCGCGCACACCGTGCAGACCGCGGGCAACATGTTCTCGGTCTTCTTCGGCGACTTCGGCGAGCGCGGCGTGCCGGACTACGAAGCGGCGAAGCAGCAGGAGACGTACCGTTTCACGGCGTTCTTCCACGCGATGCTGGAACGGGGGGTGTACCTCCCGCCCTCCGGCTTCGAGTGCTGGTTCGTCTCGGCGGCGCACGACGACCGCGCGCTGGAGCGGATCGCGGAGGCGCTGCCGGCGGCGGCGACCGCCGCCGCGCAGGCCCAGCCCGAGTAGGACCGAGCGCACGCCGGTGCACGCCGGCGTGCGGAAGCAAGAGAGAGCGGAGCGGCGAAGGTGAGCTACGGCGAAGGCGCCAGAAGTGCGCAAAACCACGAAGGCGCGGAGGAGTTGGACAAGACGGTCACCGTCGTCCACGTGATGCGCCACGGCGAGGTCGACAACCCGGAGGGCATCCTCTACGGCAGGCTGCCGGGCTACCACCTCTCGCCGCTCGGCCGCGAGATGGCCGAGCGCGTCGCCGAGCACCTCGCCGAGCGCGACGTCACGCACGTCGTGGCCTCCCCGCTGGAGCGGGCGCAGGAGACGGCGACGCCGCTCGCGAAGACGCACGGCCTGGAGATCGCGAGCGACCGCCGGCTCGTCGAGGCGGAGAACGTCTTCCAGGGGAAGACCTTCGGCGTCGGGGACGGCGCCCTGCGCAAGCCCGACAACTGGAAGTACCTGCGCAACCCGTTCCGCCCCTCCTGGGGGGAGCCCTACGTCGAGCAGGTGGTGCGGATGCGCGCGGCGCTCGACGCGGCGAAGGACGCGGCGAGGGGGCACGAGGCGGTCTGCGTCAGCCATCAGCTTCCGATCTGGACGCTCCGCAGCTACGTCGAGGGGCGACGCCTCTGGCACGACCCGCGCCGCCGCCAGTGCTCGCTCGCCTCGCTCACCAGCTTCACCTTCCTCGGCGACCGGATCGTCTCGGTCGGCTACCGGGAGCCGGCGGGCGACCTCGTCCCCGCCCATCTGCGCCCCGGCGCACGGTCGGTGGGCGGCTCGGGGGGCGTCGGGGCCTGAGCCGGCCGGTCCCTGCGTACGGGGCTGAGCAGGCCGTACGTATCGGACAAGGGGGGTGCCAAAGATCCTCCGCAGGCTCATGCGAAACTTTTCACATGAGCCAGAGCCGTGCCGTCCGTACGCGTATCACCATGGTGGCCGCCGTTGCCGCAGCGAGCGCGCTGACGCTCACGGCGTGCAGTGGCGGGGAGGCCGGATCGGCGTCGGGCGACACCAAGTTCGTGCAGGGGACGGGAGAGATCAGCACCGTCCCCGAGGGCGAGCGGCAGGCGGCTCCCGACATCGAGGGCGAGTCACTGGACGGCGAGCACCTCAAGCTCAGCGACCACCGCGGCAAGGTCGTCGTCCTCAACGTCTGGGGCTCCTGGTGCTCGCCGTGCCGGGCCGAGGCACCGAACCTCGCGAAGGTCGCCAAGGAGAGCGACCCGAAGGACGTCCAGTTCCTCGGCATCAACACCAGGGACCCGGACAAGGCGCAGGCGAAGGCGTTCGAGCGCAACTTCGGTGTCGAGTACCCGAGTTACTACGACCCCGACAGCAAGCTGATCCTCAAGTTCCCCAAGAACAGCCTCTCGCCCCAGGCGATCCCCTCCACGCTCGTCCTCGACCGGGAGGGCCGGATCGCCGCGCGTGCGCTGAAGGAGCTCAGCGAGAAGGAACTCCAGGACGCGCTGAAGCCCGTCGTCGAGGAAGACGGCGGAAAGTGAGCCCCGTATGAGTGCCGACGCACTCGCCGCGCAGTCCCTCCTCACCTCGGGCGTGAATGCCGCAGCCACCGGCATGAACGAGACCGTCCTCGGCGGCGCGCTGCTCGTCGCCGTGCCGATCGCGCTCCTCGGCGGGCTCGTCTCCTTCTTCTCGCCGTGCGTGCTGCCGCTCGTGCCCGGCTACCTCTCCTACGTCACAGGCGTCAGCGGCACCGACCTCGCGCAGGCGCGCAGGGGGCGGATGCTCGCCGGCTCCGGGCTCTTCGTCCTCGGGTTCACGGCCGTCTTCGTCTCCACGGGGGCGCTCTTCGGCGGCGTCGGCTGGGCGCTCCAGGAGCACAAGACCGGCATCACGCAGGTGCTCGGGGTGCTCACCATCGTGCTCGGCCTGAGCTTCATGAGCGCGGGCACCGGGCTCCTCTCGCGGTTCACCTCGCGGGAGTTCCGCATCCACAAGCGCCCCGCCGTCGGCCTCGCCGGGGCGCCGATGCTCGGGGCGCTCTTCGGGATCGGCTGGACGCCGTGCATCGGGCCGACCCTCGCCGCCGTGCAGACGCTCGCGCTCACCGAGGCGAGCGCCGCGCGCGGGGCGCTGCTGACCGTCGCGTACTGCCTCGGGCTCGGCGTGCCGTTCGTCCTCGCGGCGATCGGCTTCCGCCGGGCGCTCGGCGCCTTCGACTGGGTCAAGCGGCACTACGCCTGGGTGATGCGGATCGGCGGCGGCATGCTCGTCGCGGTCGGCGTCCTCCTCGTCACCGGTATCTGGGACCAGATCGTCTACGAGATCCAGATCTGGTCCTCCGACTTCACCGTGGGGATCTGAACGATGAGCACCACCGGCAGCACCGACCAGCGTTCAGGGCAGGACGAGGCCGCCGATCAGGAGGCCGCCACCTCGCAGCTCTCGACGGCGCCGAGCGAGGAGCGGCTCAACGTCCCCTCGCTCGGGCTGATCGGCTGGCTGCGCTGGGTCTGGCGGCATCTGACGTCGATGCGGTTCGCGCTGATACTGCTCTTCCTGCTCTCGCTCGCGGCGATCCCCGGCTCGGTCATCCCGCAGACGGACGTCGACGCGATCGCGGTCGACCGGTTCAAGGACGACCACACGACGCTGGCGCCGCTCTACGAGAAGCTCCAACTCTTCGACGTCTACACCTCGGTGTGGTTCTCGGCGATCTACATCCTGCTCTTCGTCTCGCTCGCCGGGTGCATCGTGCCGCGCACCTGGCAGTTCGTGGGGCAGCTCCGCGGCAGGCCGCCGCGGGCGCCCCGGAAGCTCGACCGGATGCCCGTCTACACCACGTGGCAGACCGAGGCGGAACCCGACCACGTCCTCGCGACGGCCCGTACGCTGCTGGGCAAGAAGCGGTTCCGGGTGCACAGGGCGGAGGGCAGGGACTCCGTCGCCTCCGAGAAGGGCTACCTGCGCGAGGCGGGGAACCTGCTCTTCCACATCTCCCTCATCGTGCTGCTCCTCGCCTTCGGCGCCGGGCAGCTCTTCAAGTCGGAGGGCGGCAAGCTCGTCGTCATGGGCGAGGGCTTCTCCAACACCCTCACGCAGTACGACGACTTCTCCTCCGGCTCCCTCTTCACCCCGCAGGACCTCGACACCTTCGGCTTCACGCTCGAGGACTTCCGCGCCGAGTACGAGATGACGGGGCCGCAGAAGGGATCGGCCCGCGACTACCAGGCCGACATCTCCTACTGGGAGGGCGCCGAGGGGAAGCCGAAGGACGCCACGGTCAAGGTCAACGAGCCGCTGCGGGTGGGCGAGTCGAAGGTGTACCTCCAGGCCCACGGCTACGCGCCGAAGGTCACCGTCAGGGACGGGCAGGGCGACGTCGCGTACGCGGGCCCCGTCCCCTTCCTCCAGCAGGACAACAACCTCACCTCCAGCGGCGTGGTGAAGGTGCCCGACTACCGGGACGCCGAGGGCCGCAAGGACCAACTCGGCTTCCAGGGCTTCTTCGTGCCGGACTTCGCGCCGAACTCGGGGACGATGTTCTCGCAGTCGCCGACGCTGAAGAACCCGCAGATGTTCCTCACCGCCTACCACGGCAACCTCGGCGTCGACGGCGGCCCCGCGCAGAACGTCTACCGCCTCGACACCAGCAACCTCGAGCAGTTCAAGAACGACGACGGCGACGCACTCGCCCAGCGGCTCCAGCCCGGCGACACGATGAAGCTGCCGGACGGCGCGGGCTCGCTGGAGTTCGAGGGCATCGAGCAGTGGGCCAACTTCACCGTCTCCCACCAGGTCGGCAACGGCTGGGCGCTAGCGGGCTCCCTGCTCGCCATCGGCGGCCTCGCCGGCTCGCTCTTCATCCAGCGCAGGCGCGTATGGGTGCGGGCGAAGCGGGGGCGCGACGGGCGCACCGTCGTCGAGATGGCGGGGCTCGGGCGCAGCGAGTCGACGCGGCTGCCGGAGGAGCTCGCCGGCCTCGTCGCCTCGCTCCACGCGGAGGCCCCGCGTCCCCGATCCGCGGGCCAGGAGGCGGCCGACCGCACGGCAGCGGAGCCGGAGCGGGGCGCGGCAGCGGAACCGCAGCAGGACGAGCCGCACGGGGAGGCGCGCCCTGACGACGTGCCGGGCGCCCGTGCGGAACAGGCCGGCGACGGGGGCGACTCCGCACCGGGCGAACCTCGGGACGGGCGCGCGCGCCCGGAGGCGAGCGGACAACAGACAGAGGGAGAGCGCGAGTGAACATCGCGGCTGCAACCAACGAGAGCCTCGCGGAGATCAGCAACTACCTGATCTACTCCGCCATGGCCGTCTATGTGCTCGCCTTCATCGGGCACATCGCCGAGTGGACCTTCGGCAGCCGGAGCAGGGTGGCCCGCACGGCCGCCGCGCTCGGCAAGGGCGCCACGGGCGCGAAGGCCCGCGCGGCGAACGCGCGCGCCGACGAGGCGGGCGAGGGCGAGGGGTCCGCGGACGCGGGTGCGCCCTCCGTCAAGGTCAAGTCGGGCGGCAGCACCACGGTGCTGGAGCCGCCGGAGGTGGTCACCCGCGCGGGCAAGCGCGGCGACGTTCCCGACGGCCCCGGCGCCGCGGGCGGCGACGCGCAAGGCGACATGTACGGGCGGATCGCCGTCTCGCTCACCGTCCTCGCCTTCCTGCTCCACTTCGCCGGCGTCCTCACGCGTGCGCTCTCGGTGCAGCGTGCGCCGTGGGCGAACATGTACGAGTTCTCGACGACGTTCTCGATGGTCGCGGTCGGCGCCTACCTCGCCTTCCTGCTCGCCAAGAAGAACGTGCGCTGGATCGGGCTGCCGCTGGTGACGACGGTCCTCCTCGACCTCGGTCTCGCCGTGACCGTCCTCTACACCGAGAGCGACCAGCTCGTCCCCGCGCTCCACTCGTACTGGCTCTACATCCACGTCTCGCTGGCGATCATCTGCGGTGCGCTCTTCTACCTCGGCGCCGTGGCGACCGTGCTCTACCTCTTCCGCGACCGCTACGAGACGAAGCTGATGTCCGGAGGCAAGCCCAGCGGGTTCGCGACCTCGGTCCTGGAGCGGCTGCCCTCCTCCGGCTCGCTCGACAAGTTCGCCTACCGGATCAACGCGGCCGTCTTCCCGTTCTGGACGTTCACGATCGTCGCGGGAGCCATCTGGGCGGGCGACGCCTGGGGCCGGTACTGGGGCTGGGACCCCAAGGAGGTCTGGTCGTTCATCACCTGGGTCGCCTACGCGATGTACCTGCACGCGCGTGCCACGGCCGGCTGGAAGGGGCGCAAGGCGGCCTACCTCGCGCTGTTCGCCTTCGCGTGCTTCCTCTTCAACTACTACGGCGTCAACGTCTTCTTCAACGGCAAGCACTCGTACGCCGGAATCTGAGCCGTCCGCTCCGGGGTACGCCACGCGTGCCCCGCGGGCGGCGACTCCCCTCCTGACAAGGGGAATCGGTGCGGCGGGGCGCTCTTGCGCCACGCCGCACACATGTGCGTGACGAGCGGGTGATTGTCCGTCAACCCTTGGTTGCACCAAGCGCGTTGGGTAGGCTCGCCGACACAGTGACTGCTTCGTTGCCCTCTCGCCCCAGCCACGGCGCCCCGGACGCGGATTTGGACCGGTACGCGCCGCGGCTACTGCTGTGGGTCTCGGAGAACTCCGGCGCGGACTCCCAGGACCCCGTCGACTGCACCGAGTTCCGGCAGCGGCAGAGCCTCGATCCTGCGGTCCTCGACAGCCTCGTCGACCACCTCGCAGGGCTCGGCTTCCTGCGCAGGTACACCCACTACGGCAGCAGCGGCGAAGAGGTCGTCCTCGAACCCGCGGGCGTCGAGCAGGTCGGCCGTCTCAACCACCGCAGGCAGGACGAGAACGAGCGCTGGCGGTACGCACAGGACGCACTCCTCGACTGGCTCGGCTCCCGCCGTGGTCAACCGGGCTCCAGGATCGGCGAGTTCCACGACTCCCCGCAGGTCTTCTTCCTCGGCGACGCGCTCTCCAGCCAGGAGGTCGCGGCCGCGGTCGATTACCTCGTCTCCATCGACCTCGTCGCGTACGGCGAGGAGGACGCGCTCGGCGGCCGCCAGCTCTCGCTCACCGACGACGGCCGCGAGCTCGTCTGGGGCGGCGCGCGCCTCGACGACTACCTCCGGCAGCGCAGGGAACGCCAGCAGCCGGTGATGCAGACCGTCATCCACCAGGCCAACAAGGTCCAGATCGCCGGACGCGACCTCTACAGCAGCGACGTCACCTACTCGATCGAGCTCAACTCGCAGCAACTCGCGGTGCTCATCAGGGAGATGGCGCCGCAGCTGCACCTGCCCGAAGAGCCGAGGCAGGAGCTCGTACGCCTCAGCGAGCAGCTCGCCCTCCAGGACGACAGCGGGGGCGAGGAGGCGCACACGCGCTCCGGCGGGGTGCTCCAGCGCATGCGCCAGGTGATGTCCTCGGCGTCGAACGGCGCGGCGAAGGAACTCCTCGACCTCGTGATGGAGCAGGTGATGAGCCGGGCGATGGGAGGCTGACGCCGCCGACGTGCCGCCCCTGCCCGCCGGGAGCCCGCGTGTCGGAGGGTGACGATTGGGTAGCGGGACGGCGACGACGTCGCGGCGGACGGCGTTGTGGCGGCGGCCACGGGCAGGTCGTCGACACCGGTTCGGACCAACTAGCGGGGGGACACGCAAGTGCGGTTGTACGGGCAAGAGCCGCTCGTGGACGAGCTGTTGCCGAGGCTGGTCGGCCTGGAGACGGTGCCGCGCGTCCGGCTGGTGCGGCAGGAGCCGAAGGGCGACCTTCCCGTCGTTCTCCTCACGGGCCAGCACGGTACGGGCAAGACGGCGGCGCTCGACGCGGCGGAGGAGAACTACCGCGGTCTGGTGCCCTTCGCGCGGGTCGACCTCGCCGCGCTCGGGGCGCCCCAGCAGGAGGCGGGGCCCGAGCCCTACACCCAACTCCCCAACACCTCGGGGGTCGTCGAGGTCCTGGAGCGGATCGCCGTCGGGCTCTCCGCCGCCGTCCCCGGCTACCAGCCGTGCCGCTTCCCGAGGCTCCTCCCCGGACTCTTCGCCGTCACGAGCTGGCGCCGCGCCCAACAGGCACAGCGCGTCCTCGCCACGGAGCGCATCGGCCGCCTGCTGCCGCTCGCCGTGGGCGGCGCCGAGCTCGACGGGGAGGGCTGGGTCACGGCGATAGCCGACCAACTCGCCGACGCCGGGGGCGACGAGGACGTCGAGACCGTCGCGACCCTCGTCGTCGACGCGTACATGCAGCAGCACTCGACGGCGGCGAAGCGGGCGGAGGCCAACGCCTGGTACCGCGCGCGCCCGCAGGCGCCCGACGCCGAGCAGATCGACCCGCTCGTCCGGCTCTGCCTCGACTTCCACCAGGGCGGCGACCTCCTCCCGCCCGTCGAACAGACCCTCGTGGCTGCCCTGTTGGAGGATCTCGCGGACGGCTACACGGGCTGGTGGCGCCGGGTCAACCGGGTCCCGCGCCCGCTCGCGCTCCTCGACGACGCACACACCGAGGCGGGCTGCGCGTTCCTCGACCGGCTGCTGGAGGAGCGCCGCATCGCCGCGCAGGGCGGCGGCACCGCGGACCCGCTCGTCGTCCTCGCCACCCACCTCGGCGACGGGACCGACCGCTACCCGCGCGCCCAGCGCCGCCAACTCGCCGACCTCGCCCAGCCGTTGGAGTGGCAGCGCCGCTCCTCCGACCGGCGCTCCGCCGGGGTGCTCCGCGTCCCGCTGCCGCCGCTCACCGCCGACGATCTGCTCACCCTCCTCCAGCGCACCGCCACGCCCGGCCACGCCCAACTCCGCACCGTCATATACCGCCTCACGGGCGGGCACCCGCTCGGCAGCAGCGTCCTCTGCGACGTCGCCGTCGAGGCGGCGGAGGAACGCCCCGTCACCCCGGAGAGCCTCCTCGACCTGCCGACGGAGGACAGCGTGCCCGTCGGCGAGCACCTCGTCCGCAGGCTCCTCCCCGCGCTGCCGACCAGGCACCACCTGATGGTCCTCTCGCTCGCACGCGACCGCGAGGCGGCGGAGGCACTCGCGGGGGAGGGCCTCACGGGCGAGGCACTCCAGGGGCACGCGGGCGTCGTCGACGCGGAGCGGGCGCGCGTCGTGGAGGCCGAGCGCTACCTGGAGCGCGAGGAGTGGACGGTGCCGCGCGGGCATCTGTTCGTCCCCGCGCCCTCCTTCGTCTCCGACCCGCTGCTGTACACGCTGCTCGTCCACGAGACCCGCCGCGCCTCGCCGAGCGAGGAGCCGGGCCGCCAGTGGAGCGACCTCCACGCCTTCCTCCGCGACTTCCACGCCAGGCGGGGCGCGCCGGGCGACGAGGCCGAAGCGCTGCGCCACACCCTGGCGTCGGGCGACGCGCCGCGGGTCTGCGAGCTCCTCGCCGAGTGGTTCACCGAGCGCGAGGACGCGCCCGCCTTCCTCGCCGCGGTGCAGCACG
>NZ_AJTQ01000260.1 GCF_000262345.1 Streptomyces xiaopingdaonensis | reverse complement strand
GGCCCCGCCCCCGCCGCTCGCCGAGTGGCGGGACGAGCGCACCGAGACCGCGCGCGGTGAGCTGGACCACAGGTACGCGGCCGCCGGAGACGTGCAGCGTTCCATCAACCGGCTGCTCCACGGCCTCTGGTACCTCGGCGACCCGCTGCGCGCACCGCTCCGCGAGGTGTGCACGGGCCTCGGCACCGAGTTGGACTTCCTCTCGCTGCGCCACACCTCCGGCCATTACGTGCTCAACGCCGCCGCCCGTTCGTGGCCGACCGCCGCCTGGGAGGGCAGACGGCCGTACCCCGTCGAAGGATTGGACTGAAGACAGCCGTGCCGAATCTAACGCGTCGCCGTCCCCTCGGTCCGGGGGAGAAGATAGTCGCTGCCGTGCTGGGTCTCGCCGTCCTCGCGGGCGCCCTCGTCGCCGTGGTCTTCGCCACGCGGGACTCCGAGTGCGGGCAGGGGCTCCAGCAGGTCGAGGGGAGCTGCATGGGCGTCTCGGCCGGGGAGTTCGCGTACGACGACGACCTGCGCGGCCTGGTGCGCTCCGTCGCCGGGGAGAACAACAAGGTGGCCGAGGAGGAGGAGTCGTACCGACGGATCGCGGTGACGATGCCGTTCTCCTCCGACACCACGAGCGCGATGCCGCTCAACCTCATCAAGCACGGCCTCGCCGGCGCCGCCGCCGCACAGCGCGCCGCCAACGCGGGTCCAGGGGGCGGTCCGAAGTACCAGCTCCTCCTCGCCGACATCGGGAAGCAGATGCAGGGCTGGCGTCCCGTCGTGGAGGTCCTCGAAGAGCTCACGCGGAACGACGGCCCGCCGCTGATCGCCACGGCGGGTCTCGGCAGTTCGACCTCGGACTCCAAGAAGTTCATGAAGGCGCTCGGCGCCCGCGGCATTCCGTCGATGGGCCCCGTCATCACCTCGTCGAACATGAACGCGGGCCGGTACTTCTTCAAGAACTCGCCGTCGAACACGCACTTCGTCGGCGCGCTGAAGCAGTGGCTCGAGGACAATCCGGGCGACGGCACCAAGTACCTCGTCTACGCCGACCGCACGGAGGACACCTACTCCGTCGACCTGCACGACCAGGTAATGCGCGCCTTCGGCGACAAGTACGACCTGAAGCGGAACAGTTCGTCGTTCATCGGCACCCGCGGCGAGGAGGCGGGGACGCCGCAGCTCTTCCAGATCCCCGTCGTCCGCATCTGCACCTCGCGCACCGACACCGTCTTCTACGCGGGCCGCGACGAGGACCTCCCCGCGCTCGTGAAGCGCCTCGCCACCTCCAGCGGATGCGGCTACAAGAAGCCGCTGCGCATCCTGAAGGTCGGCATAGGGCTGCCGCCCGAGCTCACGGGCGGGGAGCTGACGGACCAGATGCGCAAGGCCGGCATCACGATCGTCAACGCCGCGGCCGTCGACCCGGAGTGGCAGCGAGAGGAGTCGAAGCCGAGCGGGTTCCGCCAGTTCCACAAGCACTTCGCGGCCCTCGCCGAGAAGGAGGAGATGGGCCCGAAGCCGCTGGAGGACGGCTATGCGGTGATGTACTACGACGCCGTCCACACCGTCGCCGAGGCGTCGGGGCTCGCCTTCGAGGACGTCGGCGAGGAGCAGGAGAAGACGGCGAGCGCGGCCCGCATCCGCAACAACGTCCACAACAAGCTGCTCAACCTCAACCCGGACCGCCGCGGCTCGGGCGACGGGTGCAGCCCCTGCGTCGAGGGCGCGGGCGGCACCTACGGGTTCAACCAGCAGACGAGCCGCGGCCTGTGGCCCGTCTGCAAGGCGGTCCACATCCTGGAGTACCCGGCGCCGAAGGTGGCGCGGCGCGGCGACGGCAAGCACAGCGGCAAGCAGGCGGAACCGGCCGAGCTGTACCGCACCTACGGCGAGTCCTTCGCCGGCAACTGCCCGCGGGGAGAGTGAGGGGCGGGCTCAGCGGCCGGGGTTGTCGTCGCCGCCGCGCTTGAAGTCCTCTTCCCACTCCCGGAGGTGGTCCTCGACACCGCCGGCCGCCGGGCCGCCGTCCCGGGGGCGCTCCTCGCCCTTGCCGGGGTCGGCGCCGTCCTGCCCCGGCTTCCGCTCCTCGGGCCCGGCCTCGCCCTCGGGGGGCTCGGGCGCGGGGTCCTCGTCGCGTGAAGAGGGCTTGTCCTTCAGGGAGTTGAGGAAGTCCGGGTTGTCGTCGGGCGCCACCCACCGCCGCTCCTGCGGCCGTACGGCGCCGTAAGGTGCGTTCTTCCGCGGGCGGCCCGCGACGAACCAGGCGATCGGGCCGACGAGCACCTGGCCGAAGAGGAGGACGATGAAGACCCAGGCGAGCTTGGGGAGCTTGCGTACTTCCTTCTCCGGTGTGTTGAGGACGTCGATGAACGAGTAGATCCACACCGCGATGATCAGCAGGAAGGGCAGGTACCTGAGCATGGATGCTCCCTCGGTGTGCGCAGGTGCGGGGCGCTGGGGGCGCGCGTCTTCGGGTGTCCGGCCCCCGTACCACGCAAGGGTACTGGCCCGGGGCGGCCCCGCGGCGAGGGGGAGAGAGGCGATGCCGGATACTGGGGGCATGGCATACGACGACCTCCGCTCGCTGCTGCGGGCGCTGGAGCGCGACCGTGACCTCACGAGGATCAAGGCGGAAGTCGACCCGTACCTGGAAGTGGGTGAGATCACCGACCGCGTCAACAAGGCCGGTGGCCCCGCGCTCCTCTTCGAGAACGTCAAGGGCTCGTCGATGCCGCTGGCGATGAACGTCTACGGCACCGACCGCCGGCTGCTGAAGGCGCTCGGCCTCGACTCCTTCGAGCAGATCACCGAGCAGATCGGCGGACTCCTCAAGCCCGAGCTCCCGCAGGGCTTCTTCGGCGTCCGCGAGGCGTTCGGCAAGCTCGGCTCGATGACGCACGTGCCGCCGAGGAAGGTCAAGGAGGCGCCGGTCCAGGAGGTCGTGGCCCGCGGCGACGACGTCGACCTGGAGGCGCTGCCCGCGCTCTTCACCTGGCCCGAGGACGGCGGCTCCTTCTTCAACCTCGGCCTGACGCACACCAAGGACCCCGAGAGCGGCGTCCGCAACCTCGGCCTCTACCGCCTCCAGCGCCACGACAAGCGCACCGTCGGCATGCACTGGCAGATCCACAAGGACAGCCGCAACCACTACCAAGTCGCGGCCCGCCGCGGCGAGAAGCTCCCGATCGCGATCGCCTTCGGCTGCCCGCCCGCCGTCACCTACGCCGCCACGGCCCCGCTGCCCGGCGGCATCGACGAGTACCTCTTCGCCGGTTTCGTCCAGGGCAAGCGCGTCGAGATGGTCGACTGCAAGACGGTCCCGCTCCAGGTGCCGGCCGGGGCCGAGGTGGTGCTCGAAGGGTGGCTGGAGCCGGGCGAGTTGCTCCCCGAGGGTCCCTTCGGCGACCACACCGGCTTCTACACGCCGCAGGAGCCGTTCCCCGCGCTGACGATCGACTGCGTCACGACGCGCCGCCGCCCCCTGCTCCAGTCGGTCGTCGTCGGCCGCCCGCCGACGGAGGACGGCCCGCTCGGCCGTGCGACGGAGCGGTTCTTCCTGCCGCTTTTCCAGATCATCGTCCCGGACGTCGTCGACTACCACCTGCCGGAGGCCGGCGGCTTCCACAACTGCATCATCGTCGCGATCGACAAGAAGTATCCCAAGCACGCGCAGAAGGTGATGCACGCGATCTGGGGCGCGCACATGCTCTCGCTGGAGAAGCTGATCGTCGTCGTGGACGCGGACTGCGACGTCCACGACCTCCAGGAGGTCGCCTGGCGCGCGCTCGGCAACGTCGACTACGCGCGGGACCTCACCGTGGTCGAGGGCCCGGTCGACCACCTCGACCACGCCTCTTACCAGCAGTTCTGGGGCGGCAAGGCCGGCGTCGACGCCACTCGGAAGCTCCCCGGTGAGGGGTACACGCGGGACGGCGGTTGGCCGCGGATGATCGAGTCGGACCCGCGGACGGCCGAGAAGGTCACCAGGCGGTGGAAGGAGTACGGACTGTGAGTGGAGTGACCCTGCGGTGAGCGCTGCGGAAGGCGTACTGGGGGAGGGCTCTGCGCGCCCCGAGCCGGGAAAGATCAAAGCGTTCCTGCGGCTGGTGCTCATCGAGCACTCCGTCTTCGCTCTGCCCTTCGCCTACATCGCGTCGCTCACCGCGATGTTCCTCGCCGACGGCACCGTGCACTGGCGGGAGTTGCTCCTCGTCACCGTGGCGATGGTCGGTCTGCGGACGTTCGCGATGGCCGCCAACCGCATCATCGACCGCGAGATCGACGCGCGGAACCCGCGCACCGCCTCGCGCGAACTCGTCACGGGCGCCGTCTCGGTGCGCACCGCGTGGACGGGCGCGCTCATCGCGCTCGTCCTCTTCCTCGGCGTCTGCGCCCTGCTCAACCCGCTCTGCCTCGCGCTGGCGCCGCTCGCCGTCGTGCCGATGGTCGTCTACCCGTACGGCAAGCGGTTCACCGACTTCCCCCATGCGATCCTCGGGCTCGCGCAGGCGATCGCGCCGATCGGCGCCTGGCTCGCGGTGACGGGGGCCTGGTCGTGGGAGGCGGTGGTGCTCGGGCTCGCCGTCGGCGTGTGGATCGGCGGCTTCGACCTCATCTTCGGCTGCCAGGACGTGGCGGCCGACCGCGCGGGCGGCGTCCGCTCGGTGCCCGCGCGGTTCGGGATCGCCGCCGCGCTCTACGGCGCACGCGGGGCGCACGTCGTCACCGTCGCGCTGCTCGCGGTCTTCGGCGCGATGACGGGGGCCGGGCTCTGGTACTGGTTCGGGCTCCTCGTCACCGTCGGCGCCTTCGTCTACGAGCACGCGCTGCTGCGGCCCCACGACCTCTCGAAGCTCAACCGCGCGTTCTTCACCGTCAACGGCTTCATCGGGGTGGCGCTCTTCGTCTGCACCCTGCTCGACCTCGCCGTCCGCGGGCTGCACGTCTGAGCCTCAGTGCCAGGCGGGCTTGACCCCCTCCGGGCGCGCGGGCGCCGTGACGAAGGCCGCGACGACGCCGCCGACGAGCCCGAAGAGGTGACCCTGCCAGGAGACGCCCGACTCGGTCGGCAGCACTCCCCAGAGGATCGACCCGTAGAAGACGGCGACGACGGCGCCGATCGCGACGTCGGTGATCCGGCGGTCCACGAAGCCGCGGACGAGCAGGAAGCCGAAGAGGCCGAAGATCAACCCGGAGGCGCCCGCCGTGTTGCTCCCCGGCGGCGCGATGAGCCACACCCCGAAGCCGCTGATCACGATCGTGATCAGCGCGACCGCGACGAACCGCCCCGGACCCCGCACCGCGGCGAGGAAGCCGAGTACCGCCAGCGGCAGCGTGTTGGCGACGAGATGGTCGAAGCCGAAGTGCATGAAGGCGGCCGGAACGATGTCGACCAGCTCGTCCGTCTTCCGCGGCTCGATGCCGAAGGTGTCGAGCGCGTTGCCCGTGGCCTGGTCGACGATCTCCAGGACCCAGAGCAGCGCCAGCCACCCCAGGACCAGTTGGAAGGCCGTCCTGGTGCGGGACGCGGAGCCGTTCGGCATGGGCCCTCCCCCTGCGGCGGGTGCTCGTTCGGTCGGCGGTGCCGCGGTGGCGGCCTCCGCGTGCGGTCGGCTTTCACGGGCAGTCGCAGGGGCACCTGCGGGTCCCCCTCGCACGTACAACGGAGCGCGATCCCTACCCGTTCCAGGCGGGAGGGCGACTCCGCTCCCCAAGGATGCCGCTACAGCCTGCCCGTACCCAAGGCGCCGTAGACGACGGCGGCGAGGAGGTCCTGCGGCTGGAGGGTGCGGGCGCCGTCGGGCGCGAGGGTCGGGATGGCGTCACCGCCGCCGAAGTCGAACTCCAGCGGGAGCGAGGGAGGCTCGGCGTCCCGTTGCGGCGGGAGGAACTGCCCGGCGTCGAGCGTCATGCCGGTGAGCTGCCCGCGGCGGATCTCCAGTTCTGCGGTGATCCGCTCGTCCGGGACCGTGGACGGGTCGAGGCGGATGCCGAGTGCGGTGAGGGCGCGGGAGAGGTCGCGCGCCGTCTCCCTGCCCGGCATCGACGCCGTGACGTGCTCGGCGCCGTCGTGCTCGCCCGCCTTCGCGAACGTCGCGTGTTCGGCGAGGGTCTTCTGGAGCCCGTCGAGGAACTCGCGTTCCGACTGCCCGGCGAGCGCCGAACCGAGCGCCGTCGCGCGGGCGAACTCCTGGCGCGGCCCGGGCGCGGGGCTCTTCTCCCGCTCCTGGCCCGCGCGTGCGCCCTCGGAGGGTGCCGGCGCCTGCGCCGCCTCGCGCATCTGCTGCGCCGCGGCGACGAACGCGTCGAAGGCGTCCGGGTCGACGCGGACCCACTTGCCGCGCAGCGCGTCCTTGGCGGAGCCGAGCGTCGCCGGGAGCCGGTCGGCGAGCGCGACGAGGCGGTCGGCCCGGCCGGCGTCGAGCTGCGCGGACTCGAAGTGGTGGGCGACGGAGCGCAGGTTGACGCGGACGTAGAGCTGCTCGGCGACGGACTTCGCCGCGACGGTGTCCTTGCCGCCGAAGTTGAGCGCGGCGGCGACGTTGAGGCGCTCCGACTTGCTGAGGTCCGCGAGCGCCGTCTTCTCCTCCTCCGAGCCGACGGCGAAGGTGAGTTCGCCCGTCGAGAGGAGCCGGGCCTGCTCCTGGAGGGAGCCGCCGGCGGAGCCGCCCCTCGCCGCCCGCAGGAAGTCGTGCGCCTCCTGCTGCGAGGCGTCGGCCTGGACGAGCACCGTCGCCGCCGGCTTGTCGCCGAGCTTCTCCACGGAACGCTTCACCTGGAGCCCTGTCGTCAGCTTCTCGGTCGCGGAACAGGAGGTGACCGCTGCGGCGAGCGCCGCCGCGCACACCGCGGCACCGGCCACCCGAGCGCGCGAGCGGAAGAGGCTTGAGACGTCCATACCCAGAGCCAACCGCATCGACGGCCGCAGGCGCCAGTCGGTACTCCTGCTTCCGCCCGACCGCGGCGGCTGCCGCCCGCCGGCGGACGAGTAGGCTCGGCGGATGTGAACGACGAGCACGCGCGCACCGGGCACGCGAGGAAGCCGTGGATCGTCGGGGTCTCGGGAGCCTCGGGCACCCCGTACGCGGCAGCCGTCGTACGGGGGTTGCTGGAGGCGGGCGAGGACGTCGACCTGGTGGTGAGCAGGGCCTCCCGGCTCACTGTCCTCGACGAGACGGGCCACCCGTTCCGCGACGCGCACGCCGCCGAGGACCTCGGCCGCTGGCTCGCGCAGGGCGCGGACGGCACCGACGGCACGTTCGACGCGGAGGCGCTCGGCGCGGCCCGCGTCCGCCACTGGACGCCTGGCGACCTCGCCGCCGGGCCCTCGTCCGGCTCGTACCCGGCGAAGGGGATGCTGATCGTGCCGGCTTCGACGGCGTGCGTCGCGGGCGTCGCGCTCGGGCTCTCCAAGGACCTGCTCCAGCGCGTCGCCTCGGTGACGCTGAAGGAGCGCCGCCCGCTGGTGGTCGCAGTGCGCGAAGCGCCGCTGCACCGGGGGACGTTGCAGCACCTGGTGGAGCTCGACGAGGCCGGCGCCGTCGTGGTGCCCGCCTCTCCCGCGTTCTACTCGGGGGCGCGGACGGTGCAGGGGCTCGTCGACTTCGTGGCGGGGCGGGTGCTCGACGCCGCCGGTGTCGAGCACACCCTCTACCGCAGGTGGCGCGGCGGCGTCACGCCCGGACGGTGAGGCGCACCCCCGAGTCCGACCGCACCCGGCCGGCTTGGAGCGCCCCTTCGGGCTCGGCGCCGCCGCCGCCGGCGGTTCGCCGCGCGTACATGGCGTGAGCGTTTCACGTACGCGCTGAATACTCGCGCGATTCTCCCCTTTCTCTCATCGGCTTCTCATCGCTGCCGGGTTTCTTGGTCTCCGTACCTGGCCGAACGCGGTGAGAGGAGACGTATGTGGTGGCGACGCACCCCCGGCGGGCTGCGGCGGTCCGAGTCCGGCGAGCCGGCCGACGTGCCGGAGGGCGCTCGGTCCGGCGGGGAGGCCGAGGAGCCCGCTCCGGAAGTCGCCAGCCGCCTGCACGCGTTCAACAGGTTCGAGCTGAAGTACCTCGTGCCGGTCGAGCGCGCCTCCGAGATCCGCGACGAACTCGCCGAGCGCATGGACGTCGACCGCAACAGCCCGCCCGGCGGGTACGGGGTGTGGAGCCTGTACTACGACACACCCCGACTGCGGTTCTACTGGGAGAAGATCGAAGGTCTGAAGTTCCGCCGGAAGCTGCGCATCCGGCACTACGGCGACCTGGCGGGCGTCGACGACAGCGCGCCGGTCTGCGTCGAGATCAAGCAGCGCGTCAACCGGGTCACCCAGAAGCGGCGGATGACCCTGCCGTACGAGGCGGCCCGGAGGCTCTGCGACGGACGGGAGCTGATCGAGCACTCGCCGGAGGAGGCGGCCTTCGTCCAGGAGGTCCTGGAGCTGATCGTCCGCCTCGATCTGCGTCCCACCGCGATCACCGGCTACCAGCGCGAGGCCCTGGTCGGCCGCGACATCGACACCGGCCTGCGCGTCACCCTCGACCGGCGCGTACGCGGCAGGGACCGCGACTTCCACCTCGGCACCCCGCATGCGGAGAACCGCTTCACCATCCCGCCGCACCTGGCGGTGATGGAGGTCAAGGTCGACGAGCGCACCCCGTACTGGATCACCGACCTGGCGGCCAAGCGGAACCTCGACCTCGTCCGGGTCTCCAAGTACGTGCAGAGCATCGAGGCGCACGGGCTCGCGCCGCGCTCCGTCTTCCACGTCAGGGAAGCCGACTTCCCCGTGCCCGCGACCGAGAGAACACGGCTGGACAAGCAGCCCGTCACACCGCCCACGGAGGCACGAGCACAGTGAACTTCGACCTGCAGGAACTCAGCGGCACCTTCAGTGTCCTGGACGTCGTGGCGGCCATGGGGCTGTCCTTCGTCCTCAGCACCATGATCGGCTACGTCTACCGGGGCACGCACCGCAACGTCTCGTACAGCCAGTCGTACGTGCAGACGCTCGTCATCGTCGGCATGATCGTCGCCTTGATCATGCTCGTCGTGGGCTCCAACCTCGCGCGCGCGTTCTCGCTCGTCGGAGCCCTGTCCGTCGTGCGTTTCCGGAACGCCATCAAGGAGACCAGGGACGTCGGGTTCGTCTTCCTGACGATGGGCATAGGCATGGCCTGCGGTGCCCGCTTCTACGTACTCGCCGCCGTGGCGGCTGTCGCGATCTGCCTGATCATCATCGTCATGCACAAGTTCAACTGGTTCCAGCTCAACGTGCAGCGCCAGGTGGTCAAGGTCCAGATCCCGGCGGGCGGTGACCATACCCCGGCCATCAGCGATGTGCTGATCAAGTACACCACCGAGTACGAACTCGTCAGTACCGAGACCATCCGGGGCGGCGCACTCACCGAAGTCTTCTACACGGTGCGCATGAAGAAGGGTGCGGAGCCCAGCGACCTCGTCTCGGCTCTGCAGGAGCGCACCTCGGGCCAGCGGGTGACGGTACTGACCGGATACGACCAGACCGACCTGTGATGAGTACTCCAACCCCGGCACCAGGGCCGAGGCGCCTGAAGCACCGGATACCCGTACGGCTGCGGCACCACTGGAAGCCCGCCGCTGCGCTGTGCGCCGGACTCCTGCTGCTCGTCGCCTTCTTCGGGGACGCGCGCATCTCGCCGTACGTCACCAGCGCCTCCGTCCAGGAAGCCGACCGGATCACCGAGAACATCGAGGGCTCCGTCGGCCTCTACGACGACTCCGTCCCGCACTCGATCCAACTTCAGTACAGCCGGACCGACTTCGACAAGATGATGAAGGAGTTCAAGGACGAGGGCAGCAAGGACTTCATCGAGGCCGATCTGACCATCGACGGCACCTTCCTCGAAAGCGTCGGCATCCGCCTCAAGGGGAACTCCACACTGATGTCCCTCCGCAACGACGGCAAGGACGGCGGCCAGGGCGGCGACCGGAAGGGCGGCGGGCAGCAGCAGGGCAACCAGCAGACCGGTGGCCGGCAGGGCGGCGGCCGGCAGCCCGGCGGAAAGGGCGGCGGCATGGTCGCCTACGACCTGTCGGCGGACAAGCCCGAGGAGCTGCCCTGGCTGATCCAGGTCGACCAGTACCTGGAGGGCCGCGCCTACCAGGGCCACCGGCAGATCTCCCTGCGTCCCGGCGCGGACGAGCAGGTCCCCATGAACGAGGCGCTCTCCCTCTCCCTCATGCGGGACTCCGGGCAGACGGCGGAGCGCGCCGGTTTCGCCTCCGTCGAGGTCAACGACCGCCCCGAGGTCACCAGGTTGATGGTGGAGAACCCGAGCAAGGACTACGCCGATACGGCCGTCGACGGCAACGGCGTGCTCTACAAAGCGCGCGCGGGAGGCAGCTTCGAGTACAAGGGCGACGACCCGACCGACTACGAGGAGTCCTTCAACCAGCTCAACAAGAAGGGAAGCCAGGACCTCGAACCCGTGATGAAGCTGATCAAGTGGGCGGACCGGGCGTCGGACAAGGAGTTCGAGGAGGAGCTGGGCGACCACGTCGATGTCGACTCGTTCGCCAAGTACGTCGCGACGCAGAACCTCCTGCTCAACTTCGACGACATGGCGGGTCCGGGCAACAACTACCTCCTCTGGTACGACCTGGACACCAAGAAGTTCAGCGTCCTCGGCTGGGACTTCAACCTCACCTTCAGCGGCGACGCGGAGACCGGCCCCGACGACGACACCGGCACGGGCGGCACGCAGCCCGGCGGAAAGGACGGCGAAGCCCCCGCGGGCATGCCCGACGGACCGCCCGAGGGGCTGCCCGAAGGTATGCCCAGCACAGCTCCCGGAGGAGGAAGCGGCGGCGGCCCCGGCAAGAGGGGCGGCCACGTCCTCAAGGAGAAGTTCCTCGCTTCGGATGCCTTCGACTCCGACTACAAGTCGGCCTACCGCGAGCTGTACCGGCGGTTCTACGAGTCGGGCGAGGCCCGCGAAGCGCTGGAGGACCTCAGCGACCAGGCGAAGAAGGCAGGCGCGGGCGACAAGTTGGACGCCGAGGTGAAGAAGCTCCGCCGGACGCTCACCCAGCGCGCCGAGGCTCTCTCCCAGGACGAAGAGGCAGCAGGCTGAGCAACTCCTCTCCCGCGGGCCGCCGTCGGCGGCCCGCGGGCGCGCGTATGCCCTGCCGGCGACCGAACACCGCCACAGATCGGAGCCCCATGTCCGAGCCAGACCACCTCCCGCCCGCCCGGCACACGGTTCTCGTCGTCGAGGACGACCAGAGCATCAGGGCTCTGCTCACCTCGGCGCTGCGCGTGGGCGGCTACGAGGTGTGCTCCGCCGAGACGGGCGGATCGGCGCTGCGGGAGATCGAGCGCCTCGGCCCGGACCTGATCATCCTCGACGTGATGCTCCCCGACCTCGACGGCTTCGCCGTGACGCGGCAGTTGAGGGCGACGGGCGTCTATACACCCGTCGTCTTCCTCACCGCGCTCACGGAGGTCGGCGACCGGATCGCGGGCCTCAGCTCGGGCGGCGACGACTACGTCACCAAGCCCTTCCACGTGGAGGAGGTACTGCTGCGGGTCAGGGCCGTCCTGCGGCGCACGGGCGGTACGGAGCAGGGGAGGCCGGACCCCGTGCGGCGCTTCGCCGACCTGGAGCTGGACACGGCGGCCCACGAAGTGCACCGCGCGGGCGAGTACATCCGGCTCTCACCGACCGAGTTCCGGCTGCTCGCCTGCCTGTTGGGCCGCGCCAACCAGGTACTCGGCAAGACGGAGATCCTCCAGGAGGTCTGGCACCACGACTTCGCCGGCGACTCCAGGATCGTCGACACGTACGTGAAGTACCTGCGGCGCAAGATCGACCGCTTCGACCCTCCGCTGATCCACACGGTGCGCGGCGTCGGGTACTGCCTGCGACTGCCGCGCGAGCAGCCGGGGAACCCCGGAACGGGGAGCTGATGCACCTCCCTCGCCCGAAGTCCCTCCGGCTGCGCCTCGTCCTCGGTGCCACGCTGCTCGCCACCGTCGCCGTCCTCGCTTCCCAGGCGGTCGGGTACACGGTCCTCGACTCCTGGCTGAGGGACAGGGTCGACCAGCAGCTCCGCGACTTCCACCTCCCGCAGCGCGCCTACCGCGACGCCGTCAGCCCGGACGGCTTCCCCGAGCACGTCAGGGACGCCGACATGCTGCCGACGGACTTCCAGGTCCGCTTCTACGACGCGTCGGGAGGACTCCGGGACGAAGCGCTCGGCCAAGAGGGCGGCGCGGGCCCGGAGTTGCCGCTGCGCGCCGAGGAGCTCGACACCTCGGAGGGCGGCCTCGCGACCGTCCCCGCCGACTCCGGCGGCGGCAACTGGCGGGTGCTGCGAGTGGCGGGCCCCGGCGGCGTGCAGGCCGTGGTCGGCCTGCCGCTCGCGACCGTCGAGGGCGCCACCTCCGAGCTGCTCTGGCTCGACCTCGGGCTCCTGGCCGTCACCGTCGGGGGCCTGGTGGTGCTCGGGCACGGCGTCGTGCGCGTCGCCCTGCGCCCGTTGACGCGCACGGAGCGCACGGCCCAGCGGATCGCCGCGGGAGACCTCTGGCTGAGCCTCTCCGACACCGACCCGCGTACGGAGATCGGCTACCTGGGAAGCGTCCTCAACACCATGCTGGAGCGCCTCCGGGAAGCGCTGCGCCAGAGCGCGGAGTCCAAGGAGCGGCTGCGCCGCTTCGTCGCCGACGCGGGGCACGAGCTGCGCACCCCGCTCACCTCCATCCAGGGCTTCGCCGAACTCACCTCGCGCTCGGAGGAGTTGACGGCCGAGGAGCAGCAGGAGGCGCAGCGTCTCATAGCGCAGAACGCGGAACGCATGAACGTACTCATCGACGATCTGGTACTGCTCGCCAAGCTCGGCCGTGAGCCTTCCTACGGCCACGACCCGGTGGACCTGCTCTCCGCGGCAGCCGACGCGGTGGCAGCGGCTGCCGTGAGCTGCCCGGACCGCGCCGTCCACCTGGAGCCGCTGCGGGGACCGGGAGCCGGGCAGGCCGAGGGCGAGGCTTTCGAGAAGGTCGAGGCGCTGGGGGACCCGCACCGCCTGCGCCAGGTCGTCGGCAACCTGCTCACCAACGCGCTCACCCACGCGACGGCCGGCACGCCCGTCACCGTGCGGGTCGGGACGGCCCTGGCCGGCCCTTCGGCCGGAGGCTGCGAGCGCACGGGACGGACCGCCGGGTCCCCGCCGCTGCGGAGTGGGGAGCACATCTGCGTGGTCGAAGTCGCCGACGAGGGGCCGGGGTTGGCCGAGGAGGACGCCTCACGTGTCTTCGAGCGCTTCTACCGAACCGACGTGTCCCGCTACCGCGACCAGGGCGGCAGCGGCCTCGGCCTGGCCATCGCCTCCGTCGTCGCGGAGAGCCACGGCGGCCGCGTCGAACTCGACACGGTGCCGGGAGGCGGCAGCACCTTCCGCCTCGTCCTCCCGGCGCACCGCCGGGAGGGGGCTGCCTGAACACCTGCCGGACCGGCCGCGGGCAGGCGCGCACGGGCGATGGCTTAGATTCTTCACCGGGGAACGCCGGTGACCCGACATCGACCAACGGGAGGCGACGGCAGCCATGGACGCGGTGGACAGGCAACTCATCCAGGCGCTGCGGGAGAACGGCAGGGCCTCCTACGCCGAGCTCGGCCGGCTCGTCGGCCTCTCGGGCCCCAGCGTGACGGACCGCATCAACCGGCTGGAGACCGCGGGCGTGATCACGGGCTACCGCGCGACGGTCGACGCGCCCTCGCTCGGGCTCGGCGTCACCGCGCTCGTCGGCGTCCAGCTCTCCGACGCCACCGACCACGAGGAGGTGGCGGGACGGCTCCGATCCCTTCAGGAGATCGAGGATTGCTGGTTCATCGCGGGCGACGACTCCTACATGTTGAAGATCCGCGCCAGGGACGTCGACGGCGTCGAGCGCACGGTCCGCCGCCTCTCGGGGACGAAGGGCGTCTCACGCACACGGACGACGATCGTCCTCTCCACCAAGTGGGAGAACCGCGTCGGCGAACTCCCCGACGACTGACGGCGGAAGCCACCGCCCCGCGGCCGCGCCGGTGCCGTGGCGTAGGCTCGCCGGGGTACGTGCACGGATCGAGGAGGGTGCGAGGCATGGACGCGGAGCTCCGCGGCGAGCTGGAGGAGAAGGCGCGTTCGGGGGCGAGGCTCTCGCGCGAGGACGGCGTCGCGCTCCTCTCCTCCGACGACCTCGCCTGGCTCGGCGGCCTCGCGCACGCGGCCCGCCTCGCCGCGGTGGGCGACGTCGGGTACCTCGCCGTCACCCGCCGCCTCGACCTCACGGGGCCCGAACCGGCGGCTGCGGCGCGGGAGATCGCGTCGGCCGGCGCGACGGAGGTCGTCGTCACCGGCGTCGAGTCGGTGGCCGGAGAGGCCGGTTGGGCCGCAGTGCCCGAGCGGCTCCGCGCGGTCGCCGCTGAGCTGGCGGCGGGCACGTCGCTGGCGGCGTGCAGCGCCTCGCAACTGCGCGGTCTCGCGCGGCCCGCCGAGTTCCTCGCCGCGCTGCGGTCGGCGGGTGTCACCTCGCTCGCAGGCGAGGGCCTGCCGCTCTTCGACGCTCCGGACGCGCCCGACCTCGCCGAGGTGCACGGCGCCGCACACGCGGCCGGCCTCGGCACCGAGGCGACCCTCGCCTACGGGCACGGCGAGAGCAGCGAACAGCTCGTCGACCGGCTGCTCGGCCTCCGCCGGCTCCAGGACTCCACCGGCGGGTTCACGCTCCTCGCTCCCCTCCGCTATGAGGGGCCCGACAACCACCCGGCGACCGGCGCCGCGGCGCTGAAGGTCTTCGCCGTCGCGCGGCTCCTCGTCGACAACGTGCCGCACCTCCGGGTCGGCTGGGAGTCGCACGGCCTCTTCACCGCGCAACTCGCCCTCAACCACGGTGCCGACGAGGTGGCGGGCGAGCCCGTCGAGGAGGCGGCGGGCCCGGAGGAGCTGACCCGCGAGGAGCTGGTCGAACTGGTCCGCGACGCCGGTTTCCGCCCGGTGGAGCGCGACGCCGGCTTCGGTGTCCTGCGCGAGCACCCGGGGCTCGACCCGGACCGCCGCGAGAGCCCGCAGCCGATGCGCGTGTGAGCGTGCCGTGTCGCTGACCGAAGCCCCTGCCGCGGGCGCGTTCGTCCTCGACCCGCCCGTCACGGAGCAGCTGCGGGACGAGGTGCTGCGCCTGTGGGCCGACGTCGTCAACGCGGGCGGTTCGGTCGGCTTCGTGCCACCGGTCACCCCCGAGGACGTGCGGCCCGAACTCCTGAGCCACCTGCGGGCGATGGCCGAGAGCCGCACCCGGCTCCTCGTCGGCCTCGATGACGAGGGTCACGTCCGCGGAACGGCATTCTTCACCTTCAACACACACCGCCTGATGCGACACTGGGTATGGCTCTACACCGTGATGGTGCACCCGTCCGCACAGGGCCGCGGGACCGGTCGGCGGCTGCTCGCAGCAGCCGAGGAGGCGGCCCGGGGGATGGACGGCATCGAGGGGATACGCCTCACCCTGCGCAGCGGTTCGGGGCTGGAGCGGTTCTACGCCTCCTGCGGCTACGAGGAGGTGGGCCGGGTGCCCGGCGCGATCAAGGTGGCGGACGGGGACTTCCGGGACGACGTCACCATGTGGCGAGGGCTCACCGGGGGTTCGGGCTCCGCCGAGTCAACTGCAGTACTCCGCGAAGCAGGGAGAGACAGACCGTGAGCAGCACCACTTCGCACGCGACCCTCCGCTACACCCTGATGCGGCTGGGGATCTTCGTCGGCTGCTTCCTCGTCATCAGCCTGCTGGTGCAGTTCGGGGTCTTCCCCTCCGCCATAGGCGACGCCAACCCGCTCTGGGTGGTGCTGCTCGCCCTCGTCGTCTCGGCGCCGCTCAGCTTCGTGCTGCTGCGCAGGCAGCGGGACGCCATGTCGGCGCAGGTCCACGACGGCGTCACCAAGGCGAAGGGCAAGCTCGCCGCCAACCAGAGCCAGGAGGACGGCGTCGCCTGACGCCGGCGGGTTCCCGCCGCCGCTGTGAGGCCGGCCACTCCGGCCGCACCGTCCCGGCCCAACTCCTCGACGTGGCAGCGGTGTTGGGCCGAACCGCCCAGCTCGCCCGGCGCGCGGCGCACGCGTCGGTGCTAGCGTGTCCGTCATGACGACGGCAGCGAGCACCTCCGAGCCGACGAGCCCCCTGCTCGTCGCGCGGCTGCACGTCGATCTGTGTCGCTGCCTCTCCGCCTACTGTCGCTGAGGTCTTCTCGCCGCGAGGCCCGGGCCGCAACCGGCCCCGCGCCCGTCTGTCGCGGAGCGGCACACCGGGGCTAGCCTCCGGTCATGGCGTCGACACCTTGCACGCCCTCCCGCTCCCCGCCCGCCGGGCAGGTCTCCGGACGATCGCTCGGGCCGCGCCGCCAACGGACGCGCCCGGAAGCCCATCCCACCCTTCGAAGCTTCCCCGGAGCCTTCCGTGTCCTCTGCCGATACCTCCGCACCCACGCGCTCACGGATACCCAGAGTCCCGTTCTGGGCGCAGATCCTGCTCGGCCTCGTCCTCGGCGTCGTCCTGGGCTGGGCCGCCCGGAGTTTTGACGTCTCCTGGCTCGGCACCACGCTCGACAAGATCGGTGAAATCTTCGTCCAGCTTCTGAAGCTGGCCGTGGCACCGCTGGTCTTCTTCGCCATCGCCATCTCCATCACCAACCTGCGCAACGTCCACAACGCGGCGCGCCTCGCCACCCGCACGCTGCTGTGGTTCATGGCGACCTCGCTCATCGCCGTCGCCATCGGCCTCGTGATCGGGCTCGTCACCAACCCCGGCTCCGGCTCGGGCGCCTCCGCCGCCGACGCGGCGAAGCCCGAGGACGCGGGGTCCTGGCTCGACTTCCTCACCGGCATCGTGCCGACGGACGTCATCACGCCCTTCACCGAACTCCAGGTCCTCCAGATCGTCTTCATGGCCGCGGTGGTCGGTATCGCCGCGCTGAAGCTCGGCGAGCGCGCCGCACCGCTGCTCTCCTTCGGCCAGTCCGCGCTGGAGCTGCTGCAGAAGGCGCTGTGGTGGGTGATCCGGCTCGCACCGTTCGGCACCGTCGGCCTCATCGGCACCGCCGTGAAGGACTACGGCTGGGACCTCATCGGGGACTACGCCACCTTCACGGCCGACGTCTACATCGGCTGCGCGCTGATCCTCTTCGGCGTCTACCCGCTGCTCCTGGCGACGGTCGGCAAGGTCAACCCGATCCAGTTCTTCCGCGGCGCCTGGCCGGCAATCCAGCTCGGCTTCGTCTCCCGCTCCTCGGTCGGCACGATGCCGGTCACCCAGAAGGTGACCGAACGCCTCGGCGTGCCGCGCGAGTACGCCTCGTTCGCCGTGCCGTTCGGCTCGACGACGAAGATGGACGGCTGCGCCTCGATCTACCCGGCGATCGCCGCCATCTTCATCGCGCAGTTCTACGGCATCGACATGGGCATCAAGGAGTACCTGCTCATCGTCGTCGTCTCGGTGATCGGCTCCGCCGCGACGGCCGGCCTCACCGGCGCGACCGTGATGCTCACACTCACCCTCTCCACGCTCGGCCTCCCGCTGGAGGGCGTCGGCCTGCTGCTCGCGATCGACCCAATCCTCGACATGATGCGCACGGCCACCAACGTCGCAGGACAGGCGGTGGTCCCCGTGCTCGTCTCGTCGCGGGAGAAGATCCTCGACGTGGCGGCCTTCCGCGACGCCACCAGCTTCAGCCTCGACGACCTCGACGCGGCCGAGCCGCCGGAGACCGAGGCGCGGCCCAAGGAGCCCGTCCCTTCGGGCGGTTCGGCGTCGTAGGGCGCACGGTGCGGGTGGCGCGCGCCGCCCGCACCGGCGCTCACAGCAGCACCCACACCACCCCGACGACGAGCACCCCCACCCCGAGCGCGAGGGCCACCACGGCACCCGCGCCGGGGTGGAGGGCACGCTCCTCCTCCGCCTTCTGCTCCGCCAGGAAGGCGGCCCTCCCCTCCTCGGTGCGGGTACGTACCCAGTGGCTGTTCTGCGGGCCGAGCACGGGACCTCCCTCGTAGCGTGGCGTCTGTCCCGCCGCCTGCCCCCGCAGGGCGGTCCGCACACCGGCGAACGCCCGTACGCGGCAGGCGAGTTGATGCGCCGCTCGCCGGGCCGCACCATGCCGCCCCCGTGGCGCGTACGCTTTCCGGGACAGCAGGAGCGGAGGCGAAGTGACCACGGGGAACGGCAGGGCCGAGCGGCGCGGCGGCCAGAAGCGCATGCCGAGGGCGGTGCGCGAGCAGCAGATGCTCGACGCGGCCGTCGCGGGCTTCGCACGCCACGGGTACCAGGCCGCCTCGATGGACGACATCGCCGAGGCCGCCGGCGTCTCCAAGCCGCTCGTCTACCTCTACCTGAAGTCGAAGGAGGAGCTCTTCTCCTCCTGCATCAGACGCGAGGGCGACTCCCTCCACGAGGCCGTACGGTTGGGCGCCGGCGTCTCGGGTTCCGCCGACCAGCAGCTCTGGAACGGCCTGCGCGCCTTCTTCGCGCACACCTCGGCGCACCCGGACGGCTGGGCCGTGCTCTCCCGCGCGCGTACCCAGGGGGAGCCGTTCGCCTCCATGGTCGCCTCCCTCCGTACCCGACTCACCGACCTCGTCACGGAGTTGCTCGGTCAGGCGGCCCAGGACGCGGGGTGCGACGAGGAGTTGGCCGACCGCGAGGTCTCCGGCCTGGCACACGCCCTCGTCGGCGCGGCGGAGTCCCTCGCCGGCTGGTCCAACTCCCGCCAGGGGGACCGGCCTTCGGCGAAGGAGACCGCCGCCGTGCTGATGAACTTCAGTTGGACGGGCCTGGGGGCGCTGGTGAAGGGCGAGCGCTGGAGACCGACCCGCTGAGGTGCAGCCGACCGTCCTCGGCGCCCCGCAGCGTGAGCGCGGCCGTGTTCGTCCCGGCCTCCCTCTCGGCGAACCGCACCGTCGTGGGGAGCAGCACGGGGGCCTTGAACTCGGCGCCGGCGTCGAGGTGTTCGCCGGCCTCGCCGCGCGCCCACGCCTGCTGCACTTCGCTGCCCGCGAGGCACCGCGCGAAGCTCCACATGCCGTGCGCGATCGCCCGCGGGAAGCCGAAGAGCTTCGCCGTCGGGGCGCTCAGGTGGATGGGGTTGCGGTCGCCCGAGGCGGCGCCGTAGCGCCTCCCGAGGTCGCCGCCGAGCCGCCATTCGGCGCGTACGGGAAGCTCCTCGTCCGGTTCCCGCTCGCCCCGCTCTCCCGCCGCCGCTGTGCGGTGCCTGCACAGGTACCGGCTGCGCGACTCCCAGACCACCTCGCCGCCGCGGCGCGCCTCGGTCGCCATGGTGAAGACGCTTCCCCTGCGGTGCGGTTCGGGACCCTCCGCCCACGCCGCGACGTCGAGTGCGTCCCCGGCCGTGAGACGTGCGTGCTGGTGCACCTCGATGCCGGTGTGCACCAGTCCGGGCAGCGGGAAGGGGAAATCGGCCGCGGACATGAGCCGCATCTGGAGCGGGAATCCGAGGAGGTGCGGGTACGTCGGAGGCAGCACCTCGGCGCCCGCAGGGAACCCGCAGACCTCCGCGTACCGGCGCAGAGCCGCGGAACCCGCCCGTGCGCCCCCGAGTTCGAGGCGGCGCGCGGGCAGGCGGGCCGCCTCGAAGGGTCCGCGCTTCCGCGGCGCCCGCAGCGCGCCGCCGAGCAGGAGCGGCGTCAACTTCGGTGCCGTATCGAGGCGTTCGACGCCGTCGGTCGCTCGCATCACGCCCCCAGCAGGCTCTGGCCGCAGACCCGGACCACCTGGCCGTTGACCCCGCCGGAGGCCGGGTGCGCGTACCAGGCGGTCGTCTCTGCGACGTCGACGGGGAGTCCGCCCTGCTTGTGCGAGCTCATCCGCCGCCCGGCCTCCCGGACGAAGAGCGGCACGGCCGCCGTCATCCTCGTCTCGATGAACCCGGGCGCGACCGCGTTCACCGTCACCCCGTGCTCCTCGGCGGCGCGCGGCGCGAGCGAGCGGACGAAGCCGATGACGCCCGCCTTGCTCGCCGCGTAGTTGGTCTGCCCGACGTTCCCCGCGATGCCCGCGATCGAGGCCGTGGCGACGACCCGCCCGGTGCCGCTGCGCAGCGCGCCCTCCTTGAGCAGGTGGTCCGTGGTGCGCAGGACGCTGTCGAGGTTGACGTCGAGGACCGGACTCCAGCGGTCCTCCGCCATGTTGACGAGCCGGCGGTCGCGCGTGATGCCGGCGTTGTGGACGAGCACGTCGAGCCCGGCCCGCGGCAGCGCGGCGGCGAGCTGCTTGCCCGCGTCCTGCGACGTCATGTCGAGCGTCACCGCGCGCCCGCCGAGGCGCGCGGCCACGGCCTCCAGCCGCTCCTGCGCCTGCGGCACGTCGAGGCAGAGCACCTCGGCCCCGTCGCGCGCCAGCGTCTCGGCGACGGCCTCTCCGATGCCCCGCGCGGAGCCGGTCACCAGCGCCGTACTGCCGGCGAGCGGGCGTGCCGCGTCGGCCTCCTGGACACCGTCGCGGGCCGGCGGACCGATCCGGATCACCTGCCCGCTGACGTAGGCCGACTTCGGCGAGAGCAGGAACCGCAGCGTGCTCGCGGCGTCCCCCGCACGGGTGCCGGGGGCGAGTCGGACCAGTTGCGCGGTGCGCCCCCCGCCCGTCTCCTTGCCGAGCGAGCGCGTGAACCCTTCCAACGCTTGCTGCGCCGCGGCCTGGTGGTGGTCGGCCGCCTCGGGCTCGGCGCCGAGTACGACGTATCTGCCGCACTCGGCGACACGCCGCCCGACGGCGTGGAGCGCCCGGTGCACGCCGGTGAGTTCCGCGGGCGTACGGATACCCGTAGCGTCGACCACGACGGCGGCGTACCGCTCGCCCGGCTCCTGCGCGGAGCGGACGGGCAGACCGCAACCGTCGAGCGCGGCTGCCAACTCCTCTTCCCCGACGGCTGATTGCACGGGGGTCAGGTGCAGCAGCGGGCCCCCTTCCAGCGTCGGCCGCTCCGCGGACCAGCGGTGCAGCGGGACGGGACGGGGGAGGCCCAGGCGTCGGGAGAGGAATCGGCCGGGCCCTGTGTTGGTCCAATGAAGGTAGCGATCGGCCATTCCCCAACTCCTCTGTCTCGCGTAAATTTACTTCCGAGTAAGGTTACTTTCAGGTCAGGAGTTTGGTCGAGGATGAGTTCCAACGGCCTCATGAGAGCGCAGCCGCCGCGCCGCGTCGCGGTCCTCGGCGGCAGCCGCATCCCCTTCGCGAGGGCCGACGGTCCGTACGCGGCCTGCTCGAACCAGGAGCTGCTCACCGCGGCGCTCGACGGCCTCGTCGAGCGGTACGCCCTCCAGGAGCCCGGCGCCGTGGGCGAGTTCGTCGCCGGCGCCGTACTCAAGCACAGCCGGGACTTCAACCTCGCGCGAGAGACCGTCCTCGCCTCCCGGCTCGACCCGCGCACCCCCGCGTACGACATCCAGCAGGCGTGCGGCACCGGTATGCAGGCCGTCATCGCCGCGGCCAACAAGATCGCGCTCGGGCAGACCGACTCCGCGGTCGCCGGCGGCGCCGACACCGCGAGCGACGCCCCGCTCGGCATCAACGACGCGCTCCGGCGCCTGCTCCTCGGCGTACGCCGCGCCAAGTCCGCCAAGGAGCGCGCCGGGCTCCTCGCCAAGGTCAGGCCGCGCCACCTCGTCCCCGAGATCCCGCGCAACGCCGAACCGCGCACCGGCCTCTCCATGGGCGACCACGCGGCGCGCACCGCCAAGGAGTGGGGGATCACCCGCGAGGCACAGGACGAACTCGCCGCCGCCAGCCACCGGAAGCTCGCCACCGCCTACGACAGCGGCTTCCTCCACGACCTCGTCGTCCCCTTCAACGGCCTCGCCAGGGACCAGAACCTGCGCCCCGGCAGCTCCGTCGAGAAACTCGCCCGGCTCAGCTCCGTCTTCGGCACCGACGACCCCGAAGGCCCCGCCGGCGAACCGACGATGACCGCGGGCAACTCCACCCCGCTCACCGACGGCGCCGCCACCGTCCTCCTCGCCGACGAGGAGTGGGCCGAGCGCCGCGGCCTCCGCCCGCTCGCCTACCTCACCGCGTACGAGACCGGCGCCGTCTCCTTCGACGGGCGCACCGACGCCGACTCAGACGGGCTCCTCATGGCCCCCGCCCACGCGGTCCCGAGGATGCTGGAGCGGACCGGTCTCGGCATGGAGGACTTCGCACTCGTCGAGATCCACGAGGCGTTCGCCTCCCAGGTGCTCGCCACCACCGCCGCCTGGGAGAAGCGGGGCCTCGCGCCCGTCGACCCGGACCGGCTCAACGTCGCGGGCTCGTCCCTCGCCACCGGCCACCCGTTCGCGGCGACCGGCGCACGGATCACGGCGACCCTCGCCAAACTCCTCGCCGAACGCGAGGGAGCCGAACCCGGTGCTCTCGGACTCGTCTCGATCTGCGCCGCCGGAGGACAAGGGGTGACGGCGATCCTGGAGCGCGCCTGACACAGCGCCCGAACCCCCTTCGGCCGCAAGGGGGTTCGGGCTCCGCAGCACGACCGGGCCGTACGCACCGTACGGATCTGCGCCACAGAAACGGCGAGCCGCACGCCGAGCGGGCGGAGCGCCGGCCAGACCGCCCGTCCGGAGCCCGACGGCGGGTGTACCGACCTGTAGGAGCCGCGATGTCCACCCAGCAGAGTGCAGCGACCAGCACGCAGAACCCGCGTCCCACCCTCGTCGAACCCCAGCTCGCCCGCGACGGGGACACCGTAAGGGAGGCGTACGTACCGGCCTTCGCGCCGGGCGTCACCAGCGGCTCGCTCGCCGACATCCCGTTCACCAACGCGGTCGAGGCGCCGCACGAGGAGGTCCTCAGCCGCAAGGCGGAGGACGGCAGTTGGTACGACGTGACGGCCCAGGACTTCGCAGGCCAGATCCGCTCCCTCGCCAAGGGCCTCGTCGCCCACGGCCTCGCCCCCGGCGACCGCCTCGCGATCATGTCGCGGACGACCTACGAATGGACGCTCGTCGACTTCGCCGCCTGGGCCGCCGGACTCATCACCGTCCCCGTCTACCCGACCTCCTCCGCCTCCCAGGCGCGCCACATCCTCCAGGACGCCGGCGTACGGGCCGCCTTCGTCGAAGACGTCGACCAGGCGCGGATGCTCAGCGCCGAGCGCGGGAACCTGCCCGTCCTCGAACACCTCTGGCAGATCGACACCGGCGCCGTCGGACTCGTCGCCGACGCGGGCCGGGACCTCCCCGACGCGGCCGTCGACGAGCGGCGGGAGCAGCTCGCGCCCGAGCACATCGCCACCCTCATCTACACCTCGGGCACCACGGGGAGCCCCAAGGGCTGCGTCCTCACCCACGGCAACTTCTTCGCCGAGGTGGACAACGCCATCGAACTCCTCCACCCCGTCTTCAAGTCCGTCAGCAAGGACCCGGCCTCGACGCTCCTCTTCCTGCCGCTCTCGCACGTCTTCGGCCGCATGGTCGCCGTCGGCTGCCTCCGCGCCCGCGTGAAGCTGGGCCACGCCCCGAGCATCAGGACCGACGACCTCCTCGCCGACCTCGCGGGGTTCCGCCCCACCTTCCTCCTCGGCATCCCCTACGTACTGGAGAAGGTCTACAACACCGGCCGCGCCACCGCGGAGAAGATGGGCCGCGCCAGCTCCTTCGACCGCGGCGCGCGCATCGCCCAGCGGTACGGGCAGGCCGTCGAGGAGCAGGAGCACGGCCGCGGCAACGGGCCGAGCGCCGGCCTCAAGGCCGGCCGCGCCCTCTACGACCTGCTCATCTACCGCCGCATACGCG
>NZ_AJTQ01000259.1 GCF_000262345.1 Streptomyces xiaopingdaonensis | reverse complement strand
GGCCGCTGCCGGTACGTCATCTGCGGCGGCTCGCCGCTCGGCCGCCGCCTCGGCGCGTTCTTCGAGGGCGCGGGCGTCACCGTCTACGAGGGCTACGGCCTCACCGAGACCACCGCGGCTGCCACCACCACCCCGCCGCTCAAGCCCCGCCTCGGCACGGTCGGTTGGCCCCTCCCCGGCACCGCTGTCCGCATCGGCGACGACGGCGAGGTGCTCCTCAAGGGCCGCAACGTCTTCAGCGGCTACTGGGACGCCCGCAACCGTACGGCCGTCCCCGACCGCACCCAGGAGGGCTGGTTCGCCACCGGCGACCTCGGCGCCCTCGACGACGAGGGGTACCTCAGCATCACGGGACGCAAGAAGGACCTCCTCATCACCTCGGGCGGAAAGAACCTCGCCCCCGCCCCGCTGGAGGATTGGCTCCGCGCACACCCGCTCGTCAGCCAGTGCCTCGTCGTCGGCGACAACCGCCCCTACATCGGCGCGCTCCTCACCCTCGAGCCGGACGGCCTCGCCCACTGGCAGCAGATGCACAAGAAGCGCCACCTGTCCACGAAGGAGCTCTGCGAGGACGAGGACCTGCTGCGCAACCTCCAACAGGCCGTCGACGAGGCCAACAAGCTCGTCTCGCGCGCCGAGTCGATCCGCCGGTTCGTCGTCCTCCCCAAGGACTTCACCGAGGAGAGCGGCCACCTGACCCCCTCGCTGAAGCTGAAGCGCGCCGCGATCATCCGCGACTTCGGCAAGGAGATCGAACAGCTCTACCCGCGCGGGTGAACCCCGAGGTGCCCGCTCCGCCCCGCGGGGCGGGCACCGCCCGCGGCCACACGGTGCGCGACGGTGGACGCGGGTGCGAGAGCGTCCCGCCGGCCCCGCCTGCGCGCCCTAGTATCCGCTCCGTCCGCAGCCGTCGACGGAGTACGGGGGAGACGTGGCGTTCGGAGAAGAGTGGGCGCAGCTCAAGCAGCACGCCTCGGAGCGAGCAGCCGCGCTCTCGGGCGGCCGGGAGGCGGACGGGCACCCGCAGGTCCGCTCCAGCCCGTCCGCTTGGGGCCGTGCGGCCGAGGACCTCGGCCACCATCGCCGCCAAGTGGCCGCAGCCCTGCGGAAATTGGAGCAGCACCGCCCCGCCGCCGAAGGCATCGAGAGCGGCCCCGCCTGGCGGGCCCTCCACCGCTCCTGGGAGCGGTACCTCACGTCCGTCGAAGCCCGCTGCTCCACCCTTCAGCACCGCCTCCACCGCGCCGGCACCGTCCACCACGGCAACGACGCCGCGGTAGCCACCACCTTCACCTCCCTCGACGCCCGTTACGGCGACACCCCCGGCAGCCCGGAGAAGGGCTGACCCGGTGGACTACACGACCCTGAAAGCCCTGAACCTGGACGAGTTCGAGGACGCCGCAGCCGGCTACCGCGCCGTCAGCGACATGGCGAGCACCGCCCGAGCCGCCGTCGGCACCCAGATCCCGGCCGCCATACGACGCGGCCTGCGGGGCGAGGCGCTCACCGCGGCAGCGGGCCAACTCCGGTCCCTCGCCGAGAACTTGCACTACGCGCAGGTCGAGTGCGGCCTCGTCAGCACCGCACTCGGCGCCCTCGCCTCCGACCTGCGCACCGCCCGGAGGAAACTCGAGTCAGCCACCGCAGACGCCGCCTCCGACGGCCTCTCCGTACGCGCCGACGGCTCCGTCGCCTACCCCGCTGGCGGGCACGACCCCCAGTCCCCCGACCGCGTTCCACCCGGCGGCACCGTCTCGGCCACCACCGACCCCACGGCCCGAGCCGTCCACGCCCAAGCCGCCGCCCTCGACCCCAACCCCCACCACGCCCAGGCCCTGACCCACGCCCACCGCATCGCCGGAGCCCTCCGGGAGGCCACGGAGGCCGACCACAAGTGGGCCCCACAACTGAAACGCCTCCACGCCGACGACGACCTCACCGTCTCCCCGTCGGACTGGACCGACACCCACCACGACACCCGAACCCTCCGCCACTCCGCCTCCACCCACCTGACCTCAACCAACCCCCCACCCGCCCACGGCACCCCCCACGAGAACGCCGCCTGGTGGAACTCCCTCACGCCCCAACAGAAATCCGACTACGCCTCCCTGCATCCCACCACCATCGGCACCATGAACGGCCTCCCCGCCGCCGTCCGCGACGAGGCCAACCGGACGGCGTTGGCTCAGAAGAGAGCAGCCCACTCCCTGGCGCTACGAGAACACCTCGGCAACGAACCGCGGCCGAACAGGGGAACCGGAATGACCCAGCACCGGAACCCGGACTGGCTGGACTGGGAGCAACGCAAGAAGCAACTGCAGCAAGAACTCACTTCCCTGGACACCCTCGACTCCGAACTGACAACCCGCAGCAACGCCTCTCCCGCGAAGCGCCCCTACCTGTTGGCCTTCACCCCGAAGGGAGACGGCCAGGCAATCGTCGCCCTGGGAAACCCGGACCGCGCCAACCACACAGCGGTGCACGTGCCTGGGACGGGGGCGGACCTGGCTAACTTTCCGGGGCAGTTGGAGCGGGTGACACGACTCCATGATGCTGCCACGGCCGAAGCACGCAACGGCGAAACGGTTTCGACGTTGGTATGGCTTGGATACGATGCGCCAGAAGTTAACGCGAGCGTGGCGACACAAGGAAGAGCCCGAGAGGCTGTAGCCGATCTCCAAGATTTCTCGGCAGGTATGAAAGCGGCCAACGAAATGGGCTCTCATCACCTTACCGTGATCGGCCACAGCTACGGCTCGACCGCTGTTGGCGCCGCTGCTGGCCAGGGTGACGGGTTGGATGCTGACGACATCGTCGCTTTGGGCAGCCCCGGTATGGCTGTCGGTGGAGTCGAAGAACTTCAGACCGATCCGGAACATGTTTGGGTCGGCGCCAGCCCGGAGGACCCGGTAATCCGCGCGGCAAGTGGGCTTACGCTGGGGCCGAACCCCGCCAAGGAGGGCTTTGGGGCACAGCCTGTTGATGTGGGCGATGGTGGACACAGCAGCTATTGGGATGACGGTGGCTCGGGTCTGAGAAACCAGGGCCGCATTATCGCGGGAAGAGAGGTGAAAGGACGCGAATACTACACGGAGAAACAGGTCAGGCCAGGAGCCGACGGTCATGCGCCCATCATTGGGGAGTAGATGGCGATGCGTGTGAATCGTGCGCTTGCAAGGGTGCGTTGGGGGAGTGCAAGTTTCCTGGTTGCTGCTTTCTCGTGTGGCTGCGTCGTGGACAGTGAAAGGGTCAACGATCCTCTCCCTCGGATGGGAAAGAGTGAAGCCCGGGCCTTGGCTGAAGATGTCATTGAGTCAGCGGTTGTCTCCCACGGCGGCAAAATTTCACCCGGGTTCGATAATCTATTCTTCTACCGGTGTGTGGGAGAGCGGTACGAACTGGCTGAAGATGGTCGATTTTCTATGAGCTATTATGGTCGCACGGAGGTGTCGCCGGAATCTCAGGCGGCAGCCATGAGGCAGATTCGTAGAGCGTTGGCCAGAAGGGGTTTTCATGTGGAGCGCGACGTTCCCCCCGAAGTAGCCCGCGAAATTTCCTTGCAGGCGGAGGGGCCTCATCGTTTTTCCGTCTCAGTGGAATCCGATGAGAATGAAGGAGTGGTGCGCTTCTCCCTGCAAACACCTTGCCTGTTGCCTCCCGGTGTGAAGCAAGAAGAATTTTGATACTGCCCGCCGAAGAAGGAATCTCAAGCGTCGGATTCCCCCGCCGCCTTATCCGGCACAAACACCAGACTGACCACATGCCGCCGACGCCCGTCCCCCGGAGTGGTATGCGTCCGGCGCTCGACGGCGGCCTCGATCTCGTCGACGAGAGCGGTGAACTCCTCATCGGTCACCCACACCGCTCCCTGCCGGTACAGGACGCCCTCTCGCGGCGGGTCGGCGTCGTCGCGGGACAGGTAGCGGTCGAAGTCGCCCATGACGGCCGCGGTGAAGACGGTGAATGCCTGGCGATGGTCGTCCTTGGTCATGCTGGCGCGGGTGTCGGCGTCGACGAGGGCCTCGCTCTGGTGGACCCGGTAGCTGCGCTCGACGGTTCCTCGTACCGGTCTCTCGCGGACGACTTCGAGGATGCCGGCCTGGGTGAGGGCGGCGACGTGGCGGTACATGGTGGCTGCTGAGACGTCGGGCAGTCGATCGCGGAGCTGGGTTGTGGTCAGCTCGTCGGCGCCGAGTAGCGTCTGCAGGATGCGCATCCGGACGGGGTGCATGAGCTGGTTCGCGTTTGCCATGCGTCCAGTGTCTCATGATTGATAACTTTCTCGCATATGAGATCAGTGAAAGGCGGAACTTTGCCCGACGCAGCAATGACGGTCACCGCGGACGACGGGACACCCCTGGCCGGCACCCTGACCCTGCCGGACACCGCGGGCCCGCACCCCGCCGTCCTGCTCCTGCACGGCTCGGGCCCGCTCGACCGCGAGGGAAACACGCCGAAGGTGCCCGTCAACCTCGGCCGGCCCCTGGCCGACGCCCTCGCATCCAAAGGCATAGCCACGCTCCGCTACGACCGCCGCGGCGTCGGCGGGACCCCCGGCGCCTGGCGCGCGAGCGGTTTCACCGACAACGGCCGCGACGCGGCCACCGCGGTACGCGCCCTCTCCGCCCACCCCGACGTGCGCTCCGACGCGGTCGGCGTCGTCGGCCACAGCGAGGGCGCCCTCCACGCGATGGCCGTCGCCGGGCGCGAGGACGTACGGGCAGCGGTCCTGTTGGCCGGATACGCCCGCCTCGGTGAGGAGGCCCTGCGCTGGCAGGCCCGCTCGGTCTTCCAAGGGCTCCCCGCCCCCGTACGCATGCTCCGGCGTCCACTCGGCGCCTTGGGCAACCGGCTCCTCGCCCGCATCCGAAAGACCCGCACCGACGTGGCGCGCCTCGTGGGCTTCCCCCTCAACGCCCGCTGGATGCGCGAGAACCTCGCCCACGACAGCCGCGCCGACCTCGCCGCCGTCCACGCCCCCGTCCTCGCCGTCACGGGCGAGAAGGACCTCCAGGTGGACCCCGACGACCTCGACGAGATACAACGCCTCACCCAGGGCCCCACCGAGACCCACCGCATCCCGGACCTCACCCACGTGCTGCGCCGTGACCCCGGCCGCCACACCCTCCGCTCCTACGGCCGCCTCCTCCGCGACCCGGTCGACCCCGAACTCCTCGCCCTCGTCACCACCTGGCTCGCCCACCAACTCGGCACGCAGCCGGACGAGATGCCCTCCGACGCGCAGGCGGCCCGCCCCTGACGCACGGAGTCCGCACGGCCGGGCAGGCGCTTCTGCCCTGGCCCGGTGGGCGTACGGAGGAAGGCCGACGGTTGCTGTGGCGTGCTCGGCTCCGGGACGCGGGGGTCGTACGGCCGGCACCGGCAGGGCCAGCCGACGCGTACGCCGCCGGGCGACGAAGTACCGGCCGTTCGCGGGGGTTTCAGAGGTACAGCACATCGGGAACCGAAGCCTGCATGCTCGAGAACCTTGTACGAGGTGGCGTGGCCGGTGCCGCAGGGACGACCGTGCTGAACGCCGTGACCTACACCGACATGGTGCGGCGGGGCAGAGGGGCCAGCGGTGCTCCGAGCCAGGTCGTGGAGAAGCTCGCCCGGGCGGCGGGGCGTTCGGTCCCCGGTTCGGGTGACATCCGGGAGAACCGGCTCACCGGCCTCGGGGCCCTGTCCGGTATCGCCGTCGGCTGCGGCACGGGCGTGGCCGTCTCGCTGCTGCGGTCCGCGGGCCTTCGTATGCCGTGGTGGCTGGGTGGTGCGGTCACCGGTGCCCTGGCCATGGCCGCGACCGACCTTCCCATGGCGAAGCTGGGTGTCAGCGATCCGAAGGAATGGTCGGCGAAGGACTGGGCTTCGGACGCGGTGCCGCACTTCGTCTACGGGCTCGTCACCTACGCCATCGCGTCGTCCGGGAGCGAGCGGGCGTGCTCTCGGTGAACCCCGTCCTTCAGCGGGCCCGGACCGAGGCGGCGACATGGACGACGGCCGCGCTCGTCTGCAGCCCGCGGCAGGTCAACTGACGCGGTGGTGCGCGGTGGCTCCGCACTTCGACGTCGAAGTCCGTCGAAGGCCGGCCGCCCGTGACGCGCACCGACCAGCGGTCGCCACTGACCCGGGACGTCTCGGCGACCGCGTATGCGTGGCGGCCGGCCGGCCCGAAGCGTCGCAGCACGGCCGCGACGGCCGCTTGCCGAGGCGGGAGGAGATCGGTGTACCCGCGCAGGTGCTCCGCGTGGACACGGTCGGCCAGGTGCTCTTCCACCGTCGCGACGGCTGATCCGGCATCGAGGCCGCCGTAGTACACGCCGCCTGATGCGGCGACGACGTTGGCGGCGAACCTGTCACCGCCCACGTGTGCGTGCACTCCCGGACCTGGTCCGGTCGGCGCTCGCCCAGGGTGCGCGCCACGGGCCGTCCGCGCACGGCGCAGCAGGCGTCGTGCTTCCCGTGCGTACAGACGAGGGCCACGCGGAAGACGCGTTCGTCGACGAGGCCCTCCTGCCGGACCGATCCCGTCGTTCGGCAGGAGGGGGAGGAACTCCGATCCGCCGTGCAGCGGCTCAGTGGCCCTCCTGGCAGCGCGTGGCCATGGCGGCGATCGAGTCCCTGAGCTGCCGGCGGCTCTTTACCCCGATCTTGCGGAACACGCGACTCACGTAGTTTTTCACGGTCTGCTGAGTAAGGCTCAGCGCTGAGGCGATCTCACCGTTGCTGCACCGCCCGAGCAGGAGGCGGAGCACCTCTCCCTCCCGATCGGTGAGAAGGTGCCGCGCGACGACCTGAGGCAGTTTCTCGTCCGGGATCGAGTCGCTCTCCAGCGCGAGGACGCTCTCCCCGCTGTTCGTTCTCTCTATCGCCTGCAGAACCTCTGCTGTCGGAATGCTCTTGTGGACGAAGCTATCGGCGCCACAGGACAGAGCGGCCACCACCTCGGCGGGATCGCGGGTCGCGGAGAAGACCATGAGTCTCGGGCTCCAGGGCATCGAGTTGATACACCACAGCAGCTCGCACCCATGCGGCCCTCGCAGGGGCTCCAGCTCGGATATCACCAGGCTCGGGCGCAAATACTGCACCTGAGCCGTTCCTTCGCTTGCTGAAGTCGCTTCACCCAGGAATTTCAGATTCGTCCCTGAGGTGATAAGGCTTCCCATCGCCGCTCGGACACAAGGATGCCCGTCTATGACGATTGCTCCCATTTTTTATCCCCCTGATCACCATGGCGATTCCTCATTCGGTCGAGGAGGAATCTGTGGTGCCGCCGATTTCGCGTGGTCCGCTGCCGTTGGAACGACCCCTGGAAGCGTGTGGTCTACGAGGGTGCGAACTTCGCCACCCGGGTGTCGTCGGTGTTGTGGCGCACGCGAAGATGCCAACCGCGTGAGCGGTGGCGAAAGGTGAGACGTGCGACTCGCCGGAGTCCCGCTGAGTCGGGGAAGGTCTATGCCTTTCCCTCGGGTCCAAGGCTCGACGGGACCGGGCTTGCGAGCTGACAATGCCCCGCCGACGAGTGTCACGCTCTTCATGGGGCGCACTCTACATAGTTGTGTCGAGCGGATGCGAGCAGGCCGCGTGACACCAGTTTTCTACTATTCGGTACGGAGGATCCGACGCTGGACGCTTGTTTACCAGGACCGCAATAATGGGGAGCCGGCGCCTGGTCATCATGCCCGCATCGAAGCTCGCCGTGCAGCGAGGCCCGGAAACGCGCGGATTCAGGCGGCCGTGGGAAAAGCCACGGGTCAGCCGGTACGAACGACGCGGACACCGCGAACCTTCGGTGCAGCACCAAGGCGACCGTCCCCCGGAAACGGTGCGACGGTCACTTGGTTTGCAGCAAAACGCAGTCCGGCACTCTCCGCGGTACCTTCAGCGCGTCGTGGCGGGACCGGAACCCCGCGCGTGATCCGGATCGAGGACGCGCGTCCGGTCTGTTCCGCCGGAGGGAGAGATGGCCCCGTGGCTGGCGGTAGTGCTCGCCCATGCGTGGTGGGCGAATGCTGGTGGTGGGGGAGGGTCGGGGCTTCTGGCTGCGTCGACGGCGCTGCGGCTGGCCCGCCTGATCGCGTCCCGCAGCCCGTGGCGGTTGTCCACACCCAGTTTGCGGAAGATGCGGCTCACGTGGTTCTTCACGGTCTGGCGGGCGAGGACCAGCTCGTCGGCGATCTCTTCGTTGGTTAAGCGTCGCAGCAGGAGAAGCAGGACCTCTCCCTCTCTCTCCGTGAGTTCGTGCTGCAGCGCGATCTGCTGGAGCGGCTGTCCCTCGGGAGCGGCGTCGCGCTCCAGGAGGAGGACGCTCTCCCCGCGCTCGGTCTTCTCGATGGCGAGCAGCACCTCATGCATCGGTGTGCTCTTGTGAACGAAGCTGTCGGCGCCGGAGGACAGTGCCTTGAGGACTTCGGCCGGATCGCGGGAGGCCGAGAACACCATGATGCGCGGGCCCCAGGGCAGGGTTTTGATCGCGCGCAGGAAGTCTACGCCCTCACGGCCCTGGCACGGTTCCAAATCGGAGATCACGAGATCGGGGCGCTCTCGTTTGACCTGGCAAAGACCTTGGTCCGCCGTGGCCGTTTCACCTTTCAGGGCAAGACTTGTTTCGGATTCAATCAGTTCACTGAGTGCCATTCGGGTGCACGGGTGGCTACCTATCACGACCACTCCCATTGCTGACGCCCCCACCTTCGGTTGCAGATCTGGACTCAGTCGCGCTGGCGGGTCGCCAGACCATTCTGGCCAGCTCAAGTGAGTGGATGTTAACAGCGAGCTACGTGGACCTGCAATAATCACGCCGATCGCTGTTCTTCGGTTGCTGCGGTCGCGGTGGTGCAGTCGTTTAGCGGTTGGTGGGCCACCGAGGTGTGCGCCCGTGCTGGAATTGTGGTGCGGGGCCCTCGTGCGTGCGCGGATTGATTTCGTCGTGGCCGCCGAAGTCCACGTACCATTCGATCGGAGTGCGCACTGCCTCATTCGCCGGGAGAGGCTCTCGTTGCCGACGAAGGTGGCGTGCTGCCGACGGGCGAGTCATCGGCGCGTGGCCCGAGTTTGCACGGTCCTGGGTCGTGCGCCTGGGATTCCGCTCCGCTCCCGACGTGGTTATGTCCTGCTGGTCGTGGAGCGATGCTGTGTCCCGGCGGCAGAGTTCACGTACTCGCACCGCGACACCCGTCGAACGGGAGTCGAACAGTTCCGGCATCAGCAGCCAGGTCGGCCGGCGGGCGGGAAATCGTCTGCGGGTGAGTCCCCGAGGCGCGGTCGCTGATTCGATACGCGGCGGACGGGCGCCTGCCGGAAGCTGCGGCCGGAAAGGTCGGTGATGCGCGCGGACCGGCGAAGGGCGGCGAAGGAAAAACGCCGGCGTGGAGATCGTGGATTCCCCGAGGCCGGTTCGTTGGCTCGGGCGACCTGCGGCGACCGGGCTGCGGCGCTTTTGTGTTCCTCCCTCTGAGGGGTGCCGCAATATTCTCGTTGCTCTCGAATATTGCTTCCGCGGGTGTTCCCTCGCCAGAACGACTCCGCGATACGTGCGGGCCGAGGGCCCGGCGCCGGCCACGGGGAAGGGTGTGTTCGTTTTCAACTGACGGAATGAGGGCGGTCACCGGAGCCGAACGGCGCGGGGTGGTGCTGGTTCGGCTTACGTCTTTCCTCAACGCGCTGCGACCTTAGGCGAGGGAGAACGGCGGATCATCCGCCTCCCGGTACCGTCCGGCTCTGTCGACCGGTACCGCCGGTACCTCACCGTTTCGTCCGCGACCTCTGCTCCTGTGGCCGTGCCACGGGTGGGCAGGTGTCCCGGTCGTGCGGTCGGGCGTCCCTACGCGGTACGGGCGGACGCCTTGGCGGTACGGGGAGCCTCGCCCATCGAAATCCCTTCGGGTCACCTCTAGCTTTTGAGGGGTCAAGAACGAAGCCGATTCATTTGGCGAAGGGAATTCGATGAGGAAGATCCACAGGACGGACGTGAAGGCGGAAATCGTCAGGGAACCCGGGGCGAAGGACGCGCTGCACCGCAAACTCATCGACACGCCTGACGGTGCCGACCGTTTCGTGCTGACGGAGTTCGAGCTCTCCCCCAACGGCTCCACCCCGCCGCACTACCACGATTGGGAGCACGAGATCTACATCATCGAGGGCTCGATGGGCCTCGTGATGCCGGAACAGAACCTGACCGAACAGGTCGGCCCGGGGGACGTCGTCTTCATCCCCCGCAACGAAGCCCACGGCTTTGTGACCGGGACCGATCAGACGTGCCGGTTCCTGGTCGTCGCGCCGTGCGAGCGCCCTCCGGTCCGCAACTTCTTCCTCTCCGACGACCCCTACGAGTACACGCAGCTTCCCGAGTACGCGAACTCCCTGGGGGACAAGTGACCATCGCGTCCGCGCCCGTCGCCCCCGCGCCGGGCTCCGCCGAGGACTCGTCGCGCGTCCACGGCATCCTCACCGCGTATCTGCAGTCGAAGGCTGTGTTCACGGCCCTGGAACTCGGATTCTTCGAGAGCCTCGAGGAGCCGCACACCGTCAGCGAACTGGCCTCGGCCCTCGGCCTCCAACAGCGTCCGACCCGTGCGCTGCTCGTCGCGCTCACCGGTCTCGACCTCGTCCGGCACGCGGGGGAGAAGTACACCAACTCCCCGGAGGCGTCCCGCTATCTGGTGGCCGGCCGCCCCGAGTACATGGGCGGCTTCGCCGACCACCAGAACAGCCACTTCGCGCACTTCGACAAGCTCGCCGACGCCGTGCGGGAGAACGCCTCCCTCAACCAGCGTGTGCTCAAACAGGGGTACCGAGACCAGGGCGCGGCGGCCGGTGAGGGACGTGAGGGCACCGCGCGGTTGATCCAGGCGATGCGTGTCAGCTCGCGTCTGCAGGCCGACAAGCTGGCCGAGGCGGCCCCGCTCGAGGGCGTCTCCCACATCCTCGACCTGGGCTGCGGATCCGGCGACTACTCCATCGCGCTGGCCCGGCGCAACCCCGGGCTCGCGGTGACGTCGCTCGACTACCCCGCGGTGATCGACCTCGTCCGTGCGAACGTCGCCGAGGCGGGCGTCGGCGACCAGGTCACGCCCCATCCCACGGACATCATGAACGGCCCGTGGCCGGAGAGCGCCACGGTCATGCTGTCCCACGTCCTCGACGGGTACGGACCCGAGCGCGCGGAGCACCTGATCAAGCGCGTCTACGACCACCTGCCCGAAGGCGGGCAACTGCTGGTACACGCGCACATGCCGTCGCTCGCCGCCGGCCTGTTCCCGTACATGTTCGGCCTGATCCTCCTCGTCAACACCGAGGAAGGCGAGGTCCGGGACGACGAGGACATCGTCGGCTGGGTCAAGGAGGCCGGCTTCGGCTCCGTGGAGACCAGCAACATCTCACTGCTCTCCGGCCTCGTCGTGGCGACGAAGTAGGGGGCGTCGATGACAGGCGACACCCAGTCCGGGGCCCGGGGGAACACGGTGGCCACCGCCGTGCCGCATGCCGCGGCCGCCGCTTCCCCCGGCTCCGGGCGGGTCCCGGACCCCGGGGCCCTGCTCGGGCTGAACTTCGGCTTTGCCCGCGCCCGGGTGCTCGGTACGGCCCTCGAACTGGATGTGTTCACCGAGCTGGCCGACGGCCCGCTCAGGGACGAGGAACTTGCCTCGGTGTTGCACTGCGACGCCGAGGCCCTCACCCGGCTGCTGAACGCCCTGGTGGATCTCGGCCTGCTCACCGGCAACGAAAGCACCGGACGCCGGTGCACCCCGCTGGCCGCCGAGTATCTGATCCCGGGTCGGCACGGGGATCTCAGTGCCCACTTCGCCGAGGTGCTGGGGCAGTGGGACGAGTGGGCCCGGCTCACGGACACGCTGCGCACCGGCGCACGGCGGAGTCGGTTCGGGCCGCCGGACCGACGCGGGCTGCAGCCCGGCATGTTCGCCGGTACCTACCCAGTGGCGGCCCCGGTGGCCGTCGAGGTGGTGGCACGCCTCGACCTGGGGCCGGTAGGCCGGGTGCTCGACCACACCGCGGGCAGCGGCGAGTGGGGTATCGCGCTCGCCGCCTCCGACCCGGCGGCGGAGGTCACCGTGCACGACGTGCCCGAGCTGCTGGACGTCGCGCGGCGGCACGTGCGACGGAGCTCCGTGGCGACGGGCCGGTTCGGTTTCGTACCGGGGGACTTCGGGCCGCGGCAGCCGTTCCCCGACGACACGTTCGACACCGTCGTGATGGCCAACGCCGGACGGTTCGCGGCACCTGAGGAAACCGCTCGGATGCTGGACCGCTGCGTCCGGATGTTGCGTCCGAACGGAACTCTGCTGTTCGCCGACGTCATGCGAACCGGAGATGTCGGACCCGGTCAACCCAGGGCCATGATCGATCTCAGCTTGCTGGTGAACACCGCGCACGGCGGATTGCGCAGCCCCCAGGAGTGCCGTGCGGCGATGGAGCACGCCGGACTCGTGCCGAAGAAGACCATCACACAGGGGCTGATAACGGCCCTGACAGGACAGAGGCGATGAACATGCGAGAAGTTGTGGTCACCGGGCTGGGAGCGGTCAGCCCGGCAGGCGTGGGAACGGACGCGCTGTGGGATGTGGTGTCGGCGGGGAAGAGTGTCACGAAATCCCTCTCCGAGATCACGGTCTCGGACCTGTTCGGCTCGTTCCACTTCCTCTCCGACGCGATCGCGGAGGTCCCGAACTTCGAGGACAGCGTCTCCGCACTGCCGCCCGAGGTGCAGCGGCTGGACCGGTTCTCCCAGTTCGCCGTGGCCGCCGCACTCCAGGCGGTGGAGGACGCCGGCCTCTCGCCGGGCGACTACGCGCCCGAGCGCGCCGGACTGTCGCTTTCGACGGCCATCTGCGGGACGCCGAAGATGGAGGAGGAGTTCCTCGCCGTCACCGATCACGGGCGCGAGCCCATCGACCCGTCCCGGGCCGGCCGCGGACTGTACCTGGCTTCGATGTCCAACACGCCCGCCATCGTGCTCTCGCCGCTCCTGAAGGCCCAAGGCCCCTGCGTCACGCTCTCGACGGGCTGCATAGGCGGCATCGACGCCGTCGGCCAGGCCTTCGAGGCCATCCGCCACGGAGAGGCGGACGTGATGGTCGCCGGGGCCAGCGAAGCGCCCATCACGCCCATCACCGTGGCCTCTTTCGAGATCATCAGTTGTCTCTCGCGTGCCCACGCTGACTGCCCCGAGGCCGCCTCGCGGCCGTACGACGCGGAGCGGGACGGGTTCGTGCTCGGCGAGGGGTGCGGCATCGTCGTGCTGGAGGAGAAGGAGCACGCGCTGCGCCGCGGCGCCACCCCGTACATGGAGATCTCGGGTTTCTCCCACTCCTCGAACGCGGCGCACATGACGGACCTGCTCTCCGACGGAGCCGATCTCACCCGCTCCATGACCGGCGCCATGGCGCAGGCCGGGGCCCAGTCCTGGGAAATCGACCACGTCAGCTCGCACGGCAGCTCGACCCCGCAGAACGACACCTGCGAAACCAGCGCCCTCAAGCTCGCGCTCGGAGACCGCGCCCACGAGGTCCCGGTGAACTCGGCCAAGTCGATGCTCGGCCACGCTCTCTCGGCCGCGAGCGCCATGGAGATCGTGCTCACCGCGCTGGCGCACAGCCGGCACTTCGTGCATCCCACCGCCAATTACGAGAATCCCGACCCGACGTGCGACCTGGACTACGTTCCCGGAACGGGCAGGCCGTGGCACGGCGGCACCGTACTCAAGGACGCGAGCGGCTTCGCCGGGCTGCACGCGGCCATGGTGACCCGTGCGGCCGGCTCGACGGCAGCAGCGACCGCGGCGACCGAGGAGGCCGCTCGATGAGCGCGATCGTCATCACCGGTATCGGCGCGGTCACACCTTCCGGTATCGGCGTGCAGCCGCTGTGGGAGGACGTCCGCGCGGGACGGTCCCGCATCACCGGCATCGACCGGTTCGACGCTTCCGGCTATGCCTGCAACGCCGCGGGGCAGGCCGACTTCGAAGCCCGCGACCACTTGTCCTCACGGTTCGTGAAGCGCACCGACCGGTTCACGCACCTCGCCGTGCACGCCACACGGCAGGCCCTCTCCGACGCCGGGCTGACCGTCGGCGAGGACGTCGCCGCCGAACGCACCGGTGTCATGGTCGGGAACGTCCTGGGCGGCTGGGAGTTCGCCGAGAGGGAGCTGCGCAAGCTGTGGACCGAGGGACCCCGCGGGGTGAGCCCGTACCAGGCGACCGCCTGGTTCCCCGCGGCGCCGCAGGGCAACATCTGCATCGACCAGGGCGTCAAGGGACCCGCCCGCACCTTCGTGGCCGACCGGGCGAGCGGCGCGTACGCCCTTGTCGGTGCCGCCGACTCGCTGCGCCGGGGCCACGCGGACATGGTGATCGCGGGCGGTGTCGAGGCGCCGTTGTCGCCGTACGGCTGGCTGTGCCTGGAGACCAGCGGGCTGGGCGCGAAGAGCCGCGGCAGCATCCAGCCGCACGAGCTGTACCGCGCGTTCGACGCGGGCCACGGCGGCAGCGTCTTCGCCGAGGGCGCCGTCTTCCTCGTCATGGAGCGGCGCGAGACCGCGGAGGCTCGCGGCGCCGTCGTCCACGGTGAGCTGGCGGGCTGGGACGTCACCACCGACGGCTACATGCCTTACTACACCGTCGAGCCCACCGGTGAAGTTCTCGGCCGTGCCATGCGGACGGCCGTGCAGCGGGCCGGCGTCACGGCTCGGGACGTGGGGGCGGTGTTCGCGCACGGCTCGGGCGTGCCCTTCGAGGACGTCACCGAGGGATATGCGCTGCGAGAGGCGTTCGGCGGGGACTGCGACGGGATGCCGGTCACCGTGCCGAAGACAGGCTTCGGCCATCTGCTGGGCGGCGCGGCCCCCGCGGACGCGGCGCTTTCGCTGCGCGCGATGCACGAGGGCGTCCTCCCTGCCACCCCCAACCTCGACCGCCCCGCGCCCGGCATCGACCTGGACCTGGTGCGCGGCGAGGCCCGCGAAAGCGGCCGGTGGGAGCACTCCCTCGTCGTCTCGCGCGGGCTGGGAGGTGTCAACGCGTGCCTGGTGCTGCGGAGCTGAGCGACGACATCGCCACCGAGGTCGCGCGGCGGATCGCGAACCCGTGGGCCGTTCCCGTCAAGCAGCGGCCGGAACGGGTGCCCGCACAGGGAGCCGTGCGGGCCGTGGGGGTCGACGTGGTCGACGTGGCCCGTCTCGGGCTGCTCTTGACCGAGCGCGGTGATCGGCTGGCCGATCGGCTCCTCACCCCCCTCGAACGCGCACTGTGCGCGGGCACGTCGGAGGGCTACCGGCTCAACTGCGTCGCCGGCCGAGTCGCCGCCAAGGAGGCGGTCCGCAAGACGCTCACCCGGCACGGCGCAGGGGTCGGCTGGCACGACGTGGAGGTCGACCGGGAAAGCGGCGGCGAGCCGCTGCCCCTGCTCACCGGCAGGGCCCTGGAGGCGTTCGGCGCGGCAGGGCTCACCGGGCTCCATCTGAGCATCACCCACGACGCGGACGTGGCCGTCGCCGTGGCCCTGGCCACCTGACGAGCACCGTCCCGCGCCACTCCCTGGAGGCAACGAGGAAATGACAGGAATCATGGATACGGACACGGGCCGGGCGGTCGTCTCGGTGATGTGCAAGGCCGGCTTCGAGGAGAGCGAACTCCTCGAGGGGGCACGGCTCTCGAAGGACCTCGACATCGACTCCACGGAGCTGGTGGAGATCGTCGTGGCACTGGAGGAGCACTTCGACATCGCCATCGACGCGGACGCCGAGAGCGCGTTCAGGACGATGGGCGACCTGGTCGATCACGTCACCCGGCTGCGCTCGCGGGGCGAGCCCGTCGGTGCGGCCGCAACGGAGGGCTGAACCATGCCGAGGATCGAGAACAGCATCGACGTCGAAGCCGACCCGCAGGACGTCTTCGCGATCATCAACGACATCGCCCGCTGGCCGGAGATCTTCAACGAGTACCACAAGGCGGTCGTCCTCTCGCAGGAACGCGAGGGCCGCTGGACCGAGATCGTCTTCGAGCTGTCCAACGCGGAGGGCGACAGTTGGCGCTCCTGGCGGCTGGTGGACCACCGGGACCTGGTGGCCATCGCCGAACGGCGCGACCCCCTCTTCCCGTTCCGCTTCATGCACCTGAGGTGGACGTGCGAGCCGCGCCCGTCGGGGACGCGGATGACCTGGATCCAGGACTTCGAGCTGGACGAAGCGGTCCCCACCCCGCTCGCCACCGTCCTGGAACGGATGCAGAAGCACACGGTGGAGAACCAGGCCAACATCAAGAAGCAGATCGAATCGGGAGCCGTGAGGGCTTCCTGAGAGCAGGAGGTCGGCCTGGCGGTGGCCCTCCGGGCCGGCCTCCGCGGCGAGCGGCTGCTCTCCGCCCGACCCCCACCACCGGCGGGGAGCAGCTGCCCGTCCCTTTCGGCACCGCCTCACCCCGGAGCCCAGCGCCCTATTCCGCCAGGAGCAGCACGCCATGAGAATCGCCGTCTTCGGACCGCTCGGGCCGGACCCCGCGAGACACCTCCACGACCCCGGGACCGGCCCCCGTGCAGAAGCCCTCCGGGGCGGCGCCGGAGCCAACGTCGCCTACGGCCTCGGCGTCCTCGGACTCGCACCTGTGCTGGTCGCGGAGGACCCCGACCCCGGCGGGGTCCGGGCTCGTCTGGAGCGGCACGGAGTGAAGGCCCGTCCCGAGAGCGTCCCGCCGTACGAAGGGACGGACCTCGTCGTCCTCGCCTCCCGCGACCCGGAGGCGATGCTGCGGCACACCGCGGAGTGCCGGGAGGCGGGCATCCCGTTCGCCACCCGCCCACCGCAGCGGCTCGACGGTATGAGCCGTGCCGACGCCCAGTTCCTGATCACCGGTGCCGGCCATCTGTTCACCAACGAGCGTCAGGCGTCCGTGCTGCAGGAGCGGTCCGGCTGGAGCGCCAGACGCGTCCTCGACTCCGTCGGCACCTGGATCACCTCTCTGGGGCCCGACGGAGTGCTGCTGGAACGGGACGGGCACGAGCCCGTCGTGATCCCGGCCGTGCCCGGTGTCGCCGTGGCGGACGGGGTCGGCGCCGGCGACGCGCTGTGCGCCGGAACGCTCGCCGGCACCGCCCGCGGTCTCGCGCCTGCCGACGCCTGCCGCTTCGGCTGCGTCGTCGCGTCACTGGCCCTGGAGGCCGGGGCAGCGCAAGGCTACGGCGGGGCCGCCGCCGGTGCACGGGCGCGGACACGGACCGTCTACGGGGACGGCGCCGACACGGTCGGTGCCCGGACCATGGCGGGCGCCGTATGAGCCCGGACCGCGGGCTGCGGGCCGGTCCCCTCGCGGTGCCGCTGGTCGTGGCGGGCATCGTGCCCACGGCGCTGGGTCTGGCCCTGCCCGGCCCAGCCGTGGCGCTGCCAAGCGCGGCAGCACTACCGGTCGGGGCCGCACTGGCGCTGCTGGGCGCGTGGATGACCGCGTACGCCGTCGACCGCGTCTATCTGCGCCAACCCACCCCGCTGGGGGACCGGCCGCCGGAACACCTGGTCACCGATGGGTGGTACGGGATCGTCAGGAACCCGATGGCGGCCGGGATGACGCTGCTGCTCGCCGGTGAGGCGCTGCTGTGGTCGGCCTGCGCCGTCCTTCTGTGGGCGGCCGTGGTGCTCACCGTGTCGTACGCGGGCGCGAAGCGTGTCGAGGAACCGAGCCTGCTGCGGACCTTCGGCGACGAGTACGCCCGCTACCGCCGGTCCGTACCGGCGTGGGTCCCCGCCCTCCGCTCCGGCCGGGGCTGAATCCGCCCCGCCCTCCGCACCGACTCCCACACCCCCTCCGCGAACGAGGTTCCACCGTGACTGCACACAGCAGTTCCTCCCGCCCCGTGTTCACCGATCTGAGCATCCCCGTCCAACGCAGGTCGCCCGGCGTGCAGTTCGAGCAGTGGCTGCACCAGGAGGGCGTCGGGATTCTCTCCCGCCGGATCAGGGCGCTCCCCGGCGACAGCTCGCGCGACCGGATGGTCAACTATCTGCGCTGGCTCACGGGCCGCCGACGGCTGCGTTCCGAGGACGTGCCCGGCGGCTGCTTCCTCTCCAACGAGTTCTATCGGATGTCCGTGCACCAGGGCACCCATGTGGACGCCCCCTTCCACTACGGACCGACGTGCGAGGGACAGCCTGCGAAGAAGGTGCTGGACCTGCCGTTGGAGTGGTTCTGCGGTCCGGGGATCGTGCTGGACGTCCGCGAGTGCGGCGGAACGGTCACCGAGCGGGACGTCAAGGAAGCGCTGAGGCGCTCGGAGCAGCAGCCCGGACCGGGCACGGTGGTGCTCTTCCGCACCGATTCCGACCTGCGCCTCGGCACCCCCGCGTACCACACGGAGTCCACCGCCGTCTCCCCCGAGGCCGTCGACCACCTGCTCGACCTCGGGGTGAAGGTACTGGGCACCGACTGCTGGAGCTTCGACGGGCCCGCGCGGGAAATGGTCGAGAGGTTCTTCAGCACCGGCGATTCCTCGGCGCTGTGGCCCGCGCACATGCACGGCAGGGAGCGGGAGTTCATCCAGATCGAGGGGCTGGGCGGACTACGGAACCTGCCGGACGGCCCGTTCACCTTCATGGCTTTCCCCATCGCGCTGGCCGACGCGGGAGCGGCATGGTGCCGCGCCGTCGCCAGATCCGCGGGCAGCCCGCGATGACGCCCTCCACGACCGCTCATCTGCTGCCGCTCGCCGGCCGAACCCGTGCTGAACTCGACCGTTCGGCGCACGAGTTCCTCTCCGTGCTCGCCTCCGCCGACGACCGCTCTCCCGGCCCGCTCTGTGCCGAAGCGTGCGCGGCCGTCGATCCGGCCGCGCGGCACCGGATCGCCGTGACCGGTCACAGTGCTGCCGAGCTGGCCGAGCGGCTGTCGGCCCACCTCGCCGGAGGCCGGGTCCGCGGGGTCGCCTCCGGGACGGCTAAGCAGCGGCCGATACGGCTCGCCTTCCTCTGCAGCGGCCAGGGGGCGCAGTTCACCGGCATGGGCATGGACCTGTACCGGACGGAGCCTGCCTACCGCGACGCCTTCGACCGCTGCGCGAGCGCGGCGGCCCCGTACGTCGCCACGCCCCTGACGCAGTTGCTCGAACGGGGCGCCGACTCGCCTCCGGGAGAGCTTTACCACCTCCCGTACGCCGCGCTCGCCACCTTCGCGGTGGGGTGCGGACTCGCCGCGCTGTGGCGGGAACGTGGCGTGGAACCCGACGCGCTCATGGGCTTCAGCTCCGGCGAGTACCTCGCGGCACATCTGTCCGGCGCCCTCACGCTCGGGGACGCGGTCCGGATGCTGCTGGCGGAGACCACGCTGGCAGCGCGCGTGGACAGCGGCGCCATGGCCGTGGCGGCCACGGGGGAGACGTTCGTCCGCAGCGTGCTCGCCGGTCTCGGTGAGGAGGCCCCGCGGGTCGGTGTGGCCGCGGTGCTCTCCCCCTGGGACGTGTCGATCTCGGGCCCGGCCGTCGAACTCGCCGTGGTCGTGGAGCGGTTGACGGAGCTCGGCGTACGCACCTCGGCGCTGCCCGTGCGGCAGGGGCTGCACTCGCCGCTCCAGGAGCCCTCCCTGGGAGAGCTGCGGACGGCCGTCTCGCACGTGCGCACGTCCTCGCCGCGTGTGGAGATGGTCTCCACCGTGACGGGCGAGGTGGCCGACCGGCGTCGCCTGGGCGACCCGAACCACTGGAGCGCCCATATGCGGGGCCCGGTCCACTTCGACGCCGGTATCCGAGCACTGGACGCGCTCGGGGTGTCGGCCTTCCTGGAGATAGGCCCGGGACGGGCGCTGACCGGTCTGGGCCCGCGCTGCCTGCCCGGCGCCGACAGGCTCTGGCTGGCCTCGATCGGGCGCAGCGAAGACGGCGCCGAGGCCGTGCTCCGCGGCCTCGGCCGGTTGTTCGTCGCGGGAGCGCCGATTCGTCTCTGAGATCGGGTTTTCTGTGACCGACGGGGTGTGCCCCGCCGGTCGGCGCTACAATGACGCGTAATGCAAAAGGAAAGAGTGAGCCGTCCGGCGCCGGGCCGTCCGCGCAGTGAGGACGTTTCTCGGGTAATCATGGACTCCGCCCTGCAGTTGCTACGGGAACGTGGTCCACAGGGCGTCACCATGGAGGCCGTCGCGCTCCGCTCAGGGCGCGCCAAAACGACGATCTACCGTCGTTACCGCAACCGTTACGAGCTTCTCCGTGCCTCGCTCAGCTTCGTCGAGGGGATTCCGGAGCCTCCGCCCGGATTGTCTCTCCGAGAGCGCCTGCATTTCCTTCTGGAGCAATTCCGTCACGGTCTCGAAGAAGTCGTCGGTCTCCGTGTGCTGGCTGCCTTGCTGAGCGGCGACGAGGACGATCCGGAATTCTCCCGCGCATTCCGGGAAAGTGTGCTGAACCCCCGGGTCGAAGTACTGCTGACGGCGCTGGAACAAGGGATCGACGAGGGAGAACTGCGCCCGGGGATCGACTGTCCCACGGTCGTGAGCATGCTCGCCGGCTCCTTCATCGCCCTCTCGGCGACGCAAGGGACCGTGCCCCCCGACTGGACGGACACGGTCCTTGACGCACTGTGGCCCGCCCTCACCTGACGTTGCGAAGGCGGGGGAGCGGGGTCACGAGCCGCCCGACGTCCCGGCGCCCGACCCGCCTCCGGCCACGACGGGGCCGATGTGCTCGGAGCGCAGGCCGACGCCGATGAACCAGGCGGTCCACTTGTTGAGGAACGAGAAGCGGCGCACCATCCGTGCCGCGAGGGGCCGCTCCACGGTCGTCCGCCGGTCCTTGGGATACAGGTCGGAGAGCATGTTGACCTGCGCCAGTTGAACCGCCCTGACAGGCAGTCCGCGGCGGCGTTGCACCCTCTTCAGGTCGCGCTTCTCCGGAGCG
>NZ_AJTQ01000258.1 GCF_000262345.1 Streptomyces xiaopingdaonensis | reverse complement strand
CGACCCGCACGCAGCACCGGCCCGAGCATCCGGGCGGTGGCCACCGCGTCCTGGACGGCCAGATTGATACCCACACCGCCTGCCGGGGACATCGCGTGTGCCGCGTCCCCGATGCACAGCAGGCCCGGCCGGTGCCAGGTCCGCAGCCGGTCGACCCGCACGGTCAGGGGCTTCACGTCGTCCCAGCTCCCCACCTCCTCCAGCATGCGCGAGCCGAGCCCGGCGTCGATGGCGCCGACGTCGGCGCGGAGCCGTTCCAGGCCCTGTTGTTTGACCGTGGCGTAGCCGCCCTGCGGGATGACGTAGGCCATCTGCCAGTACGTCCCACGGTCGATGGTGATCAGGACGAAGCCCTGGCCCGTGTGCAGGAAAGTCTGCCGCTCGTCGGGCAGGCGGCTGAGGCGGAACCACAGCACGTCCATGGGCGACTTGCTGACAGACGGTTTGAGCCCGGCGGATGCGCGCATGGCCGAGTGGCGGCCGTCCGCGGCGATCACGATGTCCGCGCGCAGCTCCATCGGACCGTCGGGCGTGCTGACGCGTACACCGCGGACCTCGTCGGCGTCCCGCACGAGTTCGGTGGCCTCCGCGTGCTGGAGCAGGCGGAACCCCGGGTACTGGGCGCCCTTTCGAGCGAGGAAGTCGAGGACGTCCCATTGCGGCATGAAGGCGATGTACGGGTGCTTGCCGCTGAGCTTGGAGAAGTCGGCGAAGTCGGTGTACCCGGCCGGGGTCTGCACGCCGATCGTCCGCACCTTGCTGTGCGGCAGGGCGAGGAACTCTTCGATCCAGCCGAGTTCCTCGATGATGCGGAGGGTCGAGGGATGGACGGTGTCCCCGCGGAAGTCCCGCAAGAAGTCGCCGTGCTTCTCCAGCACGATCACCTCGATGCCCTGCCTGGCGAGCAGCAGGCCCGCCATCATGCCGGCGGGGCCGCCGCCCACGACGACGACGCGAGTGTATTCGGTGTGCACCGCGATGACTCCTGAGTCTGGGAGGGGGGTGGGGGGAAGAGGAGGAACGGTCAGTGGTCGGCGGCGGCCGCCGTCTGTGCCGCATGGCCGTCCCCGTCCAGGTCACGGCTCCGGATCAGCGGAATGACGAGCACGGTGCCGACGAAAGCGACGACCGCGGCGAAGACGAGAACCGAGTTGAGCCCTTCGACGAAGCCCGACTGGGCCGCCTGGGCGAAGATTCCGCGCTCGCGTGCGGGCAGTTGTCCCATCGCGTGCTCCAACTGCCCGGAGGAGACGGCGCGTGCGAGTTCGTCGGCACGCCCGGCGAGCGGGGTACCCGCCAGCGCATCGGAAACGGACTCCTTGACCCGGCCGGCGAACACGGCGCCCATGACGGCCACTCCCAGTGCGATGCCGAGGGAACGGAAGGTGTTGTTGAGGCCCGAGGCCACACCGGACCGCTCGGAGTCGACGGCTCCCATCGCCGCCGCCACGACGTTCGGATTGACGAATCCGACGCCGAGACCGGTGACCAACTGCCCTGCCAGCAGCGTCGTCCAGTCGTCGGAGGTCTTCAGGCCGCCCATGAGGAGCAGTCCGACGCCGATGAGGGCGAGCCCTCCCGACACCAGCCAGCGGGCCGGTACCACCGACCCGGCACGGGCCATGACCGCCGACGCTACGAAGATCGAGAGAGTGAGGGGGAGCAGTCTCAGTCCGGCCTCCAGGGGGTCGTGCCCCAGGACCGTCTGCAGGTAGAGCGTGAGGTAGAGCAGCAGCGCGAATGCCGTGGAACTCATCGAGAGCACGCCGAGGCTGGCCCCGGTCGTGGTGACTCGCCGGAAGACGGCGCCGGGGAGCATGGGATCGCGGCGGGTCCGCTCGATCCACACGAACAGTGCGAGTGAGAGCGCGGCGATGGAGAACGCGACGGTGACCTGGGTGCTTCCCCAGCCGGCTTCGTTGGCCCGCAGGAGCGCGAAGGAGAGGGAGCCCAACCCGATACTGAGTGTGACGAACCCGGGCCAGTCGACGGGTCCGGACGTCCGTCCTCGCGATTCGGACATACGGCAGGCCACGCCGACCAGCGCGAGGAAGCCGATCGGCAGGTTGACGAGGAAGACCGAACGCCAGCCACTGGCCTCGACCAGTACACCGCCTGCCAGCGGCCCTACGGCGAGGGCCGCGCCGCTGACGGCTCCCCAGACGGCGAGCGCCAGGTGCCGTTCCTTGTTGCCGGGATAGGCAGCGGCGAGCAGGGCCAGTGACGTTGCCAGCAGCGCTGCGGCGCCCAGCCCCTGGAGAACGCGGGCGGCGTTCAGGAAGAGAGGGTCGGCTGCGATCCCGCACAGCAGGGAGGCGATCGTGAACAAGACCATCCCGATAGCGAAGACTGCCCGTCGCCCGAACCTGTCGGCCAGCGACCCGCCCGTCAACAGAGCGGCGGACAGCGCTACCGCGTACGAGGCGACCACCCACTGCAGATCGCTGAGGGAGGCGCCCAACTCCGCCTCGATGTCCGGCAGAGCGATGTTCACGATCGTGACATCGAGCAACACCATGAAACTGGCGACGCACACCAGTACGAGGGTCCACCAGCGGTTGCCGGTCATTGGCGCTCCTCCCTGAGCGGATTCTCTATTTCGATACGCTCTGCGTAGCGTAGCGACATGGATCGCGCACGGGCAAGGAGTGCTTCCGAGATGACCGGGACCCGGCCGATACGGGATCGGCTACGGGACTGCCGGCGCCCCGTCCGGCTGCGGCCGGCCCATGAAGCGCTTGGCGTAGAGGGTGGTCTGCACGCGATTCGGGGTGCCGAGCTTCGCGTAGATGCGGCTGAGGTAGTTCCGCACCGTCTTCGGACTGATGCCCAGGTACTTGGCGATATGGCCGGTCTCGTGGTCGTCGGCGACGAGCGAGAGTATCTGCCGCTCCCGCTCGGTCAGTTGGGACAGCGGTGAGCCCTCATCCGGTGGGCAGCCCGAGGCGATCTGCAGGATCAGCCCCGCAGCGGCTCCGGAGAGCGCCGCGCCGTCGCGGTGCACCGCCAGCAGGGTCTGGCGCAGCTCCTCACCGCTGATGCAGCGGGAGAGATAGGCATTGGCGCCCGCCATGAACGCCTCGCGCATGAAGACGGGTTGCTGGTTGGAGCTGAGGACCACGATGCGCACGTGCGGGGAGTCCTGACGGATCAGCCGGGCGGCATGGATGCCGCCTGCTCCCGCGACCGTCGGGCCCGTGACGACGATCTGCGGTCTTCGCGTCCGCAGGGCATGGAGTGCCGAAGCGGCATCGAGCGCCGTGGACACCACGGAGAACTCGTCGAAGCTGTCCAAAAGTTTGCGCAGTCCTTCGAGTACGACCTGTTCACTGTCGACCAGAAGGACGGTGGCCATTGTCATCGGTGCCCCTCGGCTCGTTTGCGGTACGGGTGCTCCGAGAAACGAATCCACAAGTCTCCTCCCCCGTCGGGCACTTGTCCCGCGCTGTACGGCTGCGGAACACCGAAACCACCTCCGTTTCGGAATGGCTCCGACCCTAGGCAGGGGTGTCGTAGGGGCTCATCCGACCGCCGGTACCGAGCGGCTTGACGCTCGGTACTGCTCGTACCTGGCTCGTGGATTCACCGTTACGGGGCGATGGGGACGGCCCTTCACCAGGAGCTCCGCTTCACCGGCCCGAATTCCGCTGTCGAGTGCCGGAAGGAGCAATCCGGGCCGGCGGTTTCGGACCTGTCCGCGCCGCCGGATTGCGCGGGTGCACCCGGTGCGTGCCGGCCGGGGCTTCCCACTCTTCGCTCCCGCTCCGTGCGGTAGGTGCCGTTTCCGCGGGTGCCCGGCAGGACCCGAATCTGCGAGCTTCACGAGCGAGGGTTGCACGACTCGGCGGCTGACCTGCGGAAAGAGCGCTCCGGCGGACGTGCGCACCGGTGGCCGTGCGGTGATTCTTGACGGCCCGTGAGGTCCGTATCCCCGTGACAGAACGAAGACGCCTCGGAGGACCGCTCGTAACTCGGTGCGAGATACAAATACTTCCGGACCACATGCACCGCCCTACTCGTGGGGGAACACCGTGAAGTACACCCGGACCACTGCTCTCGCTGCCCTCGGCGTCGCCGCCACCCTCTCGCTCACCGCCTGTGGCAACGGCGGCTCCGAGAAGGACTCGTCCTCCAACGGGGCCTCGTCCTCGTCTGCTTCGTCCTCGGACGGTGGCTCGAAGTCGGAGAGCGGCGGGGGCTCGGAGTCCGGTAACGCGAAGTCGGACTCCAGCGAGAACACCGGGACTCGCGCCGGCGCCGCGAACGGTGCGACGAAGACCGGAGGCAAGGTCAAGTCCTGCAAGACGGAGGATCTGGCCATAGACGCCAGGGACGCCGCGCCCGACGCGGCCTCCGGCAGGATCAACATCACCATGATCAACCGCGGTCCGACCACCTGCTCGGCGACAGGCTTCGCGGACGTCTACATCAAGGACGTCGACAACACCTCCAACCCCATTGACCGAGGCGACGCCCAGCCGCGCATCACCAACCTCGAGCCCGGCGACACTGCTGTCTTCAACCTCGCCTACGACATCGACAAGAACGGCGACAGCCACACCCACCCGACCAACATTCAGGTGACGCCCCCGCACGAGACGCACTCCGTGAACCTGAAGTGGCCCGCGAGCGGTGGAAAGATCGAGGGCGCCTACACCGACGTCGAGGTCTACCCCACGCACACGACCAAGTAGGGACGGTGCGCGGCGGCCGGCCCTGCCGACTGCACGCCGGGCCCGTTTCGGCCGTCAGCGTTCAGTTGGTCCGAGCCGGCGACGCTTGGCATGCCCGTTCCGCAGCCGAGCTTGCCACTGTCGAGGACCAGCCGCCCGCAGTAGCCCGCCTACTCGGGCTTCAGCGATCCTTACTGCGAACCGGGCACAGCTCCCGCAGGGACGGGCACAGGCCCGTTTGCGCCAGGTGCACTGCAGGCCGGAGGCTCCTCCGCCCTATCGGGCAGAGGAGCCTCCGGCCTGCTGCTTCAGCGTGCCCCCGGCAGGATTCGAACCTGCGACACCCGCTTTAGGAGTTCGATCAGTGGGCGTGCCTTGAGCTGCATCCTGTCGGCCTGACAGCCGGACAGGACCATACCGATACGCCCCTGTCCGGTGTCGTTGATGTCAGTCATGGATGTCAGAGCTTCTGATCCGTAGCTGGGGAGGGATCGGTCAGCGACGGTCGAAGCGGTCACGCCTCGGGCGTCGTCGGGTGCTGATGACTGCCTGCGGTCGGTGGGTTTGCTGTACTTCGCTGCCGTACAACAACATCCAGACAGGAGGGGCGCTATGGGCCCTGATCTGCTGGTGCGGTTGCTGACCGGCGACGATGAAGCGTCCGTTACTGCTCGAGAACCGCTCGGCCAGAGAGGTGTGGATTCAGATCGCGAACTCGTGCGCAATCCCGACGCAGATGTCCCCTTCGAAGTGAAGCGCAATGTGGTAGACGTCGCTCTGCCATTGCAGGAGCACCTGCCCGGGACCCGTCACGCTGAAGCTGGAGTGGGGCCCGACCTCGGCAGTGATCTCCTCCTTGGTGCGGCCAGCTAGATTGCCGAGGCCTGCGAAACCTTGCGCCAGCCTCCGCCCGCCGGACAGCAACCCCGAATCCTCGCTCATGATGCCCGCGAACTGGGTCCCCTCGAAGAGGATCCCAATGTGGTAGCTGCCGCTCTGCCACTGGAACAGAGTTTGGCCCGGCCCAACCATGCTCTGACTACTTGGTCTGCCGACGGCGGCGACAATCTCCTCCAGTGTGAGACCCGTGAGATCTCCCAGCACGGCGAAGTCCTGCTGGAGGTTTTGCCTCGACGCACCAAACATTTCCCCTCCGTTGTGCGATGACGCTTGCACTTTACGTCACCAGAGGACCGTACCCGCGAACCAGCGTCAGAGCTCGCACAAGGTCGGTGGAGCGGCTTTGGGCTGGAGCTGCTTTGGCGTGAGAGATCAGGGGG
>NZ_AJTQ01000257.1 GCF_000262345.1 Streptomyces xiaopingdaonensis | reverse complement strand
GCCAAAGTGGCTGCCTAAAGCCGTGGAGCCGACCGCCCCAGCCACGATGTACCTCATCTCTGACCTCAACTGGCCGCTGTCTGCTGTCGCGCGGGGCGGCGGGGCCGGGCCGGAGCGGGGCGAAGACAGGAGCGGCGGCGCGGGCCCGCCGGGCCGCGCGCGGGCCGCGTGAGCGGGCCGCCTTGAAGTCGTAGAGAAAGTTGTTACTCACGCCCCTGATGCGGGAGTTGAGCCGTCGAGAACCACTCCGTGCAGGGAGGTAGTGCTCCGGCTTGGCGGTGTGCCAGGGGCAGGAAGATGACCGGGCGTACGGTCCAGGTGATCTCGGCGGCCTGGTGGTGGAGCGTGAGGGCGTATGAGTGTCCCGCTCTGAGGTCGCGGAGTGCTGTCTGATGGTCGTGCGTGATCCAGCTCCACGCTTGCTCGAACGCCTCACCGTCCAGTGTGGAAGCGAGTGTTCGGAGTGTCACCCGGATCCATCGCACCGCCTGGGCCGCGTCCTGGGCGTCGAAGTACGCGCGCAGAGTAGATGCACCCGTGTCCGGCTTCGCGAGGGACGTGCACTCGCACCAGTAGCCATGGCTCGCCTCAAGACCGTGCGAACTCATGACACTTGGTGCTGAGCAGGTACGGAATCGTCGGGGTGTTCGTGCTCCTCCGGCGTCTTGCAGCTGAGTTCGGCCGTGACCGTGTAGCCGTGCCTGCTGTCGCCGCGGACTTCTACGCGGTCGGCAAGGGCGGCGACCAAGCCGAGGCCTCTGCCGTGGATCGCATCCTCGTCCGGCTCCTCGGTGTGCGGGGTCGACTGCCGGCCTCCGGAGTCCTGAACCGAGAGAGCGACCGAATCGGCCGTGCGTCGCAGGTGGATGCGGACGACACCCGTGCCGTTCCCGCTCGCGCTGTGCAGTAGGGCGTTCGTGCCCAGCTCCGTCACGATCAGGGCCGCATCGTCGGCGCACGGGCTGTCGCTGAGGATGTCGCGCGTCCAGCGGCGGGCGCGTCCGATCTCTTCCCGAAGACCTGGACAGGAGAGTTCCCAGATCCGCACTGTGCTCGTATACTCGTGCATACAAGTTCCTTTGTGCTGGTGGCCGCTATGGGTAGTGGAAGTGAGCTAGACGAGTTTCACGCCGTCGTGCGCACGCACGGCCGGCGGGGATGCTGCGTCGAGTGCGTCCAGGACGCGAATCGCGTATGCCTCGTCGGCCAGTTCGGAGACTTCATCGCGAGTCGCCCAGTGCAGGGCGTACGTCTCGTCGCCGGTCGTCGCGGAACCGTCGGCCGCCTCGCAGCGGAAGACGAGCGAGACGATCAGGCCGGTCATGTTCTTGTAGACGCCGGTCAGAGTGGCGGGGAGAGAGATCTTGAAGCCGGTCTCTTCCAGGACCTCGCGCTGAAGCGCGTCCGGGACGGTCTCGCCCGGTTCGAGAACACCGCCCGGCGGCTCCCACCTGCCGTTGTCCCTGCGCTGGATCAGCAGGGCCCGGCCGTGGTCGTCGACGATGACTCCGGCGACGCTCACGGAGTGGGGGCGTTCAGCAGTGCTCACGTTCCTCGGTCCCCTTAGCTGACTAGGCTTCCCCACCGTAGCAACGTAACTCAGCCTCTCGTCTAGATATCCGAAGGAGTACAGCATGGTGGCTCTTCCCTCCGGTCTGCTCGGAGCGCTCGACCCGACCAGCGACCGCGCGGTCTTCCGGCAGATCGCCGACCAGATCCGCGAAGCGATCGACAAGGGGCGCTTCAAGGAGGGCGCCAAGCTGCCTTCCGAGGCTGAGCTCGTGGAGCACTTCGGGGTCTCGCGGATGACCGTGCGGAACTCGATCTCTCAGCTCCAGGGCGAAGGGCTCGTCTCGTCCGAGCACGGCAAGGGAGTCTTCGTACGGCCCCGGCCCCCTGTGCGACGGCTGGCCTCCGACCGGTTCGCCCGGCGGCACCGCGAGCAAGGGAAGGCGGCTTTCACCGTGGAGGCAGAAGCCGCGGGGAGCCGTCCCGAGGTCGACAGCCTGGAAGTGAAGGAAGAGCGGGCCTCGCAGGACATCTCTGCCCGGCTCGGATCGGTGCGCAAGGTTCTCTCGCGCCGTCGGCGGTATCTGCTGGACGGCCGGCCGGTCGAGTTCGCCACGTCGTACCTGCCGTTGGACCTTGCGCGCGGTACGCAGATCGCCGAGCCGAACCCGGGGCCCGGTGGCATCTACGCCCGGCTGGAAGAGCTCGGGCGCCACCTGGACCACTTCGACGAGGAGGTGCAGGCGCGCATGCCCTCGCAGGAGGAGACCAAGACGCTGCGGCTGGCTGCTGGTGTGCCGGTCATCCATCTGGTGCGGACCGCGTACGACTCCGAGGGTCGTGCGGTGGAGGTGTGCGACACGGTGATGGCCGCCGACGCGTACGTGCTGGCGTATCAACTTCCCGCCAACTGATCGTCGTTGCTGGTCAATGGGCTGGTGGGTGCGCTTCTCCCGAACTCGTACACGCCGATGGGCATACTCGTATAGACGAGTGAGCAAGCTGTGTGTCACAGTGGTTCTCATTCCGCCCGAGCGAACTGTTCTGGTGGAACTCATCTAGACGACTAGGCGTCGCTCGCTGCCGGGCGACGGCATACGAAGAAGGAGAAGTGACCTTGCGAACCATCCGTATCGAGACCTCGAACGCGACCGTCCTGCTCACCGAGGCCCCGGAGCCGAAGGTGCGCGATCGGCAGACCGGCGAGGTCGCCAAGGACGCCGTCAGCGGCGAGTCGCTGATGAAGATCGGCGTGGTCTACATCGACGAGGGGGAGTCCTCGCTGATCCACGTGACCGTTCCGGAGAGCGGGGTGGCCGAGGGGCTGACGCTCGGCGCCTCGGTCTCCCTGCCGGGGCTGATCGCCCGCCCCTGGGAGTCGGTGTTCAACGGCCAGCAGCGGCACGGCATCGCCTACCGGGCAACGGCCGTGGTCCCGGGCGCCGTTCCGGCCGGTGTGGGGGCCTGACCCTCATGTCCGAGCTGACGACGCTGATGGAGGTGGGTGGCCCCCTCGCCGCATGTGGTGGCGGGGCCGCCTACCTCCGGGCCCGGCACCCGGCGGCCTACTGGTCCACGGTCGGTCTGCCGGTCTCGGTGGCCCGGCTGGTGGGCACGTGCGGGTCGGTCATGGACTCGTGCGGGCTGACGGTGCAGCCGTCCCGGCTGCGGGTGCTGGCCACTCGGGCCACGACTCGGCGGGAGATCCGCCCGGTGCCGCCGCGCCGTGGGCTGATGCGGCCCACTTCGACCGGTCTGCGGCTGCGGCTCCGGCTCGCACCGGGCCAGGAGCCCGAGGACGTGGCGGCTGCGGCGGAACGGCTGCGGCACGCCTGGGGAGTTCACTCCGTGTACGTGCGGGACGTGAAGCCCGGCGTGGTCGAACTGCGGCTTGTCGGCTTCGACGTGCTGTCGCGGGTGCGCATGCCGCGCAAGGCCGGTGGCGGCTTCCTGCGGATGCCGGTCGCGCTTCGGGAGGACGCCACGGCCTCCGTACGGGACTACCGGGCGGTACCCCACCAACTGACCATGGGCGCCACGCTCTCGGGCAAGTCCATGTACCTGCGGCACCTGCTCACCGGGCTCGCGCGTCAGCCCGTCGCGCTGGTCGGTATCGACTGCAAGCGGGGTGTGGAACTGGCGCCGTTCGCTTCCCGGCTGTCCGCCCTGGCGACCGATCCGGAACAGGCGTCAGGGCTGCTGCCGGTGCTGGTGGACCTGATGGAGTCGCGCTACGACCTGATCAAAGCTCGCCAGGGAATCGCGCCCAGCACGCCGGACGAAGAGATCACGTCCGATGTGTGGGGCCTGCCGGAGAGTGAACGGCCGGTGCCGGTGGTGCTGTTCGTGGACGAGGTGGCCGAGCTCTTCCTCGTCGCGACGCGGAAGGACGAGGAACGGCGGGACGAGATGGTCACCCAGCTCATCCGGCTCGCCCAGCTCGGCCGCGCGGCCGGCATCTACCTCGAAGTCTGCGGCCAGCGCTTCGGCGCCGAGCTCGGCAAGGGCGCGACCATGCTCCGGGCCCAGCTCTCCGGCCGCGTCTGCCACCGCGTGAACGATGAGGCCTCCGCCAAGATGGCCCTCGGCGACATCGCTCCGGAAGCGGTCGGTGCCGCGTGCGCCATCGCCCCCGAACTGCCCGGCCTCGCCGTCGCCGGGGACACCTCCGGCGGCTGGACCCGCATCCGTACGCCGTACCTCTCGCTGGCCGACGCCTCCGCCGTCTGCCAGGAACACGCACACCTGGTGCCCGACGTGCCCGCGCTCAAGCCCTTCCGGCCCGCCGTCCCGGCCGGGCCCGTCGAGCGCCCGGCCTCGCTCGTGAAGCCCCGGCCCGTGGCCGACTGACCTCCTTCCCAACCCGGTTGGCGTGACCGCCTCGCGCCGCGTCCCTACCCCGCCCATGCCTGAATCCGGAAGGAGGCGCCGCGTGCGCAGCTACCTCGCCCGCGTCGACGCCGTACTCGTACAAGCGGTCATCGCTGCCGCGCTGTCCTTCGCCCACCTGCACGACCTGGCGTCGGCGGCCGGACAGGACGGCTGGAAGGCGTGGGCCTATCCGGTCTCCGTCGACCTGCTGATGGTCGCCGCCTGGCACCGGCTTCGGTCCGGACAGGAGAAGTCCGCGGCCTGGTGCTGGTTCCTCGTCGCCCTGGCCGCCTCGCTCGGTGCCAACGTCGCGACCGCCGGCCTCCTCGACCTGAATGACGTGCCCGACTGGCTCCGGATTCTCGTTGCGGGCTGGCCGGCGCTCGCCTTCCTCGGCGGGACTCTGCTGGCGCACACCGCCAGGGAGGAAAGCGGTACGCGGCAACCTGCGGGCCACTCGGCGCCGTTGAAGCCTGCTGCCGAGCCTCCGGCCTCCGAGCCTGAGCCCGCGCCGGTTGTACCCGCGCCGGTCGCCGAGCCTGCGCCTCTGCCCGCTCCCGAGCCTGAACCCGCGACAGAGCGGGAGCCCGCTCCTGCGGCACCGCCCGTACCTGCCGCGCTCGTCGCGCATGCCCGCAAGGTCGCCGACGACCACCAGACCCGTACCGGCTCGCCCATCGACGCCGACACCCTCCGCACCCGCCTCGGAGTCCCGGCGCCCATGGCCGACCAGCTCACCGCCCAACTCGCCTGACACCGAAGGAGATCTGCCATGACCGGAGACACACCGGACCGCTTCGACTTCCTCGACGCGGCATACGAGATGGCTGCGGAAGGCCGTCCCACCCTGGCCCGCCTGCTCGCCGAGGAAGCCGCCGCATCGGTCTCGGACCCCGCCGAAGCGGCCCGCATCCTGCGCGACTTCCCCGGCCGCTCACTGCGACTGGAGGACTGCTGATGCCGCTCAACCGCCGCTTCCGCCGCGTGATCCGCATCGGGCCCGTCCAGGTCGGCACCGCCAACGACCACTGGGGGCGCGAGAAGCACACCGCCGCCTGCACGGCTCCGCGCTGCGGCTTCTCCGCCGACTACGACTAACGCGCCGCCGCCGAACTCGCCGCCCGTACGCACCGCTGCCCCGTCCGCTGAACGGATCGACAGGAGCACTCACGCCATGACCGTCAATCTGCCGCTCGTCGTCGTGCTCGGCCTCATCACCTGGGGCGCCGTGAAGTTCCTCGGCGTCCGCGTCTGGCTCGTCGTCGTGATCGCGCTCTTCGGCTTCTACCTCGCCGACACGTTCCTCGCCCCCGCCATCGACTCCGGCGCCCGCAACGGGGTCGGGGTCGTCAACGGCAACCACGACTGAACGGAGATCGTCATGCTCTTCCGGCCTCAACTGCCCGACCCTCCGCAGCTTCCCGTGCAGATCACGAGCGTGCCTGGTTCGAGCGTGACGGGTTCAAGTCCCGTCATTCACGACCACGCTTCGGCCCCGGCCTGCGGCTGCCAGCACACCGCCGGCACCGCTGCCCCGGCCATCACCCCCGCCCGCCGGTCGCTCTCCAACGTCAGCACCGGAGCCATCACCGCCGTGATCGTCGGCGGGGTCGTCGTCACCGCGCTCCTGGCCGCCGTCGCCGTCACGGCCATATCCGTGGCCGTCGCCGCCGTGGTCCTGCGCTCCCTCATGAACTCCCAGCGCCACCACTGACGCGCTACCGGGGCGGCCTCGATACCGCCAAGCATCCGCCGCCCCGGCAGCCCACCCCTTCACGACCGAAGCCGTAAGGAGAACTTCCATCATCACCCGCCAAAACCCGGCTCCGCTCGCGGACCTCGGGAGCCTCGCCTCAACGGGCGCCCTGCCCGGTATCATCCGGCAGCTCTCCAACTTGGGCGGCTGCACCCACCCCATACGCCTGGCCGGACACCGCACCGAGCACACCGTGAACACCAATACCGGTGAGATCAGCCCGGCCCTGCGCCGCCTCGACTCCACCGACCTCCCGGCCGGCGACCTTTTGGTCCGCTGTGGCAACCGCCGGGCCACCCGCTGTGCGGCCTGCGCCGAGGTCTACCGCCGCGACACCTTCCACCTGATCACCGCCGGACTCCGGGGCGGAAAGGGCACCCCGGAAACGGTCACCTCGCACCCGCGCGTCTTCGCGACCTTCACCGCGCCGAGCTTCGGCCCGGTGCACAACCACCCGACCGGGCCCGGTGGTTCGGTACGGCCGTGCCGCTGCGGCCGACGCCACACCGACGACGATCCGGCGCTCGGGGCGCCCCTGGATCCGGACCGCTACGACTACGACGCGGCCGTGCTCTGGAACGCGCACGCCGGGATGCTCTGGCGCCGCTTCACCATCTATCTCCGCCGCGAGATCGCCCGCCGGGCCGGACTCACCCAACGGGCGTTCCCGGACCATGCGCGGGTCTCCTTCGCGAAGGTCGCCGAGTACCAGAAGCGCGGCGCCGTGCACTTCCACGCTGTCGTACGCCTCGACGGCCCCGGCGGTGGTGACACCCCGGCCCCGCACTGGGCCTCCGCCGAGCTGCTGGCCGACGCGATCCGTACTGCTGCACGCAAGGCAGAGGTGGCCGGCCCCGAACTCGACGGCCGCGCACACTCCTTCGCCTTCGGCCGCCAGCTCGACGTACGCACCATCCGGGGCGCCGACTTCGACGGTGGAGTCGAGCTGACCGACCGGGCCGTCGCCGCGTACATCGCCAAGTACGCCACCAAGGGCGCCGAGACCGCGACGGGCGTCCTCGATCGTCCGCTGAAGTTCGCCGCCGAGCTGGCGCACCTGAACCTGCCGCCGCATGCCGAACGCATGATCCGCACCGCCTGGTGGCTCGGTGCCCGCAAGGACCTCGAACACCTCAGGCTCCGCGCCTGGGCCCACATGCTCGGCTTCCGGGGCCACTTCTCCACCAAGACCCGCCGGTACTCCACCACCCTCGGTGCCCTCCGTCAGGCACGCGCCGAATGGCGCCGTCTCCAGGCCGCCATCGCACGCGGCGAAATGGATCTACAGCCTGTGGATGGTGCTCCGGGGGCCGCCGAGGAGACCACCCTCGTCCTCGCCCACTGGACCTACACCGGAACCGGCCTCACCCCAGCCGAGGAATGGCTCAGTGCCTCACTCGCCCAGGAAGGAGAGACCAACCATGGCTGACGAGCTGCTGACCGTGCCCCAGGTCATGCGACGGCTCAAGCTGGGCCGGTCCGCTGTCTACGACTTGATCAGGTCTCGTCGGCTGGCCTCCATCACCATCGGTCGTTCCCGCCGGATTCCTGAGAGCGCTGTTCGCGACTTCATCGCGCACGAGCTAAAGGTGGCGGCCTGATGGCGCAGCAGCGCAAGCGGAACCCCAACGGCGCGGGCACGATCACCAAGCGCAAGGACGGCCGCTATCAGGCCGCCGTCTACGTGATGCAGCCCGACGGCAGCCGAGCCCGCAAGTTCGCGTACGGCAAGACCTGGACCGAATGCGACACCAAGCGACGGGAGTTGCTGGACAAGGCAGACCAGGGCATCCCGGTGCCTACCAGGTCGGCAAAGCTCGCTGACTGGCTGCCCTACTGGCTGGAGCACGTCGTACGCCCGCGTCGGAAGCTCAGCACCTTCGACAAGTACGAGGCGCACGTACGGCTTTACCTCGTCCCCATGATCGGCACCAAGCGGCTGGAATCCCTGGGCGTCGCCGATGTACGCCGCTTCCTGACCCGGCTGGAGAAGCAGACCACGGCCGCCACCGCGAAGGAATCGCACCGCGTGCTGCGGTCGGCTCTCTCCGCCGCCTGCCGGGAAGAGCTGCTGACGCGGAACGTCGCCAGCCTCGTCGAACCGTCCCGCGTGACCGCTCGGGAGCTGAGCCCGTGGACCCTGGACGAGACGTTGACGTTCCTGGGCGCCGCGCGCAAGGACCCGCTGTACGCGGCCTTCGTGCTCGCCGTGACCATGGGGCTCCGGCGGGGTGAGATCGTCGGGCTCCGCTGGTCGGACGTCGATCTGGAGAACCGCGTTCTGTACGTGCGGCAGCAGACACAACGGCGGCGCGGAGAGCTCTACAGCGACGGTCCGAAGGGACGCCGTAGCCGTGCGATTCCGCTTCCCGCCATGTGCGTCGCCCCGCTGCGTTGGCACCGGATGCGGCAGGCAGCAGCGAAGCGGAAGGCGGGGGAGAAGTGGCAGGACAGCGCGTACGTCTTCACCACCGGTACCGGGCGACCGGTTGAGCCGCGCAACGTGTACCAGTCCTTCACCCGTGTCGCCAACTCCGCCGGCCTTCGGGTGATCCGGCTGCACGATGCCCGGCACGGGTGCGCGACGCTCCTCGTCGCTGCCGGGGTGCCTCCTCGCGTGGTGATGGAGATCCTCGGGCACAGTCAGATCAGCATCACGATGGACGTGTACACGCACGTCGTACAGGACACTCAGCGAGAGGCCATCAGCCACATGGACCGCATGCTGAAGAGGCGGCCTGACCGTGGATGACCGCCCGCGTTGATGTCAGATGTGGATGTCAATGGCCCCTCACCTACTAAGTTTAGTAGGTGAGGGGCCATTGAGCTGGTGCCCCCGGCAGGATTCGAACCTGCGACACCCGCTTTAGGAGAGCGGTGCTCTATCCCCTGAGCTACGGAGGCGGGGTGGCCGTTGCGGCCGGTGGGCAGGGCGGGGTGTTGCGCTGCCCGGGCCAGTGTAGCGGGTGATCGGGAGGTGGTGTCGGGGAGTGCGCAGGAGTGCGGCCGGAGGTGGGGAGCGGGGGAGCGCGTCGTGGGGACGTGAGGGCAACTACCCGGTGTGCCAGGACGGTTGGGGACGGGCTGCCGGGGTCGGGGTGCGGTGGGCTACGAGTAGCGGAGGCCGTGGCCGTAGGGGAACAGGGTGCGGGTGGGGTCGTCGAGGGCGGGGATGGGGACGGGGAGGCGGCCGGTGGGTGGGGTGTCGCCGTAGAGGATGCGGACCAGGGAGTCGAGGGAGGGGGTGGTGTGGGAGTAGGTGGTGAGGTAGGTGGGGGTGTCGGGGAAGTGGCGGATGTCGTACGGGTTCTGGACGGCCGCGACGATGACGGGGCGGTTGCCGGCCGACTTGCGCAGGGCCTCGACGAGGGCGGCTTGGGCGGTGCCGCGGTCGGAGGCGACTGCCGCGTTGGTGAGGACGAGGACGACGTCGTGGTCGGCGAAGGCTCGGACGCAAGCGGCGATTTGGTCGGCGTCGGGGGCCGAGCCCGTCGACAAAGGGGAGGCGTACTGGTCGGTGCGGGCGGCGATCGCTGCCGAGACGCCGTCCACCTGGTCCGTGCCCCAGCCGGTGACGAGAACGGAGCGGCGGGTGGTGGGGAGGGGGAGGACGTCGCCTTCGTTCTTCACCAGCGTGATCGTCCGGTCGGTGAGCGCGGAGCCGTCGAGGAGGTGGCGGCGCTTGCCGACCGTGCGCTCGGCGCGGGACTCCTGCACGTAGGGGCGAGGGAAGAGGCCGTGCCGCAGTTTGTGTGCGAGAAGGCGGACGACGGAGGCGTCGAGGCGGGCTTGCGTGATCGTTCCGTCGCGGACGGCCTTGAGGACGGCCTTGCGTGCGGTGTCCAACTGCGGTGCCAGGACGAGCTGGTCGCAGCCGGCCTGGAGGGCGCGTACGGGGGCGATGTCGGGCGGGAAGTCCTCCGTCGCTCCGCCCATGTCGAGGGCGTCGGTGGCGATCACGCCGCGGAAACCCAGCTTTTCGCGCAGGAGTCCGGTGATGATCGGGGGCGACATGGTGGCCGGTCTCTTCGCCGGGTCGAGGGCGGGGACGACGATGTGTGCGGACAGTACCGTGTCGACGCCCTGTGCGATGGCGGCGCGGAACGGGGGGAGGTCGATCCTGTCGAGCTCGTCTAGGGAGTGGTGGATGACGGGCAGGCCGGTGTGGCTGTCGGTGTCGGTGTCGCCGTGGCCGGGGAAGTGCTTCGCGGCTGCGGCGGTGCCGCCGCGGTGGAAGCCGCGGATGCTCGCGGCGACGAGCTGGGAGCAGAGCTCGGGGTCGGAGCCGAAGGAGCGGACGCCGATGGCGGGGTTGTCGGCGTTGACGTTGACGTCCGCGCTCGGCGCGTAGTCCTGGTTGATGCCGACGGAGGCGAGTTCGGCTGCCGTGATCTCCGCGGCGCGTCGGGCATCGGTGCGTGAACGGGAGGCGGCGAGCGCCATGTTGCCCGGGAGCTGGGTGGCGGGGGAGGGCATGCGGTAGACGACGCTGCCGCCCTCCTGGTCCGTCGCGATGAGGAGCGGCAGGCGCGCGCCCGAGTGCAGAGCGGCGCGTTGGAGTCCGTTGGAGAGCGCGGCTGTCTGGCGGGGGGTGCGGAAGTTGTCGGTGCCGCGTCGCGCGTCGAAGTAGATGACGCCGCCCGGACGGTACTCCTTGATGACGTCCGCGGGGGTGTCGACGCCGTACAGCTCGCGGTTCTTAGAGTGCGGGGCGTCCGCAGCCTGTCCGTACACCTCGACGACGAAGAGCTGCCCGACCTTCTCCTCCAGCGTCATCCGGCGGACGAGCGCCTCGGCGCGCTCCCGCACCCGGCGGGAGGCGGCGGCCGGAGGCGGGGCCGCGTCTGCGTGGACTGCGTTCATACCGAGGGCTGCTGCGGTTCCGGCGGCGGCGCCGAGTACCTGTCTGCGGGTGGTGTGCGGCAACGGAACGCTCCTCACTGGGGGGGTGTGGGAGTGCGCAGGTCGTGTGATCAGCACATCGTGGCAGCGGGGGCGGTGGGGGGGCCAGACGCCGCGCAGGGGGTACGGGTGAGTGGTGACCGTTGGGGGGAGTGTGTTTGGGCGTCGTCGGGGTGCCTGGCTTTCGCTGAGTTTGCGATGTGGGGTCGCGAGGTTTGACGTCGTCTGTGTGGGGAGGCGCCCTGGTGGCACTCGAGAAGAGAGGACGGGAACTCCCCGACTCCGACCGGAGAATGCGCATGCCGACGTTGTGATCCGCTCCGCTCCCGGGCTGGGGACACTGCGGCCGTGGCGCCGGACTCGGGCGGTGAGCCGTGGACGAGATGCCGGGCCGTCGAAGCGGAACGTGCTCGAGGCGCAACCAAGCGCGGCCGTACGTCGTCAATGCGGACGAGGGGCGCAGTACCCGCCGGGCACCGAAGGACCCGGCGCCGCCTTGCCGGAAGCAGTACGCCGACGCGCAACCGGCGGGACCGAGGCGGGTGCGCCGGGCGAGGGAGCCGACCGTGGCTCCGGCCGACCGCCGAGGAGCACGAGGCTCTCCGGAGGCCCCGCGACCGGCTGCTTTGCAGCCGGGGCGGCAGCGTGGCCGCACAGGGTACTGCATCGTCCGGAAAATGTTGCGTGAGTTGGGAATTCTGTCCGGATTCCAGTCGTTGAACTGATCGCAAGAGGGCACTCGGGGAGTGTCCGAGCTAGCCGCCAGGCCAGTTGAAGACCACTCGCAAGGGAGCACGCATGGCAACCCGTGCCGTCGCCCGTCGTAACGCCACCTCGACCGGTGCTGCTGACACGGCAAGCAGTGTTCGCGCCGCAGGCAGCGAAGTCGCGGACCGCGACCTGGTCGGCATGTACTTGGACGAGATCGCCCGCACCCCGCTGCTCGACGCGGAGAAGGAGGTCGAGCTCTCCCTCACCATCGAGGCCGGCGTCTACGCCCGGCGAATACTCGATGGTCTGGAGGAGCCCCTCGCCGGCGACTCGCCCAGTGCCACCGCCTCGCGTGAGGAACTGGAGCGGGTCGTGGCCGAGGGGGAGCGCGCGAAGGACGTCTTCATCAGGTCCAACCTCCGCCTCGTCGTCGCCGTTGCACGGCGCTATCCGCGCTCGGGGCTGCCGCTGCTCGACCTGATCCAGGAGGGCAACGCGGGTCTTGTGCGCGCGGTTGAGAAGTTCGACTATTCCAAGGGCTTCAAGTTCTCCACCTACGCGACGTGGTGGATCAGGCAGGCGATCACGCGTTCCATCGCCGACCAGTCGCGTACGATCCGCCTCCCCGTGCATCTCGTGGAGGAGCTCGGCCGTATCCGCCGCGTGCAGCGGGAGTTCAACCGCGAGCACGGGCGCGATCCCGAGCCGGCAGAGGTGGCGCAGGAACTCAACTCCACACCGGAGCGCGTCACCGACGTGCTGGACTGGGCGCGCGACCCGGTGAGCCTCAACATGTCCGTGGACGACGAGGGCGAGACGCAGTTCGGCGAACTGCTCGAGGACACCTCGGCGGTCTCCCCGGAGCAGTCCGTCCTCACGGTGCTCCGCCGCGAGGGCCTCGACGACCTCATCGGCCGTCTCGACCCGCGTACCGCGTCGATCATCAAGGCGCGCTACGGCATGGAGGACGGTCGCGAGCGGACCCTTACCGAGGTGGGCAAGCAACACGGGCTGACCCGTGAGCGCATCCGGCAGATCGAGAAGCACGCGCTGCTGGAGCTGAAGAAGATGGCCCATGACACCGGCTTCGACGAGGCGGCCTGACCGTCCGATCGAGCCCCCTGAACGAGCCCCGGCGCCCTCCCCCGAGCGCCGGGGCTCACCTCTGCCGTGGCCGTCCCGCCAGGGCGACGCGGTCAGCTGCTCGAAGTGGCCTTCGGCTTCGTCCAGTTGAGCGAGTAGCGGTAGTAGAGGCGGCGTCTGACGCGGGAGCCGGGGAGGAGCTCGGCGGCCGTACGACGGATCTCGCCGAGAGACTCGTACGGCTCCGCGACGACGACGCCGACATCGCGTGACTCCCGGTGCACGAGACCCATGAAGCGGACCGGCAGCACCGAGAGCGCTGCGACGAACACGTCGAGCTGTGATCTTCGCGCGGCCGAACCGACCACGCGGAGCCGCCCGCCGGGAGCGAGGAGTTCGGCTGCGCGGCGGAGGGCGGGTCTCAGCGGCATGTGGTGCAGGCTCGCCACGCAGAGGACCGTGTCGAACCCTGGCTGCCAGGGGGCGCCCCCGGAGTCGGTGCTCTCGAGGAAGTCCCCTTGCACCACCTGGCAGTTGGGCGCCTCCGAGAGCCGCTCCCGCGCGACCGCCAGAGCGCAGGGGTCGGCGTCGACACCGACGACCTCGTGGACGAGCGGGGAGAGCCGTTCCATGAGCAGGCCGTCGCCGCAGCCGATATCGAGGACGCGACCGCCCTGCCTCGCGGCGATGGCGCAGAGCTCGGGGTGGTACGCGGCGTTGTGGTTCCAGTACGTCTGCGGCGCCATACGGTGAGCGTAGCCAGGAGGACGACCGGATCCGCCGGACACCGGGCACCCCAGTACGCGGGGGACGGTGACGCCGCGCAGTCCGGCGTGGACGCAGCGCAGCCCGCCGTGCCGTGCTCCGAGGAGCGACGGCGGATTCGGGAGCCTGGCCGGCGGTCAGCGACCGTAGAGGTCCCGGTAGGCGGGGAAGACACCGCCCGGGCCGTCCACCCCTTCGGCTGCGAGGACCGCCTTCACCATCGCGCGCGTCAGCACGTCGGCTCCCGCGGCCAGCACCGTGTTGAACTCCTCTTCCTTCAGGGAGCGTTGGCAGGTGGCGAGTGCGAAGACGGAGTCCCCGTCGTACGTGAGGTGGATGGGGCGGACGGCGCGGGCCATCCCGTCGTGTGCCACGCCGGCGAGTTTCTGCGCTTGCGCCTTGTCGAGGCAGGCGTCGGTCGCCACCACGGCGAGTGTCGTGTTGAGTACGGGGCGGACCGGCCCGCCCGTCCGGCGGGACGTTTCCTCGGCGGCCTCGGTGAGCAGCATCACCGCTTCGGCGTGCTCGTCCGCCGAGGGGAGGTGCGGAGCCCGGCCGAAGAGTGCCTGGGAGCCGAGGAGTTCGCCGTAGAGAGCCCCCGTCGACGGGTCGATCGGGGAGCCCGCGGCGTTCACCACCGAGAGTGCGGCGACCGTCGCCCCGGAATCCATCACCGCGGAGGCCGTACCGACGCCGCCCTTGAGGCCGCCTGCGACCGCGCCCGTACCGGCGCCTACACACCCCTGCTCGACCGGAGCGCCTGCCGGGCTCTCTCCCGCCGACTGGGCTGCCGCGCGGCCCATGGACCGGTCCGGGCGGTTCCTCCAACCCCCTCCGCGGCCGAGATCGAAAAGGATCGCCGAAGGCACGACAGGCACCACCTGCCCCGGCTCGGGGCCCACCTGGACGCCGAGGCCCTGCTCCTCCAACCACTCGGCCACTCCGGAGGCCGCGTCGAGTCCGAAGGCGCTCCCGCCGCTGAGCACCACGGCGTTGATGCGCTCGACGGCGTTCCTCGGCTCCAGCGCGTCCGTCTCCCTCGTGCCGGGGCCGCCCCCGCGCGAATCGACCGCCGCTACCGCGCCTTCGGGGGCGAGGACAACGGTCGTCCCCGTGAGCCAGCCCTCGTCGGTGCGTTGGGAGTGACCGACGTGGAGGCCGGGGACATCGGTGAGCGCGTCGCGGGCGCCTTGGTTCTGCATGGAGCATGAATACCAGCGGGTCGTCCGACCGCGACAGCCGCGCGCCCCCGCCGCCGTACGCTGGAGACGTGAGTACCAGCGCGCAGCCTCCGACCGAGCCCGTGCCCGACGGCCCCGCTGAGGGCGAGGTGCCGGCGGACCGCCCGCCGCGGATCGCTCGTCGCGCGGCGCTCGTCTTCGACGATCCGCTCGACGGACGTTCCTGCGACGACTCGGACTCCGGCTGGGGGGACGACCGCGGGGGAGACCAGGACGATCTCGCCCGCTTCCTCCGTGAGAAGCCTCCCCACCACCTGTAGGCGCGGTGCCCGGCCGGCGGCTGCTTGGCTACTTCTGCAGATCGGTCCCGGGCTGCTGCCGCGGGATCTCCGTGCCGGTCGTGGAGGCAGCGGTCGAGGAGCCGCGCTGCTGCACGAGTGCGTCGCGGATCTCCTTGAGGAGCTCGACCTCCGTCGGCTCGGGCTCCTCCGGGGGCTGCTTGGCCGCGAGATGAGCCTTGTACTTGTTCATCGGCAGGATCATGAGGAAGTAGACGACCGCTGCCGTCATCAGGAACGTCAGGGAGGCGCTCAGGACCGGGCCCCAGCTGATGGCGATGCCCTCGCTGAGCTCCCCGCTCTTGTCGAAGGTGCAGGGGCCCTGAAGGCACGAGCGGTACTTGTCGAGGTCCTGTGTGCCGATGGCGCCCACCAGTGGGTTGATGAAGCCCTGCACCACGGCGTCGACGATCTTGCTGAAGGCGGCGCCGACGACGACCGCGACAGCCAGTTCGACGACGTTCCCGCGCATCAGGAACTCCTTGAAACCGGCGAGAAGGCCCTGCTTCTCCTCCTGCGCGGCTTCCGTGCCCTGCTCCTCGTCCTGCCCGCTCGCACGCGGGGTCTGCTCGCTCAACTTCCTGCCTCTTCCCGTGGCCTGTGCCCTGCTCGTCCCGTGGCTCCACCGGAGCGCACGGGGAATGGCGACGCCGGACGGTGCGGCGTGCCGCGACGGGGCAGAGAAGCGCCGCCGCGCGGGCGGTCAGGCGTCCGACGATGCTCAGCACAGCGTGACCGCCAGCCGTGTTCCCCGGGCCTTCGCCAACGCCGCCGCCGTGCTCCGCGTGACGTGGAGGACGGCGAGCGCCCCGTCGCCCGGCACAGTCTCTCGATTACGCGGCAAATCGGCCACTCGGACACATGTGGCGAGCATCCGAGCACGTTGGGTCCCGCGGCCGACGGAGAGCACATCGATCCGGTCACCGGGCTTCAACAGACGCACCGCTTCAGCATCCGGAAACCGGACGGGCGCGGAGACCCGGCGTTCGGTGCGGCTTCGGGCACCCCGCGCCGCAGGCCCCGAGGAAGCCTCGGCACCGTCCGCACGAGCGGCACCCGGCGGTGCGCTCGGCGCCACCCGGCCGGGGACCAGGGCGACAGCAGCGGCGACCGCCGCAACGGCGAGCCCCGCGGCCGCAGCACCCCGGCGCCTCCGGAGCCGTCCCCGCAGCCGGAAGCGACCCTGCTCGACGCGGATCGGGGCGAACGAGGGCACCGGCCCGAGGACTGCCGGGGACGGGCCACCGCCGCTGGGCGGGGTGTTGGTGCGCGGAGCACGCGGTTCTGCGGGCACGGGTTTCACCACCAGGTCTCGGGGCGGCCACGGTCAGGCCGTCGAGGACCACCGTGCCTGCTTCCCCGAAATCCCGCTCGAGCCTGTGGACAACCCCGGTTCTGTGGAGAACTCCGTCACTCGTCCGAGTCAACCTCCGCTCCCGGAAGGCAGGTTGAGACACCGCGGCAGACCCCGGACGCCAACCCCGTGTCGCACTTCAGGGCAGCAGTATCCCCGTCTCCAACCCGGCAAGCGCCGTCGTACAGGGGCAGTCGCGCTCCGCAGGAAGCTCCTTCACCGCGTCGAAGAGCACCCGCCGAAGCCGCTCGACGTTTTCGCCGAAGACGCGCATGACCTCCTCTTGCGAGACGCCGTCCCCGGTCTCCGCCCCCGCGTCGAGGTCGGTGACGAGCGTCATCGACGCGTAGCAGAGCTCCAGTTCGCGCGCGAGGACCGCCTCGGGATGCCCCGTCATCCCGACCACCTCCCAGCCCTGCGCCGCGTGCCAGCGGGACTCGGCCCTTGTCGAGAACCGGGGCCCCTCGATGACGACGAGGGTGCCGCCGTCGACCGCCTCCCAGCCGTGCGCCCGCGCGGCGGCGAGCGCGGCGTTGCGGCCGGCTTCGCAGTACGGGTCGGCGAAGCCGAGGTGGACGACCTCCGGTACGGCGCCGTCCTCGCGGGGGTAGCCGTCGAAGAACGTCTGGGTGCGTGACTTGGTGCGGTCCACGAGCTGGTCGGGGACGAGCAGCGTGCCGGGACCGTACTTGGGTTGGAGCCCGCCGACGGCGCACGGCGCGAGGACCTGGCGCACGCCGACGGAGCGCAGCGCCCACATGTTGGCGCGGTAGTTGATCCGGTGCGGCGGGAGGTGGTGGCCGCGACCGTGGCGCGGCAGGAACGCGACGCGGCGCCCGGCGATCTCGCCGAGGAAGAGGGAGTCGCTCGGGCGCCCGTACGGGGTGTCGACGTCGACCTCGGTGACGTCGTCGAGGAAGGAGTAGAAGCCGGAACCGCCGATGACACCGATCTCTGCGTGGTCACTCATGCGGCAACCCTAGAGCCGCCTGTTCCTCTGTCCGACCCGAACACCCGTGCCGGGACGCGGAGTCAGGCGGCGGTGCTGCTCGCCTTGCTCGTGCTCGACGACGAACCGGACGAACCGGATGACCCGGAGCCGCTGTCGGAGGAGCCCGACGACTTCGAGGAGTCGGACGAGGAGGAGGACGAGGAGTCCGACTCGGACTTCTTCGAGGAGGAGTCCGAGGACGACGTCTCCGAGGAGTTCGACCCCGAGCCGGAGCCCACCGAGCTGCTCGAGGAGCTGCGGCTGTCGTTGCGGTAGAAGCCGGAGCCCTTGAAGACGATGCCGACGGCGGAGAAGACCTTCTTCAGGCGTCCCTCACATCCGGGGCACTCGGTCAGCGAGTCATCGGTGAACTTCTGCACCACCTCGATGCCCTCGCCGCAGTCGGTGCACTGGTACTGGTACGTCGGCACGTTCTTCCTCCTGGCACTCGTACTCGTTGAGTGCTAACGACGCTCCATAGTGCAGTATTCCGGCCCGTCAGTCCACCGCGGCACCTTCGCGGTGACCGACGCCACGCGACGGGAGCGCCTCGTGCGCCGGGCCGTCCAGCGCCCCCCGGAAGACCGCGAGGACGGCGAGGGCGAGAGCGGTGCCGGCGAGCGGTGTGAGGAAGCCGCCGCGCGCGCCCATGCCGTCGGCGAGTTGGCCGGCGACGGTCGAACCCAGGGCCTGGCCGAACGCGATCGCGCCCGTCAGCCACGTGAACGCCTCGGTGCGGACGCCGGCGGGGACGAGCAGTTCGGTGAGGGTGAAGCAGGTGATCATGCACGGCGCCACGCAGAGCCCCGTGAGCAGTCCGAGTCCGCCGAGCAGTACGGCCCACGTTCCCCACTGGGCCGCGACGGCGAGCGCGAGCGTGGCCAGGACGAGCAGCGGGTACGCGGTGAGCAGCCTGGTCCGTGGCCCGCGCCCGCCCCGGAGGGCGCCGACGGCGAGCGCGGCGAGCATGTTGCCGGCCGCGAAGACGCCGTACATCACGCCGTTCGCCTCCGGCCGCCCGATCGACTCGGTGAAGGCCGTCAGCGAGACCTGCATCCCGCCGAAGACGATCCCGATGCCGAGCACGGCGATCGCGAGCACCCTCGTCCCCGGCACCCCCAGCGCGGACCGCGTGCCTTGTCCCGACTGCGTGCGCGGGGCGCGTACGGGCGCTGGTTGCGTGCGCCGTTGCGCGGCGAAGAGCAGCCCGCCGGTGAGCGTGACCGCCCCCTCAGCGACGAGCCCCGCCGCCGGGTGGACACCGGTGCACAGCGCCGTCGCGATCACCGGTCCGACGACGAACGTGAACTCGTCGGTCACCGACTCGAATGCGGCCGCCGTCGAGGCGAGCGGCGAGCCGCCGAGCTTCGCGGCCCACCGCGCCCGGACCATCGGCCCAGCCTGCGGCGCCGTCCCGCCCGTCGGCACCGCGGCGACGAAGAGCGCCCACGTCGGCGCCTGCGCGAGCGCAAGCGTGACGAGGACGGAGACGGCGGCCGCGTGCAGCACCACGCCGGGTACGAGCACCGCGCGCTGCCCGAAGCGGTCCGCGAGCTTGCCGCTCTGCGGGGCGAGGAGCGCGAAGGCGAGGCCGGAGGCGGCGGAGACGGCGCCGGCCGTGCCGTAGGAGCCGGTGGTGTGCTGGACGAGCAGGAGGATGCTGATCGCGAGCATCGCGAAGGGCTGCCGCGCGAGGTATCCGGTGGCCACGAAGGTCCACGCGCCGCTGGTGCGCAAGAGCCGCCCGTAGCCCGGGCGTTGCCCCGCTTCCGGGTGCTCGGTCTGCTCGTCGGTGCCGGCCGGGGATGCCACGGTCTGGCCTCTCCGCTGCCTGGTGACGCGCACGCGGTACGCGCCGAGAGCTGTCCTCTCGCGCATGACCGGGGTAGATACCTGGTCCCTCGACCGTGGCCGCCGTGCGGTCGTGCCAGCCCTGCGCCAGACAGAGTCGGTGCTGGTGGTTGCGACCCCGAGCGTACCGACTCGCTCCGGGCGAGCGGGAATCGGCCGTCGGCCCGGATGCTCCGACGTCGATGGGCGCCCAACTCCCGTACCGCCGTCGGTCGTTACCGAGAGCGGTCGTACGGTTACCGAATGCTTGCTCCTCGTCGAGTGCCGTAGGGTCGGAGGGGACGCGCTGGACCGTCCGTCAACTCCGCCCGGATACGGGTGGTTTGCGCTCACCCGATCGGTGGGCGTGGCGTGCGCCGCCGACTCGCTGTGTCGGCGCTACGGGGCTGCGCCTATGGTTGCTTCCGTACAACTCCCCGTCGGCAACCGAGCTCCAGATCCGCCCTGCCCCGCGAAGGACAGCGATGCCCGCCAAGAAGACCTCGCGACGCGCCCGTCTGATCGTGATCGCAGTCGTGCTGCTGCTCCTGGCGGGCCTCGGCGGCGGAGCGTACTGGAGCGTCGACACCGTCCGGGGCTCCTTCCCGCAGACGACGGGCTCGTTGAAGGTCAAGGGCCTGGGCTCACCGGTCGACGTCAAGCGCGACGAGCACGGCGTCCCGCAGGTGTACGCGGACTCCGCCGACGACCTCTTCCTCGCGCAGGGCTATGTGCAGGCCCAGGACCGATTCTGGGAGATGGACGTACGACGGCACACCACCTCGGGGCGGCTCTCCGAACTCTTCGGCGAGGAGCAGGTCGAGACGGACGCCTTCCTGCGCACCCTGGGCTGGCGGAAGGTGGCGGAGAAGGAGTACGAGCAGCTCTCCGGGAAGACGAAGAAGTACCTCCGGTCCTACGCGCGCGGAGTCAACGCCTACCTCAAGGACCACAAGGGCTCGGCGGCCTCCGTCGAGTACGGCATGCTCGAACTCACCGGCACCGACTACGAGCCGGAGCCCTGGGACCCGATCGACTCGGTCGCCTGGCTCAAGGCGATGGCCTGGGACCTGCGCGGCAACATCTCGGACGAGATCGACCGCGCGCTGATGTCGAGCCGATTGACGAAGAAGCAGATCGAGGACCTCTACCCGTCCTATCCCTACGACCGCAACAAGCCGATCGTGGAGGGCGGTTCGGTCAACCCGACGACCGACGAGTTCAGCACTTCGGATTCGTCCGACGGGCAGATGGAGAACCGTGGCGGGACGCAGAGCCCGCAGGACGCAGCGGGCGGCGTGGCGACCCAACTCGGCGGCGTGGCGGAGAAGCTGGACTCCGTCCCCTCCCTGCTCGGCCCCAACGGCACAGGTATCGGCTCCAACTCCTGGGTCGTGTCGGGCGAGTACACCACGACGGGCAAACCGCTCCTCGCCAACGACCCGCACCTGGCGCCGCAACTCCCGTCGGTCTGGTACCAGATGGGTCTGCACTGCCGCCAGGTCGACGCCTCCTGCCCCTTCGACACTGCGGGCTTCACCTTCTCCGGGATGCCGGGCGTCGTCATCGGCCACAACCAGGACATCTCCTGGGGCTTCACCAACCTCGGCGCCGACGTCACGGACCTCTACCTGCAGAAGGTGAGCGACGGCAAGTACCTCTACGACGGCAAGCGCGTCCCCTTCCGCAGCCGTCAGGAGACGATCGAGGTCGCCGACGGAGCGAGCCGGATGATCACCGTCCGGGAGACCAACAACGGCCCCGTCATCTCCGACCGGGACACCGAGATCCGCCGCGTCGGCGACGAGGCACCCGTCCGCAGCGCCGCCCCCGACCGGGCCGACGGATACGCCGTCTCGCTGCGCTGGACGGCGCTCGAGCCCTCGCGCACGATGGACGCCGTCTTCGAGCTCAACAGCGCCTCGAACTTCAAGGAGTTCCGCAAGGCGGCACGCGACTTCGCCGTCCCCTCGCAGAACCTCACCTACGCGGACACCGAGGGGAACATCGGCTACCAGGCCCCCGGGCGCATCCCCGTGCGCGGCGCCGGCGACGGCCGCTACCCCGCGCCCGGCTGGGACCCGCGCTACCGCTGGAAGCAGGACCCGGTCCCGCAGTCCGCGCTGCCGTGGGAGTACAACCCCGAGCGCGGCTACATCGTCACGGCGAACCAGGCCGTCGTCGACAAGGACAGCTACCCGTACCACCTCACCGACGACTGGAGCTACGGCGCCCGCAGCCAGCGCATCAACGACTTGATCCACTCGAAGATCAAGGACGGCGGCAAGATCTCCATGGGCGACATGCAGACCATGCAGATGGACAACAGCTCCGAGATCGCCAAGCTCCTCGTGCCGTACCTGCTCAAGCTCGACATCGACGACGAGTACGTCCGCGAGGCGCAACAGCTCCTGGAGGGCTGGGACTACACCCAGGACGCCGACTCCGCACCGGCCGCCTACTTCAACGCCGTCTGGCGGAACCTCCTCAAGCTCGCCTTCGGCGACAAGCTCCCGAAGGAGCTCCGCGTCAAGGGCGAGTGCCTCAACGTCCCACCGTCGGATGAGTCAGGACCGCTCGACGACCTCGACGGCAACGCCCGCCTGGTGCGCGAGTGCGGTAAGCGCGACGCCGCCTCCGCCCAGCCCGACGGCGGCGACCGCTGGTTCGAGGTCGTGCGCCGGCTCCTCAAGGACCCTGCCAGCGACTGGTGGAAGACCCGCAACACCAAGACGCGCTCCGGCGACAAGAACCGCGACGAACTCCTGCGGCACGCCATGAAGGACGCCCGCTGGGAGCTCACGGCCAAGCTCGGCAAGGACATCGACACCTGGAGCTGGGGCCGCCTCCACCAGCTCACGCTCCGCAACCAGACGATCGGTACGGAGGGCCCCGGCATCGCCCGCTGGCTGCTCAACCGTGGCCCGTGGAACCTCTCGGGCGGTGAGTCGGCCGTCGACGCCACGGGGTGGAACGCGGCCGGCGGCTACGACGTCACCTGGGTCCCGTCGATGCGCATGGTCGTCAACCTCGACGACTTCGACGACTCCCGCTGGATCAACCTCACGGGCGCCTCGGGGCACGCGTACAACGACCACTACACGGACCAGACGTCGCTCTGGGCGAAGGGCGAACTGCTCCCGTGGGCGTTCAGCGACAAGGCCGTGGAGAAGGCGACGGACGACAAGATGGCGCTCACCCCCTGACGGGTGCGCCCCGTCAGGGCGCCGAGCGCGGTCAGTCGCGCTCGGCGAACCTGTGCACGCCGGAGGGGGTCACCGCCGCGTGCACCGGCCGGTCGTGCGCCTCCGCCGGGACGTGCGCCACCACCTCGTGGTCGTAGAGGAGGACGGCGAGCGCCGGCTCGACGCCCGACTCGGTGAGCCGCTCCAGCACACGGTCGTACGAACCGCCGCCGCGCCCGAGGCGTACGCCCCGCGCGTCCACGGCGACCCCCGGCAGCAGCACCGCGTCCGCCGCGACGATCGCCGACGTGCCCAGCCGCGGGCCCGCCGGCTCCAGCAGGCCGTACTTCGCGGGCGTCAGCGCCGCCTGGCCCGCGTACTCGCCCCAGTCAAGGTCGTTGTCCGGAAGGAGCACGGGGAGCAGCACTCGTACCCCCCGTGCCCGCAGCGCGTCGAGGAGCGGCCCCGTGCCCGGCTCGCCGCCCATCGAGACGTAGCCGGCGACGGTACGTGCGTCCGCCAACTCCGTCAGACCGAGGGCGCGTTCGGCGAGGACCGAGGCGGCACGGCTGACCTGGTCGGGTGTCAACCCCGTCCGGGCGTGCAGGAGTTCGTGGCGTACGGCGCGCTTGTGGTCCTCGGTGCCGCTCACTTTTCGATCACCGCGCCGTCAAAACCCCTCTGTAAACGCGAATGTACGTGTACCGCAACAAACCGTAGCGAAGCTTATTCAGTGCTCATCCGGCCGTTATCGTGCGGGACATGACTACCTCCCGTTCTCGGACCGGCAACGGCCTCACCAAGGCCGTCATCCCGGCAGCCGGTCTCGGCACGCGCTTTCTCCCCGCGACGAAGGCCACCCCCAAGGAGATGCTGCCGGTCGTCGACAAGCCTGCCATCCAGTATGTGGTCGAGGAGGCCGCCGGAGCCGGGCTCTCCGACGTGCTGATGATCACAGGCCGGAACAAGCGCCCGCTGGAGGACCACTTCGACCGCAACTACGAGCTGGAGCAGGTCCTCAGGGACAAGGGCGACGCCGCCAAGCTCGACCGCGTCCAGGAGTCGAGCGACCTCGCGACGATGCACTACGTCCGCCAGGGCGACCCGCGCGGACTCGGCCACGCCGTGCTCTGCGCCGCTCCCCACGTCGGCGACGAGCCCTTCGCCGTCCTCCTCGGCGACGACCTCATCGACCCGCGGGACCCGCTCCTCGCCCGCATGATCGAGGTGCGCCGGCGGTACGGGGGCAGCGTCATCGCACTGATGGAGGTCGACCCCGAGCAGATCCACCTCTACGGCGCCGCGGCCGCCAAGCCCACCGAGGACGACGACGTCGTCAACGTCTCCGACCTGGTGGAGAAGCCGTCGACGCAGGAGGCCCCGAGCAACCTCGCCATCATCGGCCGGTACGTCCTCGACCCCGGCATCTTCGACGTCCTCCGCCGCACCCGGCCGGGCAGGGGCGGCGAGATCCAACTGACCGACGCGCTCCAGGCGCTCGCCGCCGACGAGTCCCTCAGCGGCCCCGTGCACGGCGTCGTCTTCGGCGGACGCCGCTATGACACCGGGGACCGGGGCGACTATCTCCGTGCCATTGTCAGACTCGCATGCGAACGTGAGGACCTGGGCCCGGAGTTCCGGGAGTGGCTGAGCACGTTCGTCAACGAGGAGATGTAGCGCTTTGAGCAGGACCTGGTCGGTCGACGAGCACCTTGCCGACATCCTCGCGCGGGTGCGCCCGCTGGAGCCGATCGAGCTCCCGCTCCCGGAGGCGCAGGGGTGCGTCCTCGTCGAGGACGTCGAAGTCCCCACCGCACTCCCGCCGTTCGACAACAGCTCGATGGACGGGTACGCGGTACGCAGCGCCGACATCGCGGACGCGAGCGAGGAGAAGCCGACGGTCCTGGAGGTCACGGGCGAGGTCGCGGCGGGCAGCGGCGCACTGCCCACGGTCACCGAGGGCACGGCCGCCCGCATCATGACGGGTGCGGCGCTCCCCCCGGGAGCCGACGCGGTGGTCCCCGTGGAATGGACCGACGGCGGCACGGGCGAGGGCCCGGCCGAGTCGATGACCGCTGAGGAGGCGCGCGGCGAGGTCAGCGTCCACCGCCCGGCAGACCCGGGCGCCCATGTCCGCACTCGAGGCAGTGACGTGGAACCGGGCGCCTCCGCGCTCACCGCGGGGACGGTGCTCGGCGCGCCCCAGCTCGGCCTCCTCGCCGCGCTCGGCATCGCGACCGTCCGTGTGCGCCCGCGCCCGCGCGTCGTCGTGCTCTCCACCGGCGCCGAACTGGTCCCACCGGGGGAGGCGTTGGGTCCCGGCCAGATCCACGACTCCAACAGCTACCTCCTCACGGCCGCCGCCCGCGCCGCCGGTGCCATCCCGTACCGCGTGGGAGCCGTCCCCGACGACCCCGAGGAGTTTCGCTCCACCCTGGAGGACCAGCTCATCCGTGCCGACCTCGTCGTCACCAGCGGCGGGGTGAGCGTCGGTGCGTACGACGTCGTCAAGGATGCGCTCAACGACTGGGAGTTCGAGCCGGCCGCGTCGCAGGAGGAGGACCCGGCGGGCGAGCCACCCGCGGCCGGAGTCGAGTTCCGCCGGCTCGCGATGCAGCCGGGCAAGCCGCAGGGCTTCGGCCTCATCGGGCCCGACCGCACCCCCATCCTCACGCTGCCGGGCAACCCGGTGAGCGCGTACGTCTCCTTCGAGCTCTTCGTCCGTCCGGCCCTGCGTACGCTCAGCGGCCTGGAGCCCGTGCAGCGCCCCGCCGTCCCCGCACGCCTGGAGTGCGCCGAGCCGCTCGGCTCGCCCGAGGGCAAGCGGCAGTACCTGCGCGGAAGTTACGCCCCGCCGTCGGAGGGCGCGGACATCGGCACGGTGCGCCCCGAGGGCGGTTCCTCCTCGCATCTCGTCGCCGCGCTCGCACGGGCCGACGCGTTGATCGTCCTGCCGGAGAAGGTCACCCGGGCGCGTCCGGGCGAGGAGTTCGAGGTGCTGCTTTTGGAGGAGAGCGGCGTGCCTTCCCGCTGAGCAGCCGTCCGACTCCGGCGAGGCGCCGGGCTGCCGGTACGGTGTCTCCGCACTCTCGGCGCGGGCCGGGCAGGCCGTATCCTGCGCTTACCGGGTTCGAGCAGGTGGAGAGCAGGATCGGGAGAGAGATGAGCACCGCGGAGCAACAGCACCTCACCCACCTCGACGAGACGGGCGCCGCCCGCATGGTCGACGTCTCGGCGAAGGAGACCACCGCGCGAACCGCCCGCGCCACGGGGCGGGTGCGGGTCTCGCCGCGCGTCGTCGAACTCCTGCGCGGCGAGGGGGTGCCCAAGGGCGACGCGCTCGCCGTCGCCAGGATCGCCGGCATCATGGGCGCCAAACGCACCCCCGACCTCGTCCCGCTCTGCCACCCGCTCGCGCTCTCGGGCGTCGAGCTCGAACTCTCCGTCGGCGAAGAGGCGGTGGAGATCGCGGCGCAGGTGCGCACCACCGACCGGACCGGTGTCGAGATGGAAGCGCTCACCGCGGTCTCGGTGGCTGCGCTCACCGTCGTCGACATGGTCAAGGCCGTGGACAAGGCAGCCGTCATCGACGGCATCCGCGTCGAGGAGAAGACGGGCGGCAAGTCCGGGGACTGGCAGCGCACGCAGGGGGCGGACGCATGAGCTACCGCGCCCTCGCCCTCACCGCGTCCAACCGCGCCTCCGCCGGCGTCTATCGGGACACCGGCGGCCCGCTGATCGTCGAGGGCCTCCGCGGGATGGGGTTCACGGTCGACGGGCCGAGCGTCGTGCCGGACGGGCAGCCCGTCGCCGAGGCGCTCCGCGTCGCCGTCACCGAAGGGTACGACGCCGTCGTCACCACGGGCGGCACCGGCATCTCGCCCACCGACCGCACCCCCGAAATGACCCGCTCCGTACTCGACTTCGAGATCCCGGGCATCGCCGAGGCGATCCGCGCCGAGGGCCTCGCCAAGGTGCCCACGGCCGCCCTCTCGCGCGGCACGGCCGGTGTCGCCGGCGGTACCCTGATCGTCAACCTGCCGGGCTCCTCGGGAGGCGTCCGCGACGGCCTCGCCGTCCTTGCCCGGCTGCTGGTCCACGCCGTCGAGCAGATGCACGGCGGCGATCACCGCAGAGGGGACGACCCGAGCTGAACGCCGGATGGCCAGCAGAGCTGTCGGACGGTCCAACGGCCCTCCGTCCGATACGGCTTCGCGACCAGCGCGCCTGGCGCGAGGTCAACCAACGCAACCGCGACTGGCTGCGCCCGTGGGAAGCGACGATCCCCCCGGCCCCGCCCGGTCACCTTCCGGGGCACCGCCCCACCTACCGGCAGATGGTCCGCCACCTGCGGGCGGAGGCGCAGGCCGGACGGATGCTGCCGTTCGTCGTGGAGCACGAGGGCCGCCTCGTCGGGCAGTTGACGGTTGCGGGCATCTCCTGGGGCTCGATGTGCTCGGGCCACATCGGCTACTGGGTCGACCGGTCCGTCGCCGGCCGCGGCGTGATCCCCACCGCCGTAGCCCTCGCCGTCGACCACTGCTTCGGCGCGGTCGGGCTGCACCGGATCGAGGTGTGCATCCGCCCGGAGAACGCACCCAGTCGGCGGGTGGTGGAGAAGCTCGGCTTCCGCGAGGAGGGCGTCAGGCCGCGGTACCTGCATATCGACGGCGCCTGGCGGGACCATCTCGTCTACGCGCTCACCGTCGAGGAGGTGCCGGAGGGCTTGCTCGCCAGGTGGCGCAGGGCGGCCCCGGGGGCGTCGCAGAAATGACCCGGAGTGCGGTGCCGAGGAGGGCAGTTGACCGGTGCGGGGAACTCCGGATGCGTCCCCTGCGTTCTTCCCGTGTCCTCAACTTCCCCATGGGACGAGCACATGTGAAGCCACGAAGTCCGGCAGTAACAAAAAAAGTTCGAGGGATCAGCCAGATCGTGCGACACACCGCGGTATTTGGCAGATGGCCCCTTGCAAACCCCTCTACGGTGTGAGGGTGAGCAGCAGCGGCCTCATCTACGCAGTCATCGTCGGGGCCTGGGCCGCCTACCTGGTGCCGATGTGGCTCCGTAGACAGGACGAGCTCAACGAGGCCCGTCCGACGGAACGCTTCAGCACCGCCATCCGCCTGCTCTCCGGCAAGGCGGGTATGGAGCGGCGCTACGCCAAGGACGTGGAGCGGCGCCAGGCCCAGCGCACCGACGACGCCGAGGCGGCCGACCCGGAGGAGCCCTCCGCGCCGACCGCCGAAACACCGGGCGCCCGGGCTGACGCCTACGCGGCGCAGCCGACCGACCCCTCGGTCGACGTCCGGGCCTTCGCCAACCCCAGAACCATGATCGGCGCCCCGCGGGCCGACGAAGAGCGGGACCCCGCGGGGCCCTTCGACGACGCCGCGCCCCGCCGCCCGGCTCGCGCCGCCTCCGAGGCAGGACGCGATGCGAGGCCGGCACCCCGCCCGGGTCAGGCAAAGCGCACGAGCCGTGCGAAGCGAGCCAAACTGCTCGCCCGGCGCCGGCGCACCACGATGTGCCTCTTCCTCGCGTTCACCTTCGGCGCCATCGTCGCCGCGGTCGGGGGCCTCGCGTTCCTCTGGGTCCCGGCCGCGCCCGCCGTCCTCCTCAGCGCGTACATCGTCTACCTCCGCGTGCAGGAGCGCCGCCGGTTCACCTTCACCATGGACCGCCGCCAGGCCGAGGCCGCCGCCCGGCAACTCCACCGCACCCGCAAGCCGACCGCGGAGCCCACCGCCGTCGCCGAGCCCGACGTCGGCGCCCCGCGTCCCCGCACGGAGGACGCAGGCGACGCTCCCGACCCGGCCGCACCGGAACGCCCCCGCGAGCCCCGTCGCGCTTCGCCCCCCGCCTCGGCCGACCGCCGCGCGCTCGTCGAGCAGACCGACCACGCCGAGTGGATCGACCAGCAGCGAGCGGCCCGCGACCGCGAGCCCACCGACGGCTGGGACCCCGTCCCCGTCCCCCTGCCCACGTACGTCAACGCGCCCGTCGCTCCCCGCGCCTCCCGCGACGTCGACCTCGACGCCCCCGACGCGTGGAGTTCCGCCCGCTCCACCGGCCCCCGCGCGGAGGACCCCGCTCCCGAGCGGGAGGCCCGCCCGCGCGACCGCCGTACCCCTCTCTTCGACCAGTACGCAGGCGAGGACGACCGCCCGCGAGCCGCCAACGAGTAGCCCGCCGCCTCGCCTCCGATGACCAGCACAGGAACGGATTTCGTCGCAGCCCGCTGGTGATGCTAAGGTTTCACCCGTCGCAAACAAGGGCCTGTGGCGCAGTCCGGTAGCGCATCTCGTTCGCAACGAGAGGGTCAGGGGTTCAAATCCCCTCAGGTCCACAGCGGGGAGCCTCCTCCGGCCAGCGGGAACGTTGGTCGGAGGGGGCTCTTTTTTGGCTTGCGCGGTGGATATCCCTATCGGTCGCCTCTCTTGTGTTGCTCTGCGTGGCGCACGTCCATGATCGGCCCCGGGGCGAGGCGGACAGGGTGCTACGTCGTTCGGTGGTACGGGGGCGGCTCCCGAGCGAGGCGGAAGGAGGCCGGGCTCTTCGACAGCCGGGAGGTCGCCGAGCAGTTTCCCGGCTCGGTGGATGCCCATGGTCAGTGCTTGGCGCCGCGGCCGGAGCCCGATGACCTTGGGCCCACGCGGTTCACGGCAGACACGTGCCGGTTCGGCTCGCGGTCCGGGGCCCTGGCCGGCAGTGGCTCTCCGCCGGATGCTGAGCGCTCGTGAGAGCGCTTGTCGACCGGGGCAGTAAGGCGGGCTGCCTCGGGTGGGCCTCGTAGTCCTCAACGCTTCCGTTGAGGTAGTGGAAGAGAAGCTTCGCGGCGTTGTCGTAACCGAAGAACACGCGCAGGGCGGACTCCACCGTGGTCGTCTGGTTCTTCACCCAGTAGTCGTGCAACGTTGCCCCGAGGCTGTCGTGTTCGCGGTACTCCAGGGCAAAGTTCACCGGGCGTCGGTTCGGAGCCGGACATCGACTCGGGGTCGGGTGCTGTCTGCATCAACTAGTCACCGCAGCGAAGGAGTTGGCGGGCAAGTTCCTTGCGCGAGCGACACCACTGATCTTTTCTCATCGGACGGCTCTGCCCGCGATGATCAGTACGCTGCTCGCGCTGCAGGCGCGAGCACGCCGTCCGGCACGTCGTTCGCTGATACGGCAGCCGAGAGGTCGCTGAGAACCGCGACTAGGTGAATGCCCGTGGTCAGCGTCGGCCCGACGGCTGGATCGGTGGCGAGGGCGGACGTCGAGTCGGGGCGAGACCGGCGGCGAGGTCCGAGCGTTCGTGCTGCGGTACGTCGAGCTGCGGCGTTGAAGGTGAGGATGTCCGAATCGCCGTCGGGCTCGGGCGGGTTGGTGGTGTGCGCGCCGGAGTTCGTGGAATCGGCGTGCCCAGATCTCTGCGTCCCGGTGCACGGCGCAGGCCGGTGTGGTTCGCGTCGGATGTCAGGCGAAGTAATCGGGGGAGCCGGCGGGGTGCCACTGGAACATCATGACGGTGGCGTCGTCGGTCAGACCGGCGTGCTGGTACTCGAGGAGGGTTTTGACCAGGCGGCGCAGGGCCTCGGGCGGGGGTTCGTCGGCGGCCATGGCGCGCATGAGGAAGTCGGTGAAGCGCGTGAGGCCGAAGCGCTGTCCGGAGGCGTCTTTGGCGTCGATGACTCCGTCGGTGTAGAGGAGGACCCGGTCGCCGGGTTGCAGGTGTGCCTCGTGCACCGTCCGCTTCGAGTCGGCCATGCCGGCGGGCAGGCCGAGCGGGGGTTCGGGCTCGCCTTCCAGCGCCTCGGGGACGAGGCTGGTGCCGCGCATCAGCAGGGGCGGGGGGTGACCTGCGTTGATCCATTCCAGGGAGCCGGTGTCCAGGTGCAGGTGGGCGAAGACGGCCGTGACGTGACGGTCGTCGAAGGCGTCCGACAGGGCTTGGTCGACGCTCCGGACGAGCGGTTCGAGGCCGGCCGAGGGGTCCGAGCGGCGGGTGTTGCGGCAGGCGGCCAGGGCGACGGAGGAGGACAGGCCGGCAATCAGGTCGTGCCCCATGCCGTCGACGATGGCGGTGTGCAGCGTGTGGTCGATCACGGTGTGGTCGAACGCGTCCCCGCCCAGGTTGTAGGCGGGCTCCAGGATGGCGCTGGAGGTTGTCAGCCGGGTGCCGATGGACCGCGGTGGGAGGAAGGCCCGCAACATCTCCGCGGAGATCTTCATCTGTTGAGTGCGTTGGGAGCGGGCGTAGAGGTCGCTGATGACGCCCTTGGCGTAGAGGACCAGGGTGACGACGGTGGACAGGGTGCGGCAGCGCCGGAGGGTCTCCTCGTCGAGGGCATCGGCCTCGACGCACAGGACGCCGAGGCGTTCGATGCCGTCCACCAACGGCAGCCACAGGGTCAGCCCGCGGGACTCTCTCGTGGTCACTCTTTCGACGAGGGTGCGGTACACCCAACCGGCCACGGTGGAGTCGATGGGCAGTGCGGCCTGGGAGGAGGCGGAGCCGTCCGGCATCATGGCCAGCTGTTCCTGCTGGACGTCCGCCAGGTAGAGGAAGACGTTCTCCACGCCCAGTTCGGAGCGGTGGCTTCGCAGGAGCTTTGGCAGCTCGGAGGGCTGCATGCGGTGGATGTCGCCCAGCAGAGCCTCGAAGACCGCGTCCGAGGAATCTGAGCGGTTGGCCATGGCTGTTCACCTCCGGCCCGAGAGGATGCGCACCCGCAGCTGCAGGGCACTTCCGTCAGGCTACGTTCCGGAGCGCTGGGGCGCGTCATGCGCTGCGGGGCCGTGCGTGCGGGTCGCGCCGGGTCCACGTCGCCGGCCCGGCCGAGGCGGGACCCTCACTGTTGCTAGGTACAGAGACTCCTCCTGCCGTCAGTAGTCTCACGGACGTCGGACAGGTCCTGTTCGTCGGTCTCGCACCTGTCGGGTGCGTTCAACGGGAGGAGAACCCACATGAAGGTACGCAGCGTGCTCGCGGTGGCCGGTTCCATGGCCGCGGCAGCGGCCGTGTTCACGGCCGCACCTGCCGGCGCCAGCCCTGCCGCCGCGCCCTCGGGGTGCGAAAAGGGCGACGTGTGCTTCTACACGGGAAGCAACTACTCGGGGTCCATGTGCGCCTGGGACGTCGCGGATACCGACACCACTTCCGGCTCGATCTCCTGCTCGTGGATGAGTAACGGGACCAAGCCGAAGTCGGTGTACAACAACGGGACCAGCGCCGACGGCTCCACAGGTGTCGCCTACTACTGGAAGACCAACTACAAGGGTGGCCGGATCGGCTGCACCAAGAACGGCAGTGGCGGCAACATCTCCGGGGACTACGTCCCCATGTCCCTCAAGTGGGTCTCCAACAAGTGCGGGTGAGCCCGTGAGCGACCCGCCGGGCGGTGGGCCGCTCACGGCGTACGGTCGGCGCTCTCCGGGCCCGGCAGCGGAACGTTCCGCTGCCGGGCCCGGGGCCGTTCCGTCGGGGGATGTCCGCCCCTCTGGTCCGGTATGGGCCAACTCTGTCCCGCTTACGAGGTCTTGGCCGCACCCCGCGCGCTGCCTAGTCTGGAGCTTCGTTTCGGGGGAGGAATCGAGCATGGAGAGCATCATCGTGGTGCCGCCCGGGTGTGCGCGGGCGGAGGAGCAGATCCGGCTCGCGCCCGGCGAGGTCCTGCACTTCGGGCGCGCGAGGCGGACGGCAGCCCCCGACGCTCTCCGGCTCGTGCTCGGGGACGAGGCCGTGTCCCGTACGGCGGGTTGCCTGACCGCGGGTGCGGCGTTCTGGTCGCTCAGCAACCTCAGCCGGCACCACACCTACGTGGTCGAGAATCCGGAGGGCGCAGGGGAGCACATCAAGCTCGCTCCCGGACGCGTGGAGGCGCCGGTGCCGTTCGAGTTCTCCCGTGTGCTGCTGCCCGCGCGCGAAGGCATGGCGACCTTCGACGTGTGGACGCCGCGCCACCTCTACACGTCGGCCGCGCACGAGCGCGGTGAGGGGCACACCACGGCGCACGCGTTCTCCCTGGACCGCAGCAAGCGCTACTTCCTCGTGCTCGTCGCGCTGTGCGAACCCCGCCTGCGCGGGCGGACGTTGGCGCCGCTCCCGACCTCCGCGCAGCTCATCTCCAGGGTCGAAGCCGTATGGCCGGAGGCCAACCGGGCGTCGGTGCAGTGGAACATCGATTACTTGGCGGTCAAGCTCGGCCTCAAGCCGGCCCGGGAGCAGTCCGTCTGCGGTGAGCGGATGCACGGGAAGAAGGAGCAACTGGCCTCGCTGGCACTCCGGTTCGACCTGGTGGGTGAGGACGACCTGGAGCTGCTGGAGACGGTGGCTCCGGATGTGTGCACGCCCTTACCGCTATGAGCAATCCCGACGGCCTGCCGGTCGTCGTGCCGTACGGGTACCGGGTCGGCCGCTGGGAGGTCCTGCACCCCCTGGCTTCGGGCGCCTTCTCCAGCGTTTACGCGGCCAGGAACACCGCCGTGGCCGGGCCAGGGAGTGCGGACGACGCCACGGAGGCGGACGGCGACGCCTACGACGGCGAACCCGCGACGGCCGCGCTGAAGTTCCTCGCCACCGGCACCCGGACGCCCCGTCAGCTACGTCACCTCCAGGAGCTCTCCGAGCGCGAACTGCGCCTGCACGAGGCGCTCCGCCGGCCCCACCTGGTCCGGATGTACGAGGCGTGCACCGTGGACGACCCCGAGCACCCCGAGCTCGACGGCTGCGGCGTCCTGGCGCTGGAGCGGGCCGAGAGTTCCCTGGACGTACTGCTCCGTCTGAACGCGCTCACGAGCCCGAAGAGGGCGCTGCCGGGTGCCGATCGATTGCTGGTCCAGATCTGTACGGGTCTGGCCCAACTGCACGAGTCGGGCTGGGTGCACGGAGACCTGAAGCCGGGCAACGTCCTCCTCTTCGCCGACGGCGCCGTCCGGCTCTCCGACTTCAACCTCGCCGCCGAACTGGAGGGCACCCACGCCTACACCCCGGCCTTCTCCACCCTCGACTACACGCCTCCGGAGCTGTTCTGGCCGGAGACGGGCGCACGCGGCATCCGGACGCGCCAGACCGCAGACGTGTGGGCCTTCGGCGTCCTGAGCCACCTGCTGCTGACCGGAAGCCTGCCCTTCCCCGGCGCCACCCCGGCACTGCGGCGCGACGCGGCTCTGCGCTACGCCTCGGGGCACGAGCCGCTGCCGCTGCCGGCCCGACTGCCGGACATGTGGCGGGACTTGGTCGCCGACTGCCTCGCCCCGACGCACACGGCACGCGCGCCGCACACCAGCGCGCTGCTCCTCGAGCGGGCGAAATCGGCGGCCGGGCCGAGCGGGGAGGCCGTCGTTCCCGGCGCGGGGGCGGGGGAGGCCGGAGGAACCGGGCCCAGGCGCCGGACGTGGCTGCGTACGGTCCTCCTCACCACCACCGCGCTGCTCTGCGGGCTCGGCCTGGGGCTCGGCTGGAGTCTGACGCGACCCCCGGCGGCATCGGGCGATTACGGCTACATCCGGTGCCCGGAGAACAACGTCTGCTTCTTCAGCGAGCGGAACGGCAACGGCGACATGTGTTCCTACCGCGGGAGCGACGGCGACTGGGCGAAGGGCGACGGGTGCGCCTGGACGCGGCGGAAACCCGTTTCCTCCCTCTTCAACAACGGCGACCTGAAGAACCCCTACTACAAGGTCGAGTTCTATCTGCGGCCGCATTACAAGGCCCGCGTGGGTTGCACCAGCATCAACCAGCAGGGCAACCTCACCGGCACCTACCGCGTGCGCTCCCACCGCTGGGTCCGCGACTGCTGAGACCGCGGCGCCCCGCACGGGCGCGTCCGGCGTGCACGCCCCGCACGGCCGCGTGGCTTCGCCGTGCCGGGTGCGTTCCTTGCTCCCACCGCTCCCAGGGACCTCCCGGCCTCCTCGGCCGGCTTGTCGGGCAACTTCCCTGGTTCCACGGGTTCTTGGAGCACGCGGAACGGCATTTCCACGCTGCGGGCGCTAGCCTGTGCGCGTGCCCGGGCCGTCGAAGGTCCGCGGCGATTTCGCCCACCGATGACCGGCGGTGGACGACGCGCGCGCTGCCTACTCCAGGACGTGACAATGAGCCAACCGCACTCTGCCCGCATGTACGACTACTACCTCGGCGGGAAGGACTGGTTCGCCGCCGACCGCGAGGCCGCCGAGGCCGTCCTCGGGCGCCTGCCGAAAGTACGTACCGGTGCGCGGGCCAACCGTGCGTTCATGCACCGGGCGGTCCGCGCCCTGGTGCGCGAGCACGGGGTGCGGCAGTTCCTCGACATCGGTACCGGCATCCCCACCGCGCCCAACCTCCATCAGGTCGCCCAGGAGATCGCGCCCGAGTCCCGCGTCGTCTACGTCGACAACGATCCCCTCGTCGTCGAGTACGCCGACGCGCTCATGCGCGGTACGCCCGAGGGCCGTACCACCTACCTCGAAGCGGATGTGCGCTCCCACGACATCGTTGCCGACTCCCATGTCGTCGACACCCTCGACCTGGAGCAGCCCGTCGCGCTCAGCCTCGTCGCCCTGATGCACTTCATATCCGAGGAGGACGAGCCCTACGAGATGGTCCGCCGCCTCCTCGAGCCGCTCGCCCCCGGAAGCTTCCTCGTCCTCTCGCATGCCACCGGCCAGTTCGACCCGGAAGGCGCCGCCTACTTCAAGGACATCTACGCCACCGGCAAAGTGCCCTTCGCGCCCCGCGACCAACAGCAGGTGACGAGGTTCTTCGACGGTCTCGATCTCCTGGAGCCCGGACTGGTGGCCACCCATCGGTGGCGGCCCGACGCACCAGTGGTCCAGTCGGACAGTGAAATCGGCGGATTCGCCGGAGTGGCGCAAGTCCGGCAGTGACTCGAGCGGCAGCGCCTCCTTCCGTTCGACTCCGCGAGCCATCGAGGCGCTGCCGCCTGCCGGGCTCGGGCTCAACGCCTGCCCCGCACGGGTGTGTTGGTGACAGAGGATGGGGACCGCGCCCGGTGCGGTCACTCTCCCCGAGCCGTCGAACCTCTCCTTCGCCTGCGAAAACGCGCCCACCCATTCCGGCGCCGGGAAAGGGAAGTCGGACGGGAAAAACACGAACGGCCACTGACGTCCGCCTCCGCGACGTACCGCGACGGAAAAACCACGCCGTCCCTCTCGGCTGTACGAGGAGAACCGCTTCCGTGTCCTCGCCCTGCGGTCCCCCGGAACGCCGCCGTCGGTGAGGTGAGTGCCGCGCTCATGATGATCGGCTTCCGGCTCAAGAGCATTCATGAAGGCAAAAACGAAATCGACTCCGAACAAAAGGAGTGGATCGATGGAATGACCGAGTCGCTGAACCCTCGGAGGCCGGTGACGTGCTGGACGGTGCGTGCATTTACATGTTCATGCCGTGGCTGCGGAAGGCCCACGAGGAACACGGGAAGGACGTCATCGAGTACGTGGTGCCGAGCCTCGTCGCCACCATGCAGAGGATGCCCGACAGCGTCCGCCCGGAGGCCGTCCCCACCATGGCAGGGATGGTCGTCGGTCGGACCCCCGGCTCGGCGGAAGGCCCACGAACCGGTAGCAGGAAAACGCCCCGCACGGTTTCACAGCCCGAAGAGTCCCGCCGCGTTGTCGTGGCACACGGCACGCAGCCACTCGTCCCCGAACCCCAGCCGCTCCAGGGCATGGAGTTGGTGCAGGTACGGATAAGGGGTGTTGGGGAAGTCGGAGCCGAGGAGGATGCGGTCGCCGAGCGCGGCGACCCGGGGCAGGGCCCGGCGGGGGAAGGGCATGAACCCCTCGGTGAAGTCGGTGAACGCCATCGTCGTGTCGAGGCGCACCCGGTCGTACCGCTCGGCGAGGTCCAGGAACTCCTCGTACTCGGGCATCCCCATGTGTGCGACGATCAGCGGCAACTCCGGGTGCCGCGCCAGCAGTCGCGAGACGGGCTCGGGTCCGGTGTACCTACCGGGCGCGGGCCCGGAGCCGCAGTGCATCACCACGGGGATGCCTGCCTCGGCGAGTACGCCCCAGGCCTGCTCCAGGCGTGCGTCGGCCGGGTCGTACGCCCCCACCTGTACGTGGGCCTTGAACACGCGCACGCCCGCCTCGACGGCCTCGCGGACGTACGCGTCGACGTCCGGCTCCGGGTGGAGGGTGGCGGTGTGCAGGCAGCCGGGGGTGCGGCGGGCGAAGTCGGCCGCCCACCCGTTGAGCCAGCGGGCCATGCCGGGCTTGTGCGGGTAGAGCATCGAGGTGAACGCACGGACGCCGAACTCACGTAGCAGGGCCGTGCGTTGCGCCTCCGTCTCCCGGTACGTGATCGGCCACTCCAGGCCGCCGGTCAGCGGTCCCTGGCCGTCGAAGTACTCCCAGACCTTGTGCAGGACCCGCTCGGGCATGAAGTGGGTGTGGACGTCGACCAATCCGGGCAGGCCGAGCCGACCCCAGAAGCGGCGGACCTCTGCGGCCTCCGCTCCCGGCGTCCCGGCTCCGTCCGAAGAATCCGGGACGCAACGGGCGTCGGGGGCAGCAGAGTCGGCGTATGTCGTGCGGTGCTCCTTCACGTCCACGAGCGTCCCCGGTGACGAGCCCGGTACGGCAGCGGCACGGTGAGGTGTCCGTCACACGGGCCGGGCTCAGCCCTCGGCCCTCGCGTCCGTGCCGTCGTCGTCCCGTCGGCCCAGCGCGCCAGGCCACCAGGCGCGGCGGCCCAACTCCCGTACGAGCGCGGGGACGAGCAGCGAGCGGACGACGAGGGTGTCGAGGAGCACGCCGAAGGCGACGATGAAGGCGACCTGGGCGAGGAAGGCGAGCGGGATGACGCCGAGGGCGGCGAAGGTCGCGGCGAGGACCACGCCCGCGGAGGTGATGACGCCGCCGGTGGCGGTCAGGCCGCGCAGCACGCCCTGGCGCGGGCCGTGGTGGTGCGTCTCCTCGCGGACGCGGGACATCAGGAAGATGTTGTAGTCGACGCCGAGCGCGACGAGGAAGACGAACCCGTAGAGCGGGACGGCGGGATCGGAGCCGGCGAAGCCGAAGAGGTGGGTGAAGACGAGCGAGGAGACCCCCAGCGTGGCAAGGAAGTTGAGCGCCACCGTCGCGACGAGCAGCACCGGCGTCACCAGCGACCGGAGGAGCCCGACGAGGATGACGAGGATGATCCCCAGCACGACGGGCACGATCAGCGTCCGGTCGCGCTCCGCGGTGTGGAGGGTGTCGTACTGCTGGGCGGTGTAGCCGCCGACGAGCGCATCGGCGCCGGGCACGGCGCGCACGGCGTCGCGCAGGTCCACGAGGGTCTCCTTCGCCGCGTCGCTGTCGGCGGCGTCCTCCAGCGTGACGTCGACGCGGACCCGCCCGTCGACGACGAGCGGCGCGCCGCCGCCCGGCCGTCCCGACGCGGTGACGGGGGCGGCCGAGGCGACGCCGTCGGTGGCCGTCGCCGCGTCGGCCACCTGCGTCGCCCTGCGCGCGTCGGCGATGACGACGGCGGGGTTGCCGGAGCCTCCGGGGAAGTGCTCGCCCAGCGTGCGCTGGGCGGCGACCGAGGGGGCGTCGTTGACGAAGATCTCGTCGAGGGGGACGCCCTTGGAGCTGAAAGTGGGCGCGAATGCGGCGCAGGCGAGGAGCCCGACCGTGGTGAGCGCCCAGACCCGCCGCGGTGCACGGTCGACGAGGCGGGCGATCCGCGCCCACAGGGTGCCCGAAGCGGCCTTCGCCTCCGCTGACTTGGGCTTCGCCGGCCAGTAGGCCGCACGCCCGAGGAGCAGCAGCACGGCGGGGAGGAAGGTGAGCGCGCCGGCCACGGCGCAGACGATGCCGATCGCGCCCACCGGGCCGAGGGCCCGGTTGTTGGTGAGGCCGCTGAGCAGCAGTGCGAGGAGTCCGAGCGCGACCGTGGCGGCGCTCGCCGTGATCGCGCCGACGGATTCGCGCCACGCGGCGCGCATGGCGGCGAAGCGGTCTGCCGTGCGCGCGAGTTCCTCGCGGAAGCGGGCGGTGAGGAGGAGCGCGTAGTCCGTCGCCGCGCCGATGACGAGGATGGAGAGGATGCCCTGCACCTGTCCGTCGACGCTCACGGTGCCCCGGTCGGCGAGGGCGTAGACGACCGCGCTCGCGAGGGCGAGGGCGAAGACGGCGCCGGTGATGATCACGAGCGGCAGCAGCACGCTGCGGTAGACGACGAGCAGGATCAGCAGCACGGTCGCCAGGGCGACGGCGAGCAGTATGCCGTCGATGCCGGCGAACGCGTCGGACAGGTCCGCCTGGCTCGCCGCGGGACCGGCGACGCCGACGTCGGTACCGGGGACGTGCCGTGCCGCGTCGCGGACCCGTTCGACCGCGGCGCCGAGCTCGTCGTCGAGATCCGGAGGGAGCCCGACGACGCCTTGGAGGGCCTCGCCGTCGCGGGAGGGGAGGGCGGAGGAGACGGAGGTGACGGCGTCGTCGCCGCGCAGTCCCGCGAGGGCGCGGGTGGCGGCGCGTCGTTGGTCGGTGTCGAGGCGTCCGCCGTCGGCCGCCGTCCACAGGACGACGGCGGGCACCGTCTCGCCCTGCTGGAACCGCTCCTGCGCGTCGATCACCTTGGTCGACTCGGCGTCCTCGGGGAGGAAGGCGGCCTGGTCGTTGGTGGAGACCTCGCCGAGTTTGCCCGCGTAGGGGCCGAGGGTGGCGCCGACGCCGAGCCAGACCGCGAGCAGGAGCAGGGGGATCAGCCAGCGGGTGCGGCGGGCGGTGGCGGGCATGGCGCTCCGGGGCGTAGAAATCTCAATCGTTGAGAGATGACCGTACACGGCTGCCCGGCCCGCACCCGGATGCGGCCTTGCGCGTCGTCCGGGGCGCGGGTGCTCAGCGGGGCTCGGTGCGGACCTCGGCCAGTTCCTCGTTGAGCGTCGTCAAGTAACGCAGTACGACGGCGAGTTCGTCCTCGCTGAAGCGGCCGTGCGCGCGCTCGGTGGCCTCCGCGAGCGGACGGAAGTGGGTGCGGGCGGCGGCCCGTGCCCCTGCCGCGTACTCGATGCGCACCACTCGGCGGTCCGCGTCGTCGCGGAGGCGCCGGATGTGGCCCGCGCGCTCCAGCCGGTCGAGGCACGCGCTGACGGCGCCCGACGTCAGGCCGAGGCGCTCGCGCAGCAGGCCGGGTGTGACGGGGCCCTCCGCGTCGAGGACGACGGAGAGGGCCTGCACGTCGGTGGCGTGCAAGCCGTGTTCCGGCGCGAAGGCGTGCATCGTCCGGTTGATCTCCCCGTTCACCCGCCGCAACTGCACGGCGAACGCCGGGAGACCGGCGCCGTTCTCCTCCTGCGGACCCCGCCGTCCGCGCTCCTCGCTCGTCACCACGCGGCCACCCTATAGAGAGCCCGGCGGACGCCGGACACGCGCGACGGGCGGCCCGCGCACCGTGGGGGCAAGCCACCTGGCGGTTCTCCGCGGGCGGCGCAGAATGGAACGGAGCGGCGACGCGAGCGGGAGGCAGGGATGCGCTTCTCCGATCCGAGCGGTGAGCACTCCTCCCGGGAGCCTCCGACCGCGGACGTCGCACTCGCGGTCAACGGGATGGGGAGCTTCACCTGGGACCTGGAAACCGGCGTCATGCACTACGACGGGGGCGCGTACGAGGTCATGGACTTCACCCCCGACGAGTTCGACGGAAGCCTCGCCATGCTGCGCGACCGGATGCTGCCGGAAGAGGTGCCCGCCGTCAACGAGCAGATCGAGCGGGCGCTGCGCGAGCGGTCCGAGTTCAGTACCTACTTCCGGGTGCGGTACCGCGACGGGTGGCTGCGCTGGACGCACACCCAGGGGCGCGTCGTCTGCGACGACGAGGGGCGGCCGACCCGGGTCCTCGGCATCATCCGCGACGCCAGCCGGGAGCTGCGCGCCGTCGACCAGACGCGCCAGCTACGCGAGGAGCGGGCCGAGCGGCACCGCCAGGCCGACATCATCGGGTTCGTCAACGACGAGCTCGCCCCGACCGTCACCGTCGACGACGTCGCCGAGGCGCTCACCAGCACGCAGATGCAGGAGCAGCTCGGCGCCTCCAGCGTCGTACTCGGGCTGGTCGAGGGCGGTTTGGTGAGGCTGATAGGCGCCAGCGGGATCAACGAGGAGCTGCTGCGCGACCTCCGGGTCGTCCGCGTCGAGGAGCAGCTACCGCTCGCCGACGTGGTCCGCCGCCGCGAGCCCGTCTTCCTCACCGAGCGCGAGGAGTACCTCAGGCGCTACCCGACCATGGGGCGCTACCTGCAGCTCTTCTCCGCCGCCAGCGCCGTCGTCTTCCTGCCGCTGATCGCGCACGACAGGCCGATCGGCGCGCTCGGTCTCACCTACGACGGAAAGGGCCGCTTCAGCACCGACGAGCGGACGGTGCTGCGGGCCCTGGGCCGCACCATCGCCCAGTCGCTGGAGCGGGCCTTCCTCTACGACCAGGAGCACGAGCTGGCGGCCGGGCTCCAGAACGCCATGCTCCCGGGACGGATGCCGTCGGTATCGGGGCTGACCCTGGTGCCGCGCTACCGCCCCGCCCGTGCCCGCGGCGGCATCGGCGGCGACTGGTACGACGCGCTCGTCCTGCCCGACGGCCGGGTGGCGGCGGTGATCGGGGACGTCCAGGGCCACGACGTCAAGGCGGCAGCCGTGATGGGCCAACTCCGCATCGCGCTGCGGGCGTACGCCGCCGAGGGGCACCCGGCCGCCACCGTGATGGCCCGCGCCTCGTCCTTCCTCACCGAGCTCGACACGGACCTCTTCGCCACCTGCCTCCTCGTCGTCCTCGACCCCGCCACCGGCACGGCCGAGACGGTACGCGCCGGGCACACCGAGCCCCTGGTCCGCTTCCCCGACGGAACCTGCGCCTGGCTCGAAAGCCCGGGCGGCCTCCCTCTCGGCCTCATGGTCGACGACCGCCCGGCCTACATGGCGAGCGAGACGGTACTGCCGCCGGGCGCCGAGCTCCTGCTGTGCACGGACGGACTGCTGGAGTCGAGGGGGCACGACATCGACGAGGGCCGGGACCTGCTCGTCGACACCCTCTCCACGGGTCCGGGCTCCCCCGGGGAGCTGGCCGACCATCTGCTCGGCGGCATGGCCGCGTACACCGGCGCCGAGGACGACGTGGCCCTGCTCGTCCTGCGACGCGGGACGCGCCCGCCGGCGCCGGACCCCCGACTGGACGTCGAGGTCCTCCGGAACGATCCGGCGTCCCTCGACACCGCCCGCGCCCTGCTGCGGGCCTCCCTCCACCGGTGGTCGATGGACCCGCTCGGCGACGTCGCGGAGCTGCTCGCCTGCGAGATGGCCACCAACGCGCTGCGGCACACAGAAGGGGACGCGACGCTCAGCGCCCGTCCTGTGCACTACGAGGGGGAGCGGCGGTCGCTGCGCCTCTCCGTCGCCGACGAGTCCTCCGACTTCCCCGTCCGCCGGGCGGCCACCGAGCTGTCCACCCGCGGGCGGGGGCTGATGCTCGTCGAGGAGCTGGCGGCGGCCTGGGGCGTGGAGCCGCGGGGGACGGGCAAGAGCGTCTGGTGCGAACTGTCGTGACCGGGTCCGCGAACCGGCTTGTGCCGGCGGGCGGGTGCGTCACCCGGCGCGGGTGCTCCTGCGGCGGATGTATGGGCGAGCCCGGTGCGAGGGCGCGCCAAGTCGGCACCGGGCGGCGGCAGATGGCGTCGGTGGGCGGTGCCGGCTCGCCGACTGCCGCCCGGTACAGGCTCCTCCGGTGCCGTTCGGCAACTGCCGTGCGCTGCCAATTACCGTTCACTGCCGGCTTCAGGGTGTCAGGGTGCATCTTGGCCAAGTCCCTGATCGGGCTGGAGCGGTGGCTGTATCCCGTGGCGTGTGAGGTGTGCGGATGCCTCGGACACGTCGCACGGGAACTCGACGGACCGCCGACGCAAGAAGCTCGGCCGGAAGACACCGGCCGAGCTTCTCGCGTGGTCTGTTCACCGCCTGGATCAAGCGGTGTGGCAACGGCTACCGGAATTCACGTGCCACCGATGCCGAACAGGCCCCGGGTCGATCCGTGCCGAGGAGTCCTCAGCATCCCCTCGTGGAGATCCCGTTCTTCGGGGGATTGGGGGCGGCGCAGGTGTCCTCGATGACGTTCTGGTCCCAGCTGCCGTCCGCGTTCTGGGTGCACTCGTACTTGACGATTATCGGGTTGTTCTCGGCAGACGACTTGCAGGACGAAAAGCTCCCGAACGTGCCGTTGACGTACCCGCCGCCCTTGGTGGTCGGGGCGGCCGGTGCGGCCTGGGCGGACTGGGCGGCGATGCCTGAGAAGGCCAGGAGGCCGACGGCGGCGACTGCTGCGCGCTGGAACTTGCGCATGTTTTCCTCTCTTCCAGTGCATAGGCGTGCGGGTGCTTGCACACCTGGATGGCAAAAAGACCCGGTTGTCACGGAGCGGGGCGAACCGGCCGGCTTCGCTGTCGGCCGGAGTCGTGCCCGGCTGCGGCAAAGCGCCGCGCCGTGCTCCAAGATCTCATCGGGACATCTGAACCCCACCACACGTTCGGATGACGCCTCAAGGACTCAAGATCGTTTGTTACGCGCCTATAGCAAGCTGGTCGAAGACCTTTGCTTTGCCTCCCATGGGCACGGACCCGACCCCGACGGCGACGAAATGCAGCGCCGCATCTGCACGACTGCGACGTACGCGAGAGGCTCGTCGACGCCCTCGCGCGCACCCGACCGAAGACATCCTCCAAGCTCGTTGTGCAACGACCCGCCCGCGGTTCCGCGCCGTCAACTACCGCCCGCCCGGCGCCCGTCCGTACTCCGACGTACCCCCGCCGACCAACAACAGGAGCGGCGTCCGATCAGTCGCAGACCTTCCGGTAGGGCGCGTCCGGTACGTTCTGCTGCCACTCCGTCCGTGTCAGGTTCTTCGGCCGGTGGACCTGTGCGCAGAGCCGCGCCGTGAGCCGGTCCGGGGCGAGGTTCATCGCGTACGCGTCGACCGCGGCGCCGGCGAGGTGGAGGTTGCCGTCGTCGTCGAAGGCGACGTCGAGCAGGTAGTCGTCGATCCCGGGGAGGACGCCTCCCATCGGCTGGCGGGAGGGGATGTCCCAGAGGTGGACGCGCTCGTTTCCGACGATGCCGACGAGCGAGTCGCCGTCCGGGGAGAACCGGAGCTGCGTCACCCCGCCGTCCGAGGGCTTCTCCGGTCCTGGCAGGTGCCCGACGCGGCGGGTCGCGTCCCCGTTCCAGAGGGCGACGCCTTCCGGCTCGGCGACGGCGAGCGTCTTCCCGTCGGGGCTGAACGCCACGTCGCTCAGGTCGAGTTCGCCGAGTGCCCTGCGTGTGGTGCGGCCCGTCGACAGGTCCGAGCGGTCGCCGCCTGTCGTCACGAGGAGCGGTTTCTCCGCCGGTCCGCCGACGGCGATGCCGTAGCCGCCGACGCGGGAGAGCGTGCGGGTCTTCCTGCCCGCCGCGGTGTCCACGACGTCGACGGACCAGGCGTCGTCGCCGTCGGCAGTGGTGCGGCTGACGGCGAGGGTCCGTCCGTCCTCGCCGAAGGCGAGCGCGGCGATGCGTGCGCCCGGGCTGCCGCCCAGTCCGATCCGGCGTGTCACCTTTCCCGTCCGGGTGTCCTGGAGCAGGACGGCGGTCGACTTCTCCGTCTCGCGGGCGTACGCCAACGTCCCTCCGTCCGGGCTGAGTTCGGCCGGGGCCATGTACTCGCCCTGGGGGAGGTACTCCCCCAGCGCCGTGCCGCCCGAGACCGGGTGGTCGGTACGCCTGCGCGGTGTCTGCTTCCCGTCCTCCGGGAGCGTCCAGGTTCGTACGCGGTGGCGCGTGCCCTCGTTCTCCGCGGCGAGCAGGGTCTGCGCGTCGGGGCCGAAGCGGGCGAGCGAGCGGTCCCGTTGTTTCCTCGGCAGTCCGAGCGAGCGCAGACTCAGCGTGTGCACCGAGGTCCCTTCCAGGTAGCGCAGCTCGCCGCGTCCGGAGTCGATCGCGAGCGGGCTGCCGTCGCTCGCCAGCTCGGAGTTGGCCACGCCTGTGGGGTGCGTGAAGAGCGGCTGGGAGGCGTCCGAGGCCGCGGCCACGGCCACGGAGCTGTCCGCCATGGCGGCGACGAACTTCCCGTCGGGGCTCATGCGGACGGGGAGCGGCCAGGCGTTCTCGCCGGTCATGGCTTGCAGGTTCCAGTTCTCCAGGGACGCCTCCGACACCTTCTCGCCGGTCGAGGTGGACCAGACGGCCAGCGCTCCCTCGGTCGTGCCGAGGACCATCCGGCCGCTGTCGGCGCTGAAGGAGGCGGTGAACCCGTCGGAGCAGCCCTGCTTCTCGGCGCCGTCCAGCTCCGTCGAGGCGCCGGCGTCGATGTCGTGCAGGAGCGGTGTGCCGTCCTCGGGGCACGAGACCAAGTACCGTGCGTCGGGGGAGAGTTGCGCCCCCGAGCCGGGAGCCCGGAGCAGGGTGTCACCGGTGTGCGTGTCGCGCACGGAGGCTGCGCCCTCGTCCACGTCGAGCGCGCGTACGCCGCCGGAGGCAAGGGCCTCGACCGAGTGCCCGTCGCCGTGCACCTCGCCGACGGTCTTCCCCGTCGCGATCTCCCGCACCTCGCCGTCCTGCACGGCGAACCTGCCGTCCGGGGACACGGCGCCCGAGGGGGTCTTCCCCCCGGTGCGCGAGGCGAGTTCCTTTCCGGTGCGGAGGTCGAAGCGCCGCGTCTTGCCCTCCGACGCTCCGAACGTCGCGGTGACCAGGGTGCGGCCGTCGGCGGAGAGCCTGCGGGCCGTCATGTTTCCGAGCACGGCCGGCTGCTTCGTCGGGTCCTGGAAGACGGCGCTCTCGCGCTGCCACGCCGACCGGTAGAGCGCGGCACGCGCCTCCTCGGCGGGCGCCACCTGCCAGGCGGCGGCGCTGAGCAGCGCTGCGGTCTCCGGGTCGGACATCCGCAGACCGTCGGCCACGGCGGCGACGTTCCGCGCGGTGGCGAACGCCTGCTGCTCCGCGTTGGCGCGCTGGAACTGCCAGGCGGCGACGCCCGCGACGAGCGCCGTCGCCAGCAGCACCGCGATCCCGCCCCGCAGCCTGCGGCGCCGGCGGCGTCTCCGGGACTCCTGGGCGCGCGACGCCGTGAGGAACTCCCGCTCGACCAGGTTGGGCCGGAGCGCGGTGCCGGCCGTCGCGGCGTGGTCCGCGGCGGCGCGCAGGACGCTCCCGTGCAGGAGGCGGTCGGTGGGGCGCCCGGCGCGGTCCCAGGTCCGCGCGGCGTCGCCCGTCCTGCGCAACTCCCGGAGCGTCGCCCGGTGTTCGGCCGTCCACGCCGCGAGCCGGGGCCATGCCCTGTGCAACGCGGCGCTGACGGGGCGGACCGAACCGTCGGGGTCGCGGATCAGCACCCGCTCCGCCGCGAAGGCCGCGAGCACCTGCTCGACGGCGGCCGCCTCGGGGGCCGGGCGGCCGTGCAGCAACTCGCCGTACTCCGCCGTCCGTACGCCGTCCTGCGAGCCGTCCGGCGCGTCGCCGGGCACCGTCAGCCGCAGCAGGATCTCTTCGGCGACGGCCCGTTCGACGGGGCCGAGTCCCGCGTACACGCCCTCCGCCACCGTGCCCCACTCGGGCAGCGAGGCGGACGCCCGCGCGGGGAGCGCCGCCGCGCGGGCGCCTTTCGCCAGCAGGTCCGACGAGGAGGGCGGACGCGGGTCCCGTGCGCCGGCCGTCAGCAGCCGGAAGAGGAGCTCGGCCGAAGTCGGCCTGCCCGCCGGGTCCTTGGAGAGCGCGGCGGCCAGGAGGGGACGTATTCGTTCCGGCACGGGCGTGAGGTCGGGCTCCCGCTCGGTCACGCGGACGACGATCTCGCCGAGGTTCTCCCCGTCGAACGGGGCGGTGCCGGTCGCCGCGAAGAGCACCACGGCGCCCCAGGCGAAGACGTCGCTCTTCCCGTCCGCGCGGGCGCCGCGCAGCACTTCGGGAGCCATGTATCCGGGGGTGCCCATCATCTTGCCGGTCTCGGTGAGCGACATCTCCTGGGTGCGGGCGATCCCGAAGTCGATGACGCGGGGCCCGTCGGGGCCGAGGAGCACGTTGCCCGGCTTCAGGTCCCGGTGCACGACGGAGGCGGCGTGGATGGCGGTGAGCGCGGTGGCGATGCCGGTGGCGAGGCGGACGAGCGCGTCGCCGTCGAAGGCTCCGCCTGCGGCGACGGTGGCCTGCAGGTCCCGGCCGTCGATGAACTCGCTGACGATGTACGGGGGTTGAGCCCCCGGGTCCGCCGCCAGCACGCGGGCCGTGCAGAAGGAGTCGACCCGCCGGGAGGCCGCGACCTCCTTGCGGAAGCGGTCCTTCGCGTAGTCGTCCCCCGCGCCCTCCCGCCGCAGCACCTTCACCACGCAGCGGGCTCCGGAGCCGTCGTACGCCTCGTAGACGACGCCCTGCCCGCCGGCCCCGAGCCGCGAGGCCAGCCAGTACGGGCCGATGCTCTGGGGGTCCTCGGGCCTGAGAAACTCCTGGCTCACACTGCCCTCTTCTGTCGGTGCCGTTGCCTCCCGCCGTCACCATCCTGACGCGCTGCCGTCCGGGCCGGGCCCGGGGTGCGGCCCTGTTACGGAGCTGACGAGATCGGTACACGGTGCCGCAACGGGCTGCCGGGGCGCCTTCGACGGCCGCGGGCAGGTTCCGCTGTCTCGGGGGCGGCCTATCGGCTAGCTTCTGGTGTGGTGGATCGTGTGCGCCGAGTGACCCGTGGTGCCGGCGGGCGACGCCGCCCTCGAAGAGATGCCGCACTGGACGAACTGGGGAGCCTGGCGTGCCGAGTGTGTTCGTGGACCGTGTCGAGCCGTTGGAAGAGCTCCGCTCGACGGCGCTGGCCCTGGTGGAGGGCCGGGGGAGCGCCCTGCTCGTCGAGGGTGTCTCCGGGATGGGGAAGACCTGCCTCCTCGGCGAGTTCAGCAGCCGGGTCGCCGAGGCGGAGTTGCCGGCGCACGCCTGCCGGGTCGTCAAGGCGCACTGCAACCCGGTGATCGGTCCCGGCGCGGCGTACGGGCCGATCGTCGACATCCTGCTCGACCTCAAGCGGCGCGAAAGGACCCGGCCGCTCCGGCGCTTCCTGGGGCAGGCGGGGCGCAGCACCGTGGACTCCCTGCCGAACGTCCTCTCGGCCCTGGTGCCCGGGCTCGGCGACGTGCTGCGGATAGGCAGCGAGGCCACCAAAGCGGCGCTCGGCTCGGGCTCGATGCCCTTCGACTCGTTGCTGCCCTTCCAGCAGGGCGTGGCCACGCAGATCGTGGACGCGCTGCTGGAGTCGGCCGGTTCCGGTCCGCCGGTGCTGCTCGTCATCGACGACGTGCAGCACATCGATCCCAGCAGCCTGCTCGTCCTCGATCGGCTGCTGCGCGCGGCGCAGGGCGCTTCGCCGCTCTCCGTGGTGCTCAGCCACGCTCTCGACGAGTCCCCCGACGGCACCTCGGAGAGCGTCGGGGAACTCCTGCGGACGTGGGAGTACGAAGGACTGCTGCGCCGCCGCGAGTTGGGCGGCCTTCCCGAGGACGCCGTGGCGGAACTCGTCCGCCATCGGCACCCGGCAGCGCCCGCGACCCTGTCGGCGAGCCTGAGCCGGCTCACGGAGGGGCACCCCGTCTTCGTCCAGATGTGCCTCGACGAATGGCAGCCGGGACACGGTGACAGCATCGCCCTGCCCGACAAGCTGGAGCGGGTGGTGAAAGAGCGCCTGAGACGCCTCTCCGACGAGGACCAGCTTCTTCTGATCACAGGGGCCACCCAGGGGCACACGTTCCTCTCCGCCACCGTGGCCGCGGCGTTGCGGCGCTCCCACGACGACGTCATGAGCCGGCTGCGGGCGCTGGCCGGTCCGCAGCGGCTCATCCTCGGCGCAGACAGGCCGGAGTGGGCGCGCGACGAACCCACGGACTGCTACCGCTTCCAGCACCGTGCGCTGTGGGACGTCCTCTACCGGGAGCAGACCCCGCAGCAGCGCCGCTCGCGGCACGGAAGCATCGCGCGGGCGCTGTCGGACGGCGGCGTCTTCGACTCCGCGCCGCTGGAGCGCCGCCTGGAGATCGCGCGGCACTTCGAGAGCGGCGGACCCCAGTACCTGGCGCAATCGGCCGCGGCCTACTACGCGTTGGCGCGCTCGGCCGCCATCGACGGACTCTCCTTCGCCGAGGCGGAGCGGCACTGCGAGAAGGCCATCCGCGCCGCCCGGGCTCTCTCGGCGAAGGACCCGGAAGCCGATCGCCGCCTCGCCGAGGCCGTCGAGCTGCTGCTCTCGCTGACGGAGGTGCGGTGGCGCGGGGACACCGAGTCGGGCGGAGGGCCGCACATCGACGCGCTCGCGGCGGAGGCCGAGGAGGCGGCGCTGCGCTGTGCGGTGCCCGAACTCGTCGCCCGCACCACGCTCCTGCGCGGCAAGACCCTCATGGCGACGCGCGGCCTCGTCCCCGGTCTCGACAAGCTCAGGGAGGCGGTCGAGATCGCCGAGGAGCAGGGCGACGCGGTCGCGCTCTTCGTCGCCAAGGTCGAGTACGGGCGCCAGGTCTCCAAGCGCACCCTCGCCGAGGGCGTCAGGCAGCTCCGGGAGGCCGAGGAGCTGTACGCCGCGGACGGGCGGCTCGGGGGCAGCGGCGACCCCGTCCTCCAGCACGCCCGGAACCTCAACGAGATGCAGCTCGGCATCAGCCTCTTCGACTCCGGCAGGCCGGAGGACGCCCTGACCCGGCTGCGGCGCTGCACCGACCGGCTCAGAGCGGAGCCGCTCAACGCGGAGTTGCCCATCGCTCTCAACTACACCGCGCAGGTCTGCGCCGGCCTCGGCCTCGCCGCAGAGGCCGAGGAGGCGCTCAGGGAAGCGCTCCGCGTCGAGCAGGGACGCGGCGGCGACAGCGGGTGGCACGCCTACAACGCCGCGCTCCTCGCCCAGCTCCTCGCGCCGGACCCGCGACGCCGCGGCGAGTGCCTGACGCTCGTCGAGGAAGGGTGGTGGGAGACGGAGCGGACGTGGCTGATCAACCTCGTGCCGATCGTCCGCAACCTCTACGCGCAGGTGCTGCTCGACACCGCGGGCGGCAACCTCTCGACGGTGGCGGCCGCCGGCCGCCTGGCCGCCGCCACCGTGGCGGAGACCCGGCGGACCGGCATGGTACGCAGCGAGATCGCCGGCCTCTGCCTCTCCGGCCGGGCGAGGCTCCGCGAGGGGGACCCGGCGGGCGCCGCCGCCTTCGCGCGGGAGTCGGTCGCACTGCTCGACCGCACCGGGGACATGCCCGCGTTGCGGAGCGAAGAGGTTCTCTTTCACGCTGCGAGGGCCCTGTACGCCGCCGGCGCCCGGAGCGAAGCGGAGGGACTCCTGAGCCGGGCGCGGGAGAAGATGGAGAGGAAGGCCGAGAGCATCGAGGACCCGGCGCTGCTCCGCGGCTTCCGCGAAGACGTTCCGCTGAACCGTGCCCTCGCGCTCGGCGATCTGGAGAGTGAGTAGCCGTCGTGCATCCAGCCAACGGAGAACCACAGGCAGGGCCTCGTCCGGGCGCGGCCGGCATGCTGACCATCACCAAGGAGTTCCACTTCTCGGCGAGCCACGTCCTCAGCAGGCTCCCTTCGTGGCACAAGTGCGCCCGCCCGCACGGCCACAACTACGTGGTCGTCCTCGAACTCTGCGCGCCGCCGGAGGAGTTGACCGACGCCGGTTTCGTCCGGGACTACGGCGACCTCGACGCCTTCAAGTCCTGGCTCGACGAGACCCTGGACCACCGTCACCTCAACGACGCCGTGGACTTCTCCCCGTCGGGGGAGCGACTCGCGCACTGGATCTACGGCCTCTGGGTGGAGACCTACCCGGAGCTCACGGCCGTCTGGGTCTCCGAGACGCCCCGCACCTGGGCGATCTACCGGGCAGGGGCGGAGCCTGCTTAGGCGGGCGTCCGCGCCGTTCGGCGGGGCTGTACGGGAGCCGGGCCGCGCGGGCAGGCGGCCGCGGGGCGTCAACGCGCCCGCAGGCGACGGCGGATGAGCGTCCCCGCCGTGCCGGCGGCGGCGAGCGTGCCGAGGGCGAGCGCGGCGGGCACGAGGTGCTCGGTCCCCGTGGGCGCCGGTGCGGCGGCGTGTTCGGGGTAGGGGCGGCCGTCGTCTCCGGTGAGGGCGAGGTGGAGGGCCTCGGCGAGGTGCATCGCGGTGCGCCCCGTGCCCGCCTGCTCGATCTGGGTGCGGCAGCTGAAGCCGTCGGCGAGTACGAGCGTTTCGGGCGCGGCGGCCCGGACGGCGGGCAGGAGGGCGCTCTCGGCGCAGGCCATGGAGACTTCGTGGTGGCCCGCCTCGAAGCCGAAGTTGCCGGCGAGGCCGCAGCATCCGGAGTCCAGGACTTCGGCGTCGACGCCCGCGCGGGCGAGGAGTTCCCGGTCGGCGTCGAAGCCCATGATCGCGTGCTGGTGGCAGTGCCGCTGCACGACGGCGTGGCGCCCGAGCCGGGGCGGCCGCCAGTCCTGTGGCGCGTGCCCGAGGAGGAACTCGGCGAGGGTGTACGTCTGGGCGGCGAGCCGTTCGACGTCCTTGTCGTCGGGGAGCATCTCCGGCATGTCGCTGCGGAAGACGGCGGTGCAGGAGGGTTCGAGGCCGACGATCGGTGTGCCGGCCTCCAGCCAGGGGCGCAGCGTGCGGAGCGTACGCCGGAAGACCCGTTGTGCGACGCCGAGTTGGCCGGTGGAGATCCATGTGAGGCCGCAGCAGGCGGCGGCGTCGTGGACGACGACGTCGAACCCGGCCGCCTCCAGCACCTCGACGGCGGCCTGCCCGACGTGCGGGTGGAAGTGGTCGGTGAAGGTGTCGGGCCACACCACCACGGTGGTCGGCGCACGCGGATCGGCGGGCGGGCGGTCTGCGCTGTGCGCACGCCACCACGCGCGGAGCGTCCGCGCCGCGAAGGGCGGCGCGTCGCGCTCCGGGGCGATGCCGGCGAGCCGCTTCCCCGCGGACGCCAGGAGCGGGGCGTGGACCGCGGCGTTGGCGGCGCGGGGCGCCCAGGAGGCGAGGCGTGCCCACAGGGGGAGCCAGCCCATCGAGTAGTGCGCGGCGGGGCGCGGTCGGCCGCGGTAGTGGTGGGAGAGGAACTCGGCCTTGTACGTGGCCATGTCGACGCCGACCGGGCAGTCGGACTTGCAGCCCTTGCAGGCGAGGCAGAGGTCCAGGGCGTCCCGCACCTCCGTCGAGCGCCAGCCGTCCTTGATCGGGGAGTCCTCGTGCGGGTGGAGCATCTCGAAGAGCAGCCGTGCCCGGCCGCGGGTGGAGTGCTCCTCTTCCCGGGTGACCTGATAGGAGGGGCACATGACGCCGCCTTCCTTCGCCTGGCGGCGGCAGTTGCCGATGCCGACGCACCGCATGACGGCACGGGTGAAGCTCCCGTCGTCGTGCGGGTACCGGAACTCGCCGCCCTGCGGCTCCGGTCGCCAGTCGGGTCCCAGCCGCAGGTGCTCCGCGGTTCCGTAGGGGTGGACGACCTTGCCCGGGTTCATCAGGTTCCGCGGGTCGAAGAGCGCCTTGACCTCGCCGAAGGCGCGGATGAGCTCTTCGCCGAACATCCGCTCCAGCAGCGCCCCGCGGGCCTGCCCGTCGCCGTGCTCGCCGGAGAGCGAGCCCCCGTAGGAGGCGACGAGGTCGGCGGCGCGCTCCAGGAACCGCTGGAAGTCGGCGACGCCGTCCGCGGACATCAGGTCGAACGGGGTGCGCACGTGGACGCAGCCCTGTCCGAAGTGCCCGTAGAGCGCGGGGCGATCGAGGCCGCTCTCCTCGAAGAGGGCGCCGAGGTCCCGCAGGTACGCGCCGAGCCGGTCGGGTGCGACCGCCGAGTCCTCCCAGCCCGGCCAGGAGTCGTGCATCCCGGGCGGACGTGCCGTCGCGCCGAGGCCCGCCTCTCTCGCCTTCCACACCTTGTCCTCGACGGCCGGGTCGCCGGAGAAGTAGACCCTCGGGTCCTGCTCCGCGCGGCCGAGCGCGTCGAGCAACTCCCGTGCGCGGGCGTGCGCTTCCTCCTCGGTGTCGCCGCCGAACTGCACGAGGAGCCAGCCCGCGCCCTCGGGGAGGAGCGCGCGCGCCTCGGGGCCGATCTTCTCCTCCTTCTCGAAGAAGACGAGCCGGTCGTCGACGCCCTCCAGGAGGACGGGGTTGCAGTGCTCGAGGACGGTGGGCACCGCGTCGGCGGCGCGGTCGACGCTGTCGTAGCCGAGGACGAGCATCGAGCGGGCGGCGAGCACCGGCATCAGCTTCAGTTCGGCGGAGAGCACGGTGGCCAGCGTCCCCTCGCTTCCGACGACGAGACGGGCGAGGTCGAATCCGGCCTCGGGCAGCAGCGCGTTGAGGTTGTAGCCGGAGACGCGGCGCGGGATGTCCGGGTACCGCTCGCGGACGAGGTCGCCGTACCGCTCGGCGATCCCGCGCAGCCCGCGGTAGAGCTCCGCCTTGCGGCCGCCCTCCTCGACGGCGGCCGTGTACGCGGCGTCGTCGGTCGGGCCGACGCGGCAGCGCAGCCCGTCGTAGGTGAGGATCTCCAGGCCGACGACGTTGAGGTCGGTCGTGCCGGAGCGTTGCGCGCTGGCTCCGCAGGAGTTGTTGCCGACCATCCCGCCGATCGCGCAGTGGCTGTGCGTCGAGGGTCTCGGTCCGAACTCCAGTCCGTACGGGGCGAGTTGCGCGTTGAGGTCGTCGAGCACGAGGCCGGGCTCCACCACGCAGGTGCGTGCCTGCACGTCGACGGAGAGGAGCCGGGTGCAGTACTTCGTCCAGTCGACGATGACGGCCGTGTTGGTCGCCTGCCCGCCGAGGCTGGTGCCCCCGCCCCGCGACAGCACCGGCGCCCCGTGCTCCCTGCAGACCGCGACCGCTTCGGCGCCGGCGTCCACCGTGCGGGGGACGACGACGCCGATGGGCACCTGCCGGTAGTTGGAGGCATCGGTGGCGTAGGCGCCGCGGCTGCCCGGGTCGAACCGCACCTCGCCGTCGACGCGGTCGCGCAGCGCCCTCTCCAGCGCGGCGGTGTCGAGTCCGGTTCCCGGCCGTCGGGTGAGTGAAATGTCAGTCTTGCTCATGCCGCCTACCTGACGTGAGGGTGATGAGGGTGCTGATCGAGGCTCGGATCGACGCGGTGCGGGCTTGTGCCTATACCGTCCCCACCGACGTGCCGGAGGCGGACGCCACCCTCGCCTGGGACGCTACGACGCTCGTCGTCTGCGAGGCGACCTGCGGCGGGACCACGGGGCTCGGCTACACCTACGCGGACGCGGCGTGCGTCCCGCTGATCGCCCGGACCCTCGCCCCGCTCGTCGAGGGCCGCGGGGCGCTGGACGTGCCGGGGGCGTGGGACGCGATGCGGCGCGGCGTCCGCAACCTCGGGAGGCCAGGGCTCGTTTCGTGCGCGATGTCCGCGGTGGAGACAGCCCTTCATGACCTCAAGGCGCGCCTGCTCCAGCTTCCGCTCGCCGCGCTCTTCGGCCGCTGCCGCACCGGGGTCCCCGTCTACGGCAGCGGCGGCTTCACCACGTACGACGACGTACGCACCCGAGCCCAACTGGAGCACTGGACCGGTGAGTCGGGCATCCCCCGGGTGAAGATCAAGATCGGTGAGTCCTGGGGGACCGAGCCCGAACGCGACCTCCACCGCGTCGCGTTGGCCCGCCGCACCGTCGGCGACGGGACGGCCCTCTACGTCGACGCCAACGGCGGCTACGGCGTCGGGCAGGCCGTCCGGATCGGCCGGGCGCTCGCCGACCAGGGCGTGACCTGGTACGAGGAGCCCGTCTCCAGCGACCACCTCGCCTCCCTGCGCCAGGTCCGCGCGCGGGTCTCCCCCGACGTCGCGGCCGGCGAATACGGCTACCACCTGCCGTACTTCGACGCGATGGTGCACGCGGAGGCCGTCGACTGCCTCCAGATCGACGTGACCCGGTGCGGCGGATACGGCGAGTGGCTCCGCGCCGCCGCCGTCGCCGCCGGAAACGGGACCGAGGTCTCGGGGCACTGCGCGCCGAGCCTCGCCGTGCACGTCGCGGCGGCGACACCCAACCTGCGGCACCTGGAGTACTTCCACGACCACGTGCGCATCGAGCACCTGCTCTTCGACGGGCCGGCGCCCCCCGAGGACGGCGTGCTGCGCCCCGACCCGACGACCCCGGGGAACGGCCTCGTCCTGAAGCGCACCGACGCGGAGCCCTACCGGGTGGGATGAGCAAGGGGGCCCGCCGTTCCGTGCGCGGCGGCTCATCCCTCGCCCCAGGGCCGCGCCAGCCGGGTCCCCGTCTCCAACAGCAGGGCGTGGACGAACGCCTGCGGCAGGTTCCCCCGCAACTGCCGCCGCGCGACGTCGTACTCCTCGGAGTAGAGGCCGGGCGGGCCGCAGGCCGCACGGGTGCGCTCGAACCAGCGGCACGCCTCGGCCGTGCGGCCCTGCTGGTGCGTGGCGAGCGAGGTGAGGAAGCCGCAGAGCAGGAAGGCGCCCTCTGCCTCGCCGAGCGGACGCTCGTCGTGCCGGAACCGGTAGACGTAGCCGTCCTGGGTCAACTCCCGGTGCACGCCCTCCAGCGTGCCGACGGTGCGCGGGTCGTGCGCCGGCACGGCGCCGCGGATCGCCGGCAGGAGCAGCGCGGCGTCCACCCGGGGGTCCCCGGCGGAGCGTTGCCAACGGCCCGACGGATGCACGCAGTTGCGCGAGGCGTCGGCGACCAGTGTGTCGGCGAGTGCGGCCCACCCGGCGGCGCGCGCCCCGGCCTCGCCGTCCTCGGCCACGGCGCGGAGTCCCGCGGCGCACACCAACCGCGAGTGCGTCCAGCGCCGCGGGTCCAGCTCCCACACGCCGGCCTCCGCCGACTGCCACCGCTCCTCGATCGCCGAGACGGCCGCCTCCACGGCCCGCCACCCCTGCGCCTCCAGCCTTCCGCACCGGGCGGCCGCGGCGAAGAGGAGCAACGCCTCGCCGAGCGCGTCGAGTTGGAACTGCCTGTTGACGTGGTTCCCCACGCGCCTGCCGCCACCCGGGTAGCCGGTGATCCCCGTGACGCACCGCTCGTCGGGGACCCTGCCGCCGGTGACGGTGTAGGCGGGGCGCAGGGTGGGGCCGTCCTCCAGGACCCGGGAGGCGATGAAGTCGACGGCCTTGTCGAGCAGGCTGTACGAGCCGGCGGCCGCGGCGGCCTGCCCGGCATAGCACTGGTCGCGGATCCACGCGTACCTGTAGTCGTAGTTGCGGCCGCCCTTGGCGCGCTCCGGCAGCGAGGTGGTCGCGGCCGCGGCCATGCCGCCGCTCGCGCTCGTCAGGCCGAGCAGTACGGCGTGGGACTGGCGTGCGTCGCGCTCGCCGAGCACCGCGTCGAACGCCGGGGCGCTGCGACGCCACTGGTGCTCGGTCGCCTCCCACGCCCTGTCGGCGGAGGGGAGTCGGCGCCCGAGCGGCGAGCCGGAGAGTTCCAGCACGAGGTCGTGACTCCCGCCGGCGGGTACGGCCAGGGTGCCCTCGCGGCCCGGCCCCGCCGCGGTGGCACCGGACCACCGGACGTGCAGCGGCCCGGCGCGTGCGCTCCACACGCCGTCCTCGACCGCGAGGCCCTCCAACGGGACGGAGGCGAAATCCGCGCCGACATCGAGCCGCACCCGTACCTCGGCGGGCCCGTCGACGGCCTCCACGCGGCGCAGCAGCACGGCGGTGCCGGGATCGCCGGGGAAGGCGAGCGCCTCCCGGCACTCGATCACGCCTTGCGACGTCACCCAGCGGGAGCGCCAGATGAGGGTGCCGGGCTCGTACCGGCCGGCGCAGACGTACCAGGGGTCGCTCGGGCGGATGACGTACGCGCCCGCGCCGCCGAGGAGTTCGGAGAAGACCGGCGCCGAGTCCCAGCGGGGCGCGCACATCCATGCGAGGTCGCCGTGCGGCCCCACGAGGGCGCCGCGCTCCCCGTCGGCGAGGAGCGCGTACTCGCGCAGCGCGGCGGGGCCTGCCCGGTCGGTCGGCACGGTGTCAATCCCCGTCCGGCAGGCGGCGTTTGAGCGACTCGGTGAACTCGTGCCCCTTCTGCTTGGCGCCCTTCGTCGCGATGCCCCAGGCCTGCGGGTCGCCCTTGCGGAGTGCGGCCGCCGCCTTCTTCGCCTGCATCTTGCCGATGTGCGGCGGGATCGGCGGGATCTCCGGATCGACGACGACCTCCAGCACGACGGGGAGGTCGGCGGAGAGCGCCTCGTCCCAGGCGCTGCCGATCTTCTTCGGGCTGTCGCAGCGGATGCCCTTGAGGCCGAGCAGCTTCGCCCACTCCGCGTACGGAACATCCGGGATGTCCTGCGAGCCGGGGAACTTGGGCTCGCCCGCCATGGCGCGCTGCTCCCAGGTGACCTGGTTGAGGTCCTGGTTGTTGAAGACGCAGAAGACCAGCGGGGAGCCCTTGAGGCGGTCGAGGTAGCGCTTGACGGTGATCAGCTCGTTCATGCCGTTCATCTGGAAGACGCCGTCGCCGACCATCGCGATCACGGGCCGGTCCGGGTAGGCGAACTTCGCGGCGATGGCGTAGGGCGTTCCGGGGCCCATGGTGGCGAGGTTTCCCGCGAGGGACGCCTGCATCCCCTCGCGCAGCTTGAGGTGCCGGGACCACCAGGTGGCCACCGAGCCCGCGTCCGTGGTCAGGATGGCCTCGTCCGGCAGCCGCTTGGAGAGTTCGTGCGCGACCAGTTCGGGGTTGAGCGGCTTCGCCTTCTCGTGCGCGCGGTCGTCGAGCACCTCCCACCACTCGCGCACCTGCTCGACGAGGCTGTCGCGCCACGCGGTGTCGGTCTTCTGCTCCAGCATCGGCAGCAGCGCGCCGAGGGTGTCCTTGGAGTCGCCGACGAGGTGGGCGTCGATCGGATAGCGGATGCCGATCAGGCGGCCGTCGACGTCGATCTCGACGGCCTTGCACTGGCCCTCTTCGGGGAGCCACTCGGCGTACGGGAAGCTGGTGCCGACCATCAGGAGCGTGTCGGCGCCCTGCATCATCGCGTAGCTCGCGGTGGAGCCGAGCAGGCCGATCGGGCCGGTGACGTAGGGGAGTTCATCGGGCAGCACGGCCCGGCCGAGGGACGTCTTCGCCACCCCGGCGCCGAGCAGGTCGGCGACGCGTGCCACCTCGTCGGAGGCGCCGGCGGCCCCCTGGCCGACGAGCATCGCGACCTTCTCTCCCGCGTTGAGGATGCCGGCCGCCTTGCGCAGCTCCGACTCGGGCGGGATCACCCGCGGCTTCGTCCAGCCGACGCTCGTGTAGACGGCGCCGTGCTCCCGCGGCGGCGAGGGCTGCGCCTCCTCCTCCGCCACGTCCTCCGGCACGATCACGGCGGCGACCGTGCGGTTCGCCAGCGCCACCTTGCACGCCCGGTCGATCAACTGCCGTGCCTGCGCGGGGTGCATGCAGGTCTGCACGTACTCGGTGACGTCCTTGTAGAGCGTGTTGGGGTCGATCTCCTGCTGGTAGGCGGAGCCCAGCGCGATGCGCTTCTGCTGGCCGATGACGGCGAGGACGGGCTGGTGGTCGAGCTTGGCGTCGTAGAGGCCGTTGAGCAGGTGGATGGTGCCGCCGCCGGAGGTCGCCATGCAGCAGGCCAGTTCGCCGGTGAACTTGGCCTGTCCCGTCGCCATGAACGCGGCCATCTCCTCGTGCCGCGTCTGGATGAACTCCGGGTCGCCTTCGGCGCGGTCGAACGCACCGAGAAGGCTGTTGATGCCGTCGCCCGGGTACCCGTAGACGCGGCCGATGCCCCAGGCCCGCAGACGATCGAGGATGAAATCGGAGGTCTTCGGCACGGCGCGGCTTCTCTCGTCGGCGGAAAGTGCGAGCAGGCCGTACCCTCACGGGCCGCCGGTCAACACCGCGGGCGCCGTCGGCCACCCGCTTGCGGCATCGAGCGGCGGGTCTTCCGGCGGGCGAGCGCCGTGCACGCCGCCGCTGCCGCCGCGCCGAGGAGGACGCGCCACCGGTGGACGGAGAGCCACAGCACCGGATCGCGGTCGTGCGCAAGGGCGTTGAACGGACCGTGCGCGCCTCTGTCGTACTCCTCGTCCCGCGGCGCGAAGACGTTGCTGCCCCAGCGCGGCAGGTCGGCCTCGGTCTGCTGGGAGGAGACGCCGGTGCGGGCGAGGTAGAGGTCGACGAGCTTGGGCGCCAGCCGCTCCCCGAGGATCGTGTACGCCGTGGGGACCCCGACCCACAGGTTGCGCCGCGGGTGCTGCGCGAGGTGGGCGATCGCCCGCGCCGCCACCTCCGGTTGGTAGACCGGGGGCACGGGCATCGGATGGTGCGGCATCCGGGAGGCGTTCCAGTTGAACTGGGTGGTGTTGAGCCCGGGGAGCTGGACCTGGCAGAGCCGTACGGAGCTGCCCTCGTGGCGCAGCTCCGTGACGACCGACTCGGAGAAACCCTGCACGGCGTGCTTGGCCCCGCAGTACGCCGACTGCAACGGGATCGAGCGGAACGCCATCGCGGAGCCGACGTTCACGACGACGCCGCGGTCGCGCGGGCGCATCCGCTCCAGCGCGGCCAACGTTCCGTGCACCTGCCCGAGGTAGGTGACGCCGGTGGTCCGGTGGATTTCCGCGATCGGGGTGTCCCAGGCGAACGAGAGCGAGCCGACGAAAGCGACGTTCGCCCACACGTCGATCGTGCCCAGCTCCTCCTCGACGCGGGCCGCCGCGTCGCGCACCTCCTCCCACTCCGCCACGTCGGTCCGGACGGCCAGCGCCCGACGCCCCTCCCGCTCGACTTCGGCGACGGCGCCCTCCAGCCCGGCCCGCCCGCGCGCCAGCACCGCCACGTCGTAGCCGCGCCGCGCGAACTCCCGTACCGCGGCCCGCCCGACGCCTGCGGAACCGCCCGTCACCACCGCGACCCCCGCGCGCTCTGCCTCCGCCATGTCCGTCCTCTCCCGCGAGACGAGGCACACTGGCCCGCCCGCCACGGCCGACTCACGCCGCCGCGCCAACCGCGGGCGCGGGTTCACCCGGGCGGGGCCCGCCGCCGGCCGTCCGGCGCACCGTCACGGGACGGGCGAGCGGGGCCGGGCCGTCGGCTCCCTCCGGTGCGCCCGTCGCGGAGGTCAGTCGCGCCCGGCCGGTTGCGGCTCGGCGGGCTCGGTGCCGGACGGCGCGTCCTCGTCCGGGCCGGCGGCCCGGCGTGCCGCCGGGATCACGGCGGCGACGGCGACGGCGACGAGCGCGACGCCGCAGCCGACGAGCAGCCCGGTGCGGAAACCGGTCTCGGAGGTGAGGGTGCGGCCGCCGGCCGTGGTGGTCAGTTGCGCGAGGAGGACGCCGATCACCGCGGCGCCTATCGACGTGCCGAGCGCCCGCAGCAGGGTGTTGAACCCGTTGGCCGCCGCGGTCTCCGACTGCGGCACGGAGCCCATGATGAGCGCGGGGATCGAGCCGTACGCGAGCCCGACGCCACCGTTGATGACCATGATCGCGAGCATGATCCCCCAGGCGGAGCCCATGAGCAGCAGCGAGACGGCGTAGCCGCCCGCGATGACGAGGGCGCCGCTGATGAGCGTCGTCTTCGGCCCTCGCGCGTCGGTCAGCCTCCCGCCGAGCGGGGAGACGAGCATCATCGTCAGGCCGCCGGGAGCCATCCACAGCCCGGAGGCGAGGAGCGACTGGCCGAGGCCGTACCCGGTCTCCTCGGGGAACTGGAGGAGCTGCGGCATCACCAGCATGCTCGCGTACATCGCGAAGCTCGTGAAGACCGACGCGACGTTGGTGAGCAGCACCCGGGGCTCGGCGGTCGCCCGCAGGTCGACGAGCGGCTCGCGGGTGCGCAACTCCCAGGCTCCCCAGGCGAGGAAGAGCAGCGCGGCGGCGGAGAAGAGGCCGAGCGTCGTGCCGGAGGCCCAGCCCCAGTCCGCTCCCTTGGAGACCGCGAGGAGCAGGCAGACGAGCCCGGCGCCGAGCCCGACCGCGCCTGGCGCGTCGAAGCGCTGCCCCCGCGTGCTCGACGGCACCGCCGACCCCGCCGGCACTACACTGCGCACGAGCAGAGCGATCAGCAGGGCGAGCACGGCCGAACCCCAGAAGAGCACACGCCAGTTGGCGTACTGCGCGACCGCGGCCGAGATCGGCAGCCCCAGCCCGCCGCCGATCCCCAACGAGGCGCTCACCAGCGCGATCGAGGAGCTGAGCCGCTCCGGCGGCATCACGTCCCGGAGCAGCGCGATCCCGAGCGGGACCATGCCCATCCCCATGCCCTGGAGCCCGCGTCCGAGGACCATCGGCACGACGCTCGACGAGAGGGCGCACACCACGGAGCCGAGGAACAGCGGGACCGTGCAGCACAGCAGCATGCGGCGCTTGCCGAGCATGTCGCCGAGCCGGCCCGTCACCGGTACGCAGACGGCGGAGACGAGCAGGGTGACGGTGATGACCCAAGTCGCGTTCCCCGGCGTGGTGTCGAGGATGCCGGGCAGCTTCGGCAGCAGCGGTGTGACGAGGGTCTGCATCACCGCGGCCGTCGTGCCGGCGAGGGCCAGTACGCCGACGACTCCTCCGGTACGAGTTGACTCCTGCTTCAAGACGTTCCCCTCCCGCTGGGCAGATGTTTGCGGCAACTATAAATCAGTCGATTGACTTAATCGGCGTCGCAGGTGTTCACTCCCTCAGGAGCCCCCACCGACCGCTGCCGTCCCAGGAGGTCCTCCGTGATCGATGCGCAGGAACCCGCCCCCTGTCCGCCGAAGGTGCGGACACCGCTCCAACCGGCCGCGGAAGGGGCGCAGTTGCGCGTCGCGCGAGTCACCTGGCCCAGCGGGGAGGAGGCCGCCCGGTACGCGGACGTACGCACGGCGCTCTTCGCCCCGCGCTTCAGCCGGGAGGGCCTGCCGCGTCCCGACGCGGCACGCACCGCGGCGGGGGACTCGCAAGGGGCCTTCGCCGCCGCACCCGAGTTGCGCGCCGAGGGGCTGCTCACCGCTCCGCTGCCCCGACTCCCCGTCGCCTGATGACGGTGACGCGCGCACACCGGGACCGTGCCGGCAGGACCCGTGAGGCGCTCATGGTGGCCGCCGAGCGGCTCTACGCCGAGCACGGGCTGCTCGCCGTCTCCAACCGCCGGATCGGCGAGGCCGTCGGGCAGCGCAACGTCACGGCGGTCGGCTACCACTTCGGCAGCAGGACCGAGTTGGTGCGCGCGATCATGGCGCGCCACGGCGAGCAGGTCGACGGGCTGCGCGGGAGGTGCCTGGCGGGCGGCCCGCCGGGCGACGATGTCCGGGGCTGGGTCGAGTGCCTCGCACGGCCGCCGCTGAGGTATCTCGCGTCGCTCGGCGTCCCTTCCTGGAGCGCCAGGTTCAGCGCGCAGGTGATGACAGAACCCGCGCTCGGGAAGCTCGTCGGCGAGGAGGCGTGCGCACGTCCGCACCTGCGGCGCATCCTCGACGGACTCGGCCGCCGCCTCGACCACCTGCCGCCTCCCGTCCGGGAGAGCCGCGGCACGATGGCGCGCCAACTCGTCACCGCCGTCGGGGCGGAACGGGAGCGCGCCCTCGCCGAGGGCGGTCCCCGCGAGTCCTGGGAGGAGGCGTCCCAAGGGCTCGTCGACGCACTCGTCGGCCTGCTGACCGCAGAGGTCACGGAGCCGGCGCGCACCATCCGAAACCCAAGGCAAGGAGACATCCGACCGTGAAGCTCAGCGTTGACGAGGAGAAGTGCTGCGGCGCGGGGCAGTGCGTCCTCATCGCCCCCGACGTCTTCGACCAGCGCGAGGAGGACGGCATCGTCGTCCTCCTCGACGCCGACCCGCCCGCCGAACTCCACGAGGCCGTACGGGAGTCGGCCGAGGTCTGCCCGGCCGCGGCGATCCGTCTCGGCGAGGACGTGTGAGGGCGCCGCGGAGCGTGCTCGTGGTGGGCGCCTCGGCTGCCGGACTCGGCACCGCGGAGGCGCTGCGCCGCAAGGGCTACGCAGGCCGGCTCACCGTGCTGGGCGCCGAGCACCGGCTGCCGTACGACCGGCCGCCGTTGTCGAAGCAGGTCCTCTCGGGGGCCTGGGAGCCGGAGCGTGCCGGACTGCGCAGCCGGGACGCGCTGGACGCGCTCGACGCCGAGTTCGTCCTCGGGGACGCGGCCGTCTCGCTCGACCCGGAGGCGCGCGCGGTGCGCACGGCCGCCGGGCGCACGCTGCGGGCGGAGGCGGTGGTCCTCGCCACCGGGCTCCGGCCGCGCCGGCTGCCGGGCCAGGACGACGTGGACGGCGTGCACGTGCTGCGCACCCTCGACGACGCGGTGGCGCTGCGCGGTGCGCTCGAACGGGCCCGGCGGGTCGTCGTGGTCGGCAACGGCGTGCTCGGTGCCGAGGTCGCCGCGACCGCCGCCGCCTCCGGTGCGCGCACCAGCCTCGTCGGCCTCCAACCGGCGCCGCTCTCCGAGCAGTTGGGGGAGCGCGTGGGCGGACTCGTCGCACGGCTCCACGCCCGGAACGGGGTACGCCAGTACCACGGCACGGGCGTCGAAGAACTCGTGCACGAGCAGGCGCGCGCGACCGGAGTGCGGCTGCCTTCGGGCGAGGTGCTCCCCGCCGACGTGGTCGTCGTCGCCGTCGGGTGCACGCCGGCCACCGAGTGGCTCGCGACGAGCGGCCTCCGCCTCGACGACGGCATCGTCTGCGACGCCCGCTGCCGCGCGGCGGACGGCGTCTACGCGGTCGGCGACGCGGCCCGCTGGTACCACGAGGGGCTCGGCGCGCACGTCCGGCTGGAGAACCGCACCAACGCCACGACGCAGGCCGGCGCCGTCGCGGCGAACCTCCTCGGCGGCGACGTCGCCTACGCGCCCGTCCCGTACTTCTGGACCGACCAGTTCGACGTGAAGATCCAGGTCTTCGGCACCCCGCGACCCGGCGCGGAGGTCAGCTTCGTCGAGGGCGACGAGGAGGGCGGCCGGTTCGTCGCCGTCTACGGCGGCGAAAGGACACGGGCCGTCTACGGCGGCGAAAGGACACGGGCCGTCCACGGCGGCGAGCGCCCGCACGCCGTACTCGGCTGGAACATGGCCAAGCAGGCCCGCCTGCACAGCAGATCCCTCTCCACCGCGGGCGCCGCGGCCTGACGGCCCCGCACGCACAGACGCACGCCAACCCAGACCCCGAAGGACGCACCTTGACTCTCGCGCCCGAGGCGTACGACGACCTCCCCGAGTTCCCCAACCCCCGCGCCGCCTCCTGCCCGTTCGGGGTCTCGCCCCCGATGCGCGGCCTCTTCGACCGCGGCCCGCTGACGCGCGTCGCCTCCTGGGGTGCGAGCACCCCGTGGGTGGTGACCCGGCACGCCGAGCAGAAGGCCCTCCTCGCCGACCCGCGTCTCAGCGCCGACTTCTCGCACCCGGGCTTCCCCAGCCCCGTCGACCCCGAAATGGCGCGGGGCGGGCACTCGGACATGAGCTTCGTCGGCATGGACGATCCCGAACACGCGCGGCTGCGCCGCATGGTGAGCGGTGCCTTCACGGTGAAGCGCGTCCAGGCGATGCGTCCGGCCGTGCAGCGGATGACGGACGAGTTCCTCGACGCCATGCTGGCCGGGCCGAAGCCGGCTGACCTCGTCCAGCAACTCGCGCTGCCGATACCGTCGTTGGTGATCTCGCACCTGCTCGGCGTCCCCTACGAGGACCACGACTTCTTCCAGACCAACAGCAAGACGATCGTCTCCTCGGTCACCTCGGCCGAGGAGCGGCAGACGGCGCACGGCAACCTCTCCGGGTACCTCGACGACCTCGTCGGCCGCAAGCTCACCGAGCCGGGCGACGACCTCCTCTCGCAGCTCGCCGAGCGCGTCAGCGGGGGCGAGTTGGCGCGCAGCGAGGTCGCGGCGATGGGTGTGCTGCTGCTCCTCGGCGGCCACGAGACCACCGCCAACATGATCACGCTGGGTACGCTGCTGCTCCTGGAGCACCCCGAGCAGCTCGCCGCCGTCCGGGACGCCGAGGACCCGAAGGTCGTGGAGGCGGCCGTCGAGGAGCTGCTCCGCTACCTCTCCATCGTCCATCTCGGGCGCCGGCGCACGGCGTTGGAGGACATCGAGGTCGCCGGCGAGACGATCCGCGCGGGCGAGGGCGTCATCCTCCTCAGCGAGCTCGCCAACCGCGACCCGGCGGTCTTCCCCGAGCCCGACACCCTCGACATCACCCGCAACGCGCGCCCGCACCTCGCGTTCGGCGCCGGTACCCACCACTGCGTCGGTCAGCCGCTCGCCAGGCTGGAGCTCCAGGTCGTCTACCCGACCCTCTTCCGCCGTGTGCCGACGTTGCGCGCGGCGGCGCCGGTCGAGGACATCCCCTTCAAGCACGACGCCGTCATCTACGGAGTCCACGAGCTGCCGGTGACCTGGTAGGGGCAACTCCCGTACCGCAGCGGTCCGTTGCGGTACGGGCACGTCTCACCGCGGCCAGCGGCGGCCCGAGAGCTCCTCGATGTCGGTGTTGAACTGCCGCAGGTGCGCGATGAAGCTGCGCAGCCTCTCCTCCGGCCAGTCGGCGACGACCTGCGCGATCCCCGAGGCGATCGCGTCGCGGTCGGCGGCGAGGCGCTCGGCGCCCCTGGGCGTGATGCGGAACTTCCGTGCGATGCCGCCCGCCGGGTCGAGGGTGCGCTCGACGAGCTGGTCCCTGAGGAGGGCGGCGGTCTGGCGGTTGATGGTGGAGGCGGCGAGGCCGAACGCCTGGACCAAGTCGGCTATGGACATGGGGCCTTGGACCTCCAGCCGGCTCAGCAGCACGTAGGCGCTGCGGTCGAGCGCCTCTTCGCCGCGGAGGCGCCGCGGCGACGACATCTCCTGGTGACGCGTGAGGATCAGCAGCTCGCGTTCCAGGTCTTCGCCCGCCTGTCCGGCATCCATCTCGGTCCGCCTCCGGCTCGTACGTGGGTACGCGGTCAGAATACGCCAATGTGCGTCATGCCTAAGCTGTGCATGATGCTCTCGTTGTGCATCATGCAATCGTTCCGTACCGTGCGGTCCATGGAGCCTCACGCGGCTGCCCGACGGGGCAACTCCGCACGTACGCGCAGCAGTCACCGCCGCACGCTCGGCCGTCCGCACCGTGCGGTGCCGACCCGGCCGGGGCGAGGCGGAGTCGGCCACCCGGCGTACGGACGCCGGAGGAAAGCCGTCGCCGCGTCCGCCGCATCCCCGAACGTCGCACAGGAAGAGGTCGTATGAGCCAGCACGAGCAGACCCTTCGCTACCCGCTGCCCCAGGAAGACGCGCTCGCCGCGCCCGCCGAGTGGGAGCGGCTGCGCAGCGAGTGCCCCGTGGCCGCCGTCGAACTGCCGAGCGGGGACGAGGCCGCGCTGCTGACCAGGCACGAGCACGTCAAGCAACTGCTCTCGGACCCGCGGTTCGTCCGTCCGACGTCCGCCGACGGCGCCGCACGGGTCGCGCCCGGAGGCGTGGGCGGCGCGGCGGCGACCGGCGACTCGACCGCCGTGCCCGACCGCGGCGAGGAACACCAGAAGTGGCGGCGCATGGTGGGCAAGTGGTTCACCGCACGGCGCATGTCGGCGCTGCGCCCCTCGATAGCGGAGATCGCCGAGACGCTCATCGACGACATGGTCGGGCAGGGGAAGCCCGCCGACCTCAAGGCGGCCCTCGGCTTCCCGCTGCCGGTCTACGTCATCTGCGACATGCTCGGGGTGCCCGCCGAGGACCGGGCGCGCTTCTCCCACTGGTCCGACGCGATGCTCAGCCTCACGCGCTTCTCGCAGGACGAAATCGACACCGCGCACCGGGAGTTCGTCGCCTACATGGGGGACCACATCGCCGCGAAGCGGGCTGCGCCGGCCGACGACATCCTCAGCATGCTGATCACGGAGAGCGCCGAGGAGGGCGCAGGGCTCACGGACTCGGCGCTGCTGGGCACCGGGATGGGGCTCCTCGTCGCGGGGCACGAGACGACGGCGAACATGATCGGCAAGATGGTCGCCATGCTCCTCGCCGACCGCGCGCGGTGGGAGCGGCTCGTCGCCGACCCCTCGCTCGTGCGTACGACCGTGGAGGAGTCGCTGCGCTTCGACGCCAACCTCGGCTTCGGGATGCGCCGTTACGTCAGCGAGGACGTCGAGGTCGGCGGGGAGGTGCTGCCCGCGGGGACGACCGCGATATGCAGCATGCAGGCGGCCAACCGGGACGAGGCGGTCTTCGCCGGCGCCGACGACATGGACCTCGGGCGGAGCCCCAACCCGCACCTGGCCTTCGGCGCGGGGCCGCACTCCTGCCTCGGGCAGGCCCTCGCCCGCACCGAGCTCCAGGTCACGCTGGAGGTCCTCGCCCGCCGGCTGCCGTCGCTCGAACTGGCGGTGCCGGTTTCGGAGTTGCGGCGCGTCGAGGAGATGCTCGTCGGCGGCCTGCGCGAGGTGCCGGTGCGGTGGTGAACCCGACGGGGAGCGAGGAAAGGGGACTTGGATGAAGATCACTGTCGACGAGGAGAAGTGCTGCGGGGCCGGCCAGTGCGTGCTGATCGCTCCCGAGGTCTTCGACCAGCGTGAGGAGGACGGCATCGTCCTGCTGCTGGAGGCGGAGCCGGCGGAGAGCGAGGAGACCGACGTCCGCGAGGCGGCGGCGGTCTGCCCCGCGGGCGCCATCCACCTCGCGGAAGGCGGGTGAGCGCGGGGGACGTGCGCCCGGGGGCGGTGGCGCGCCCGGCCCGGAGCGGGCCGGGCGCGAGCCGTCACTCGGGCGGCATCAGGACGCTGTCGATGATGTGGACGGTGGCGTTGGCGGTCTGCACGTCGCCGCAGCCGATCTTGGCGCCGTCGCCCACGGTGTAGGAGTCGCCGGAGCCCGAGGTGGTGAGCTTCTGCTTCTGGAGGGTGGTGAACTCCCCGTCGGCGAGCTGCTTCTTGCCGGCCTTCTCCCCGACGACGTGGTAGGTGAGGACCTCGGTGAGGGCCTCCTCGTCGCCGAGCAGCTCCTTCAGGTCCGCCTCGGGGACCTTCTCGAACGCCTCGTTGGTGGGCGCGAAGACGGTGATGTCCTTGCTGCTGTTGAGCGTGTCGACGAGCCCTGCCTTCTTCACCGCGCCGACGAGCGTGGAGAGTTCGGGGTTGTTCGAGGCGGCGGTGGCGACCGGGTCCTGAGCCATTCCGTCGAAGCTGCCCTTGCCGTTGTCGGGCACTGAGGCGCAGGCGGGGCCGAAGGGCTTGCCGGCCATGTCGTCGCCGCCCTTGCCCGCGTCCTGGCCCTTGCCCTCGTCCTGGGACGAGCCGCCCTTCTCCTGCTGCTCGCTTCCGGACTTGCCGTCGGAGCCGTCGTCGTCGCTGCCGCACGCGGTGAGCGCGAACGGCAGAACGCCGGCGGTGGCGAGGGCGACGAGAGTACGGCGTGTGCGGGTCTGCATGTGAACTCCTTCGTGTGAAACGTGCGTTGGGGGGCGGGGTCGGTTCAGGCCACGTTGACCACCACCGAGTGCCGTCCGGTGGCGCCGCCGGGGACGGTGCCGGACCGGTCGGCGGTCTGGGTCTCGCCCGTGCCGTCGGTGGCGCGGACTTCGAGGCGGTGCGAGCCGGGCGCCGCGTCCCACGTCCAGACCCACTGGCGCCAGGTGTCCTTGCTGTCCTCCGCCGCGAGACGGGCGCGGCGCCAGGGGCCGTCGTCGACCCGCACCTCGACGCGGGTGATGCCGCGGCGCTGGGCCCAGGCGACGCCCGCGACCGCCGTCGGCCCCGCCGCCACGTCGGCGAGCGGCCGCGGCGTGTCGATGCGCGACTGCGTGAGGACGGGCGCCTCGCGGGCCCAGTCCCTCTCGACCCAGTACGCGTCGAAGTCGTCGAAGGAGGCCAACTCCAGCTCGCGCAGCCACTTGCAGGCGGAGACGTAGCCGAAGAGACCGGGCACCAGCATCCGTACGGGGAAGCCGTGCGCGAAGGGGAGCGGCTCCCCGTTCATGCCGACGGCGAGCATCGCGTCCCGCCCGTCGAGGACGTCCTCCACGGGCGCACCCAGCGTCATGCCGTCCTCGGAGCGGGCGACGAGCTGGTCCGCAGGTCCGCCCTTGGACGGCGGGCGCACCCCGGCCTCCCGGAGCAGCGGCGCGAGCGGGACGCCTAGCCAGCGCGCGTTGCCGACGTACGGGCCGCCGACCTCGTTGGAGACGCAGGTGAGCGTGGTGTCCCGCTCGATCAGGCCACGGGAGAGCAGCTCGTCGAAGCCGAGCGTCACCGGGCGCGCGACGCCCTTTCCGTGGAGGCGCAGCCGCCAGTCGCGTGCGTCGACGCGGGGGACGCGCAGGACCGTGTCGACGCGGTAGAACGCGGAGTTGGGGGTGGTGAAGGGCGGTACACCGGCAAGGCCGAGGTCGGCGCCGCGGGGCACGGGCGCGGCGCGCGAGACCGGCGCGGGGAGCGTGACTCCGGCGCGCGAGGCCGCGGCGGCCGCATCGCCCGCGGAGTTGAGCCGTCGCCCCAGCGTCGCCGCGGCGCCGGTGCCGACGAGCGCCGCTCCGGCCGTGAGCGCGAAGCCGCGGCGGTCCATGGGCGAGCCCCAGCCGGCGTCCCGCGGCGGCTTGCGCAGCGGCCGGCGTCCGGCGAGCCGGGCGGCGAGCACCCACAGCACGGCAGCGGCCGCGAGAGCGCCGACGGCGGAGGGCAGCGCGTCGGGCGGCGCGCCGTCGCGCCCGCTCGCGGCGACCGCCGCACCGGCCGCGCCGACGACGAGCACGGCGCCCGCGGCAGCCACGGGGCGGCCAACGGCCAGCATCCCCACGCCCGTTGCGCAGAGCGCGAGCACCGCCACCATGCCGACCTGGAGCGCGAGCTTGTCGCTCTCGCCGAAGGTGCGGACGGCGAACTCCTTGACGGGCGCGGGCGCCGCGTCGATCGCCGTCGTCCCGACCGCGTCGAGCGGCGCGGCCTCGGGCCGCACGGGAACGGCGGCCAGCTCCGCGACGGCGAGCGCCGCAGCCGTGGCGAGCAGTCCGCCCAGCGCGCCCAGTGCGCGCCGCGCAGGCCGGCCCGGCCTCGTCGGCTCCTCGCCGTCCGCCGGGTCCGCGGTCGTCACCGTCCGGTCTTCACTCACATCCCGCATTCGGCGTGGGCGCGGCCGCGGATTGGTGGACGGGGCGCGCTCTTTCCGGCACGGCGGCCCGGAGGCCCCTCCGCCCGGCACGGGGCCGTGGGGGAGCGTCCCAACTCCTCCCGGACGCCGGCTTGTTGCACAGCGAGACGGCCTCCCGCGGGGCTCGGTCGAGTGCGCGGCTGCGGTCGGGACGACATCGCCCGCGCCATGCGAGCACGGTGGGTGACCGGTCGGAGCCACGGCACACTTCCGCCCCCACGTGTGGCACCGCCCGCCTCGGGCACCCGGGCCGGTGGACGGCTGCGTACGCACGGCCCGGTGCCGTCGGTGCAGCCGCGTCATGTGCTGACAGTCGAGGAGTCTGCCGAGGGCAAGATGAAGATCGTGGCTCTGCTGTACCCGGAAGAACCGCACGCCCGCACCGACTCGGGGGTGCTCGCCAGCGCGGAGCGCGTACTGGACCTGCGCGACTGGCTGGAGGGCGAAGGCCACACGGTCGTGGGGACCACGGACACGGGCGAGGGGCTCGACGAGGAGCTGGCCGACGCCGAGGTGCTGATCACGACGCCGTTCTGGCCCGCCTACATGGACGACGCACGGTTCGCCAAGGCACCGCAACTCAAGCTGGTGATCAACGCGGGGATCGGCTCGGACCACGTGGACCGCGACGCGGCGAAGCGCCACGGGGCCTCCGTCGCGGAGGTGACGGGGAGCAACGTGGTGAGCGTCGCCGAGCACAACGTCATGCAGATCCTGCTGCTGGTGCGGGACTTCCTCCCGGGGCACCGGCAGGTGGAGGAGGGGCGCTGGGACGTCGCCGACGCGGTGCGGTCCTCGCACGACCTGGAGGGCAAGACCGTCGGCCTCGTCGGACTCGGCGCCATCGGGGGCCGAACCGCCCTGCGGCTCAAGGGTTTCGACGTCCGCATGCTCTACTACGCGCCCCACCGGCGCTCCCCCGCCGAAGAGGAGACGCTCGGCGTGAAGTACGCGCGCCTCGACGACCTCGTCGCCGAGTCCGACGTCGTCTGCCTTGCGCTGCCGCTCAGTTCGGAGAGCCAGAGCCTCTTCGGCCGGGAGCGGATCGCGGCGATGAAGCCGGGCAGCTGGCTCGTCAACACCGCGCGGGGCGCGCTCGTCGACACCGACGCACTCGTGGAGGCGCTGGAGAGCGGGCACCTCGCCGGCTACGCGGGCGACACCTGGTACCCGCAGCCCGCGCCGGTCGACCACCCCTGGCGGACGATGCCGCGGCAGGCGATGACGATCCACACCTCCGGGATGAGCCTGGAGGCACAGCAGCGGATCGCGTCCGGCGTCCGGGAGATCCTCGGCGCCTACCTCGCCGGTGGCCCGCTGCCGGAGGACTACCTCCTCACGGACGGCTCCGGCGGCTGACGGACCCGGCCGCCCGGCGCCTTGCTGCGGCCCGGTGGCGAACCGGGCCGGCGCCGTGGGGAGTCGGGGGCGCCGCGTCGGAACCGATCGGGACGTGCCGAACGGGCTCTGAGGCCCCGGGAACGGGGAGCGGCCTCAACTCGTGAGCCGCCGGACCGCCTCCAGGGTCAGCTTGCGCGTGTGCGGTTCTGTGTCGAGGGCGCGGTGGATCGACAAGCCCTCGATGAGCGCGTCGAGTTGGCGTGCCGTCGCGGGGTCGAAGTGCCGTTCGAGCGAGGTGCGGCTGCGTTGCATCCAGGCGCGGGTCAGTTGGCGGTAGGCGGGTTGGCGTGCGGCGAGTGTGTAGAGCTCGTGGGTGAGGACGAGTTCGCGTCTGCTGGCGTCGGAGAGGCGGTGGACGAGGTCGGCCACGGCTTTCCGGGCTTCGGCGGGTGTCGTTGCCGAGTCGAGGTACTCCTCGAAGACCTTTGAAATCCCTTGTGCGAAGCGGCTGAACGCTTCCCGGAGCAGTTCTTCCCTGCTGGCGAAGTGGTAGGTCATCGAGCCGAGCGGTACCCCTGCGCGGGCCGCCACCTTGCGGTGCGAGGTGCCCGCGACTCCGGACTCGGCGATGAGGTCGAGCGCCGCACCGATGATGCGGTCCCTGCGTTCCGGGTCGTTGCGTCCGGTGGCCACGGCGCGCCTCCTAGAGGGAGCGGATCACCCGCGCGGGGTTGCCGAGGGCGAGGACGTTCTCCGGCACGTCCTTGGTGACGACGGAGCCCGCCCCGATCACGGAGTTCTCCCCGATCGTCACCCCGGGCAGCACGATCGCGCCGCCGCCGAGCCACACGTTGTCCGCGATCACGATCGGCTGCGCCGCCTCCCACTTCTCCCGCCGCGGCTTCGGTTCCAACGGGTGCGTCGGGGTGAGGAGTTGGACGTTCGGGCCGATCTGGCAGTCCCGGCCGACGGTGATCGGCGCGACGTCGAGCGCCGTCAGGTTGCAGTTGGCGAAGGTGCCCGCGCCGACGGTGAGGTGCGTGCCGTAGTCCACGTAGAGCGGCGGCCTGATGTTCGCGTCCTCACCCAGCTCGCCGAGGAGTTCGGCGAGGATCGGCCGCGCAGCGGCCGGGTCCCGCACGAACTCCCGCTCGTACTCGGCCGCGAGGCGGACCGCGCGGCGCTGGGCCTTCTCGATCTCCGGGTCGTCCGCGATGTAGAGGTCGCCCGCGAGCATGCGTTCGTGCTGGGTACGGGGGTCTGCCTGGGGATCGTTCGTCACGCGTACGATCGTACACACGAGGCGTACGACCGTACGCCTCGACGCGCGGCGCGTCACCGTCGCTCCAACACCCCCACGCGAAGAGGCGGTTGCGCATGAACGGCAGAGGCAGGTCGCTCGACCACGGCGCCGCGCTGCGCAGGCGGCGGACGGCCCTCCACGTGCTGATGCTCGCCACGGGCATCGGGATGGCCTCCTGGGTCGCGCGCACGCCCGCGGTGCGGGACGCGCTCGACATCACCACGGGCGGCATGGGCCTCGTCCTCTTCGGGCTCTCCTGCGGTTCGATGGCCGGCGTCCTCGTCTCCGGCGGACTGGTGCGCCGATACGGCGCGAAGCCCGTCATATGCGCCGGCGCGGCCTTCCTCGTGGCGGGCCCCGCCGCCATCGCCGCCGGCTCGACGGCGGCCTCACCGCCCGCGGTCTTCGCCGCGCTCGCGCTCTTCGGAGCCGGGATGGGGCTGACCGAGATCGCCTTCAACATCGAAGGGGCCGCGCTCGAAGGGGAGATGGGGCGCCCCGTGCTCCCTGTCCTGCACGGCTGCTTCAGCCTCGGCACCGTCCTCGGGGCGCTGGGCGGCATGGCGCTCACCGCGGTCGCCTTCCCCGTCGGGCTGCACCTGTCCGCCGTGGCCCTGGTGGTCGCCTGCGGCTCCCTGTGGGCGGTGCGCCACCTGCCCGCCGGCACCGGACGCGCGCCCGCCGGCGGACGCCGCAGGGGCGAGGGCCTGCGGGTGCAGCTCGAGGTGTGGCGGGACGGCCGGCTCGTCCTCATCGGACTCGTCGTCCTCGCGATGGCCTTCGCCGAGGGGAGCGCCAACGACTGGCTCCCGCTGCTGATGGTCGACGGCCACGGGGTGAGCGCCACGGCCGGGTCCCTCACCTTCACGGCGTTCGCGGCGGCCATGACGGCCGGACGGTTCGCGGGCGGGCCGCTGCTGGCGCGGTTCGGACGCGTCGCCGTGGTGCGCGCCAGCGCGCTGACGGCGTCCGTGGGGCTCGCGCTCGTCGTCTTCTCCCCGGTCCCGCTCGTCGCCGGGGCCGCCGTGGTGCTCTGGGGGCTCGGCACCTCGCTCGGGTTCCCCGTCGCGATCTCGGCGGCGGGCGACGGCGGCGGCGAGGAGGCGGCGCGCGTCGGCGCCGTCGCCACCACCGGTTACTTCGCCTTCCTCGTCGGGCCGCCCTCGCTCGGCTTCCTCGCCGACCACGTCGGGCTCCGGCTGACGATGCTCGTCATCCTCGCGATGCTCCTCGCCGCCTCCTTCCTCTCCCGCGCGCTCCGTCCGGCGGCCAGAGCCGGGGCAGCGGCGACCGGTGGGCGCGTCGACGAGGAGTGCGCGCGCTGACCCGCGCTTCCCTCCCGCTCCGGGGGCGACCGTCGGCCTGAGGTCGACGCTGCGCTGCCGCTCGCGGCATCCCGTTCGGTCACCGCGGAGGCGTCGCCCGTCGCCGAGGTCCTGGTCCGTTCCGTCCACGGCGGCCGTCGCCGGAGGTCCGGTGGCGGGGGAGCGGCCCCGTGACGCGGGTGCCCGGGGCCGCGGGAGCCCCCTGCGTATCGTTCAGGCGTTCTAATTACGATGGCGGCATGGAGAGCGAGTGGCACGAGCGGGCGGGGCCGTGGGCCCGGTGCGTCCTGCCCGACAGCCAGGAGCTCGACGTCGTCGTGACGGCCCGCACCCGCGCGCCCGACGGCCGCTGGTGGTACGAGTGCGAGGCGATCCTGCCCGCCCGCCACGACACCTGCGGGGGCAGCCGCGCTGCGGCGCAGCCGACCGCCTTCACGGCACCCGCGGAGACGCTCACCCCGATCCCCGGCGAGGACTACACCGCGCTCCCCACCGAAGGCGCGGTCGCCGGACGGCAGTGGCTCCTCCAACGGCTCCGGCAGCACCACGACCATCTCCCCTCGCACCGGCTGCACCGCCGCGACTGCTGGCAGGCCGACCCGTCCGCCACCCCCGTCACCACGGCGACAGCCCACCGCCTGGCACGCGACCCGCACACCGAACCGTGCGAGGTCTGCCGGCCGGACCGGCCGCTGCTCGGGCAACTACCGTGAGACGGCAGGGCGTTCGGCCTCCGGGCGGCCGGAGGCGCGGGTGTCGCAAGGCCGAGCGACGGGGCCCGCGGGCCGTGGGGACCGCGGTCGCACGGGAGTCGGACGCCGCGGGCTGTGCCCCGTCCACGGCCGCGCACTCGTGCCCGAGGACGGGCAGCCCCGGTCCTCACCCAAGTGCGCCCTCGGTACGGCGAGTTGGAGTCGTCCGAGCCAACCGGAAGGAGCTGCCGCAGAGGTACGGAGGCCGATGCGGTGAACCCCTGAACTCCAGGGGCAGGCGGGCCCATTCCGTGACAACGTCGCAAAGCACCTACTGAGCAGCAGGTCGTTGCTCCCCACAGGCGCGGAGGTGTCCGCCAACGCGGTCGCTGCCGGGGCCCAGTGGCGGAAGAGGCGACCGTCGCGGTCGAGCTGGAGCGGCTGGACGGTGTCCGGACGCGGGCTTCGCCCGGCTGGGCGGGCGGCTCGCTGCGGTGCTGGAGCGTACGGAGCGGATGTGCGGCGGCTGCGTCCGGAACGCGATCAGCATCTCGCGGAGCTGTGCGGTGCCGTGGAGACGCCGGGGCGGGGCGGCGGAGACGTGTCCCCCGCGAGGTGATGGTGGACAGTCGGACCCGGTTGGATGAGGGCTGCTCTTGATCACGACGTAGCGGTCGTGGGCGTGGAAGTGACCGCCGAGCTCTGCCCCGGGCGCGCCCCCTCGACCGCCGGCGCACCGACCGCCCCCGGCGCACCAGGCGCCCCCGGACTGAGGCACTGCGCCCCCGCGAGCAGCTCCTCGACCACCTCGTCCAACTCCAGTCGCCGTTCCACCCGTTGGAGCTCGCCGGCGTGGGCCTTGGTGGTCACCCGGGGTGGGGCGAGCAGGCCGCAGCAGTCCTCGTCGGGGAGGACGGAGATCTGTGCGGTGCCGATCGCGGTCGCCTCGTTGATGATCTCCTGCTTCTCCCAGCCCAGCAGCGGGCGGAGCACGGGGAGCGTGGCGGCCTCGTCGACGGCGGCGAGGTTGGCGACCGTCTGGCTCGCCACCTGGCCGAGGCTGTCTCCCGTGACCAGCGCGTCGGCGCCGAGGTCGCGCGCGAGGACGGAGGCGGCGCGCACCATCAGCCTGCGCTGTGCGACGACCTGGACGCGCCCGGCGCCGGCGATGGCAAGCTGCTTCTGCGCGCGGCCCATCGGGACGACGTGGAGGCGGGCGGCCGGCTGGTAGGCGTTGAGCTCGCGGGCGAGCGCGTACGCCTTGTACGCGGAGGAGGGGTCGGTGTAGGGGGCGCCCGTGAAGTGGACGAAGTCGCAGCGGAGGCCGCGGCGCATGGCGCGGTGCGCGGCGACGGGCGAGTCGTACCCGCCGGAGAGGAGCGCGAGCGCCCGGCCGCTCGTGCCGACCGGCAGCCCCTCGAGCCCGCGGAGCCGGCGCCAGCTCAGGTAGCTCTCCCCGCGCTCGACCTCCACGCGCAGCTCGACGTCGGGCGAGGAGAGGTCGACGGGGAGGCCCAACTCCCCCTGCACGCGCGCGCCGACGGCGGCGGCGAGCTGCGTCGAGGTGAGCGGGAAGGCGCGGTCCCTGCGCTTGGCGCGGACCGCGAAGCTGAACCGGCCGCGCTCGGCCCGCAGGACGCCGAGCACCTCGGCGGCGGCCGCCTCGATCTCCTCCTGCCCCCCGGCGATCCGCAGCGCGGGCTGCACCACGCCGAAGCCGACGACCCGCCGCACCGCGGCGAGGAGTACGTCACCCGGCACCTCTCCGCCGACGAAGGTGACGCTGCGGCCCTTCCTGATCCACGTCCGCCCGTCGAGCCGGTCGAGCGCGGTGCGGAGGTTGGCGAGCAGCCGCTCCTCGAAGAGGGCGCGGTTGCGGCCCCTGAGGAAGACCTCGCCGTGCTTGAGCAGCACGCAGGGGCGCTCCCAGACCCAGGGCAGCGAGGCCGTCCCCGGCGCACCGCCGGGTGACCCCGCGCTCGCCGGGCGCGGCTCCTGGACGCTCCGCCGTGCGGGCACGGGACCCTCCTTCACCTCTCGTCGCAGGCGGGCCGGGACGGCTGCCTGCCGTCGGCGACGGTACCCCGCTGCCCCGCTTGCCCCGCTACGGGGCGACCCGCGCCACGTCCTCCGGCGCGAGCGGCGGCGCCGCGGGGCCCTCGCGCACCCGGTCGAAGAGCGCGGCCCGCAGGACGGCGGGGGCGAAGAGCGCGGTGAGGGGCTTGTCGAGGGCGAGCACGCCGCGGAAAGCGGCGCCGACTACGGAGTCGGCCTTCGAGCGGTCCTGGACGCGCCGCAGGTACCAGCCGGCGAGGCGGTCGGCCGCCGTGGAGCCGAGCGCGTTGCCCGTCGCGCCCGGCATCGCCTTGTCGGCGCCGGCGCAGATCGTCCACGCCTGCGCGGAGGCGGCGAGAAGCGCCCGCTGCACGCGCCGCGTGGACGGTGTGCGCCGCGGGTGCGCGAGCGCGTCGCGCAGGGCGGTGGCGCAGAACGCGGCGACGGACATCCCCTGCCCGTAGATCGGGTTGAAGGTGCACAGCGCGTCCCCGACGGCGAGGAACCCGGCCGGACGCCGTCCCGGAAGGTCGTACCTGCGGCGGACGTTGGCGGTGCTGCGGAAGCCGTAGACCGGCGAGAGAGGTTCCGCCCCGGCGAGCCACTCGGCGAGCACCGAGTGGGGCAGCCGGTGCGCGTACTCCTCGAACCCGTCCTCGTCGACGGGCGGTTGGTCGTCCCGCAGCCCGGAGAAGGTCACCAGGTGGCGCCCGTCCTCGATCGGCATGATCACACCGCCGTGCGGCCGGGTGCCGTCGGGGACGAAGTAGTAGCCGAGGCAGTCGGCGACGTCGTCCGCCGAGCGGTGGCGGTAGATCCGCGTCGCGTAGGCGAGACCGGTGTCGATCACCTCCTCGTGCGGCGGCTCGGCGCCGAGCGCGGCCATCCACGCGGCGGCCTTCGAGCCGCGCCCCGACGCGTCGACGACGAGGTCGGCGGCGAGCGCCCTCGTCTCCCGCCGCGCGGAGGAGCCGCGCCGACGCAGCAGGACGCCGCGGACCCGCGAGGCGTCGCCCTCCAGCCCCACCACCTCGGTGCTCTCCAGGAGTTCGATGCGAGGGTCGGCCGACACCCTTGCACGCACGAGCCGTTCGAGGCGCGGGCGGTGCCCGGTGAAGTAGGAGGAGGTGTTGGCGCTCCGCCGGAGCCAGCCGCCTCCCTGCCATTGCAGCACGTCGCGCGGGATGCCCACTCGGGGCGAGCCCTGCTCCTCCAACTCGCGTGTCACGCCGGGCAGGAGGGTTTCGAGAGCCGACCGGCCGCCCTCCAGGAGCACATGGAGGTGCCGGTCCTGCGGGACACCGGCGCGCGGTTCGCCCGTCGCGGGCGGGCGGTCCCGCTCCACGAGCGTCACCCGTTCCGCGTGGTCCGCGAGCACGCGGGCCGCGAGCAGCCCCGCGATGCTTCCGCCGATCACCACCGCGTGCCGCTCTCTCGCCGACGTCTCCATACGCTCCCCTTCGCCGCTTTTCGACTTCCCCCACTATTCCCCTTCGGGAGGCCACGGGTACGGCAACGTGCGAAGTGTCCATGGATGTCGGGCTGTTGGAGGACGCCCGGCACCGTCCCCCGCGCGAGCTACGCGCAAGTGTCCACCGGACGGTGACGATTCCCGGGCGGCCGATCCGTAGCGTCCGTGGCACGCGGCGCCCCTGCCGCGGAGCGGGTGGAGGAGGACGAGTGAGACTGGTGTGGCAGTTGGCGGCCGTGGTGGCGGTCGCCTTCGTCGGTGGGCAGGGCGTCGCGGCGGTGGAGGGGAACTGGTGGCTCACGCTCGCCCTGGGTCTCCTGACGGCCGTGGTCTCGGTGCTCGTCTACGGGTGGGTGGTGCGGAAGACCGAGCGCCGCGCCGTCACGGAGGTGGACCGGGCGGGGGCCTGGCCCGCGCTCGGCCGGGGGACGCTGATCGGCGTCGTGATGTTCGGGGCCGTCATGACCAACCTTGCGGCCGCCGGGTACTACGAGGTCGCCGGGATCGGCTCGGTGACGGGCGCCGTGGGGCTGGTCGGCTTCATGGCGGCCGCCGCCGCGACGGAGGAGGTGCTGTTCCGCGGCGTCCTGTTCCGGATCGTCGAGGAGCGTGCGGGCACGTGGATCGCGCTGCTGCTCACCGCCGTCCTCTTCGGCCTCTCGCATCTGCTCAACCCCAACGCCGGTCTGTGGGGCGCCCTGTGCATCGCCGTGGAGGCCGGCGGCATGCTCGCCGCCGCGTACGTGGCCACCCGCAACCTGTGGGTGCCGATCGGCGTCCACTTCGGCTGGAACTTCGCCGCGGGCGCCCTGTTCAGCACCGAGGTCTCGGGGAACGACACCCCGCAGGGGCTGCTGGACTCGTCGACCTCGGGCCCCGTGCTGCTCACGGGGGGCGACTTCGGCCCCGAGGGCAGCGTGTACTCGGTGCTCTTCGGCGTCCTGGTCACCCTGGCGTTCCTCTGGCTCGCCCGCCGTCGCGGCCACCTGGTGCCGCGACGCCGCCGTGCCGCGGACGCCGACACCTCCATTACGCTCCCCCGGTGATCGATACTCGGCGCGTCCGGCAGATCTGTCGCCGCTTCGGCTTCCCGGCCGTGTGCCTCCTGCTCGGCCTCGCGCTCTTCGCCATGTCGTTCCTGCCCGGCTTCGAGAGCCACGGAACGGTGCTGGGAGGCGTACCGACGCGCGACTTCGACGCGTTCACGCTCGTGGTCGTCGTCCTGCAATGCGCCCCGCTCGTCTTCTTCCGACGGTGGCCGGCCGTGTGCCTCGCGCTGGTGTCGTTGGGCTTCGCGTGCGACCAACTCCGCGGCTACCACACGGTCGCGGCCACCGCGCTGCCGTTCGCGCTGCTGGGCGCGGGGGCGTACCTGGAGCGGCACCGCCGCGCCGTCGTGCTCGCCCTGTCGGCGGCGTACGTGCCGCTCGTCTTCGCGCTGTGGGAGCTCGGCTCTGGCGAACCGCCGCACGAGTTCGTGACGTTCTACCTGCTGCTCGTCCTCGTCTGGGCCGCGGGCGCGTGGCTGCGCTCCTACCGCGCGACGGAGGCCGAACGCCGTCTCCGCGTCGCCGAGGAGACCCGCGCGGCCGAACGCACCCGTCTCGCCCGGGAGTTGCACGACGTCGTGACCCACCACGTGACGGCGATGGTCGTGCAGGCCGAGGCGGCCCGGTACCTCACCGCCGCGCCCGACCGCCTCGATCAGGCCCTCACCGCCGTCACCGACACCGGCCGACGGGCCGTCACCGACCTGCGGCACCTGCTCGACCTGCTCGACCCCGGCCACGAAGCGGAGGCGAGGACACCGGCGGCCGGCGGGCTGAGTACGCTCGTGGAGCAGACGCGCAAGGCCGGGCAGCCGGTGGAGTTCACGGAGGAGGGGGCGCCCGCCGAGTCGACGGGCGGCGCCGACGTCGTCGCCTACCGGGTCGTGCAGGAGGCGCTCACCAACGCGCTCAAGTACGCCCGGGGCAGCCGCACTTGGGTGCAGGTGCGGCACGGCGGAAGGGAGGTCTCGGTGGAGGTCGGCACGGAGGGCGCGGGACCGCCCGCCGCCTCGCCCGGAGGGAGCGGGCGCGGCCTCGCCGGGCTCCGCGAGCGGGTCGACGTCCTGGGCGGCGACTTCAGCGCGGAACACGGGGAGGACGACCGCTTCGTCGTACGGGCGCGGATACCCGCGCGCGGCCCGTCGTGACCCCGCCGACCCGGGTGCTCGTCTGCGACGACCAGGTGCTCGTCCGCACCGGCCTGGTGACGATCATCGACGCCCAGCCCGACCTGGAGGTGGCGGGGGAGTGCGGGGACGGACGGGCGGCGGTCGATCTCGCCGGGCAACTCGGCCCCGACGTCGTCGTGATGGACGTGCGGATGCCGGAGCTCGACGGCATCCAGGCGACCCGGCTGCTCGCGGGCGCCGGCGTGCAGCACCCCGTCAAGGTGCTCGTGGTGACGACGTTCAACCTCGACGAGTACGTCTACGAGGCGCTGCGCGCGGGGGCGAGCGGCTTCCTCCTCAAGGACGCGCCGCCGGCCCAACTCCTCCACGGCATACGGACGGTGGCCACGGGCGCGGCGCTGATCGACCCCGAGGTGACGCGCCAGCTCGTCGGCAGGTACGCCGCGCGCATCCGGCCGTCGGAGCAGGGATCGCGGGACATCCCGCTCACGCCGCGCGAGTTGGAGGTCCTCCGCCTCATCGCGGACGGCCTCTCCAACGGGGAGATCGCCGGGTCCCTCCTGATCAGCCAGGAGACGGTGAAGACGTTCGTCTCCCGCATCCTCACCAAGCTGGAGCTGCGCGACCGCGTCCAGGCCGTCGTCTACGCGTACCGCAGGGGCCTCGTCGTCTGACGCCGGCGGAGCTCCTACTCGCCCTCCTCGGGGGGCAGCTCGTCGAGCATCTGCGCCAGCCAGCCCACCCAGAACGACTCCTGCGCGATCCCCGCGCGCAGCACGCCGTGGAGCAGGCGGTCCTCGTCGGCAGCGCCCTCCACCGGAAAGTCGCGCTCCTCGATCGCCCGGTACTCCTCCAACTGCGCTCTGTGCAGGCCGAGATGACGGTGGAGTTCGGCGGCGAGCCCCTCGGTCCCCACCACGGAGGCGGCCCGTACGCGCACCATCAGCGGGTCGCGTACGGGCCTGGGGTCCTGGCCCGCGGCCACCCAGCGGCGCAGCTCCGCGCGGCCGTCCGGGAGGACCTCGTACTCCTTGCGCTGCCCGCGGCTGGGCGGCTGCGGGACGGCCCTGATCAGTTCCGCGTCCTCCAGGCGGGCCAGTTCGCGGTAGATCTGCTGGTGGGTGGCGGACCAGAAGAAGCCGATCGACTTGTCGAACCGCCGCGTCAACTCCAGCCCCGAGGACGGCTTCTCCAGGAGTGCGGTGAGGATGGCGTGCGGCAGCGACATGCGGCGATCCTAGAGGGCGGCCGCAAGCCGTGTCCCCTGGTCAACGGCGCGCTTGGCGTCGAGTTCGGCGGCGACGTCGGCGCCGCCGATGAGGTGCGGCTCGCCTCCGTCGGCGAGCAGTTCCTCGTAGAGCGCGCGCCGTGGCTCCTGGCCCGTGCAGAGCACGACCGTGTCGACGGGGAGCACCTGCTTCCCGCCGTCGACGCTCAGGTGCAGCCCCTCGTCGTCGATCCGGTGGTAGGCAGCGCCCGCGACCATGGTGACGCCGCGGTGGCGCAGCTCGTTGCGGTGTACCCAGCCCGTCGTCTTCCCGAGCCCGGCGCCGACCTTGCTCGCCTTGCGCTGGATCAGGTGGACTCGCCGCGGCGGCACGGGGCGTACGGGCGCGACGACGCCGCCGCGCGTGCGGTGGCGGGGGTCGACGCCCCAGCGCGCGAAGAAGGCCGCGGGGTCGAGGGCGGCGCCGTCGCCGGGGTCCGTGAGGTACTCGGCGACGTCGAAGCCGATGCCGCCCGCGCCGAGGATCGCCACCCGCTCGCCGACGGGCGCCGCGTCCCTGAGGACGTCGAGGTAGCCGACGACGCTCGGGTGGTCGAGGCCGGGGATCTCCGGACGCCGGGGAGCCACACCGGTGGCGAGGACGATCTCGTCGTGCCCCTCGACCGCGAGCAGTTCGGCGGTGGCGCGGGTGCCGAGGCGCACCTGCACGCCCAACTCGTCGAGCCGGTGGCGGTAGTAGCGGAGAGTCTCGGCGAACTCCTCCTTACCGGGGACGCGTCGGGCGATGTCGAGCTGGCCGCCGATCGCCTCGCCCGCCTCGTAGAGCGTGACCCGGTGCCCGCGCTCGGCCGCGGAGACGGCGCAGGCGAGCCCCGCGGGCCCGGCGCCGACGACGCCTATCCGCTTGCGCAGCCTGGTGGGTGCGAGGACCAGCTCGGTCTCGTGGCAGGCGCGCGGGTTGACGAGGCAGGTGCTCGTGCGCAGCTCGAAGGTGTGGTCGAGGCACGCCTGGTTGCAGCCGATGCAGGTGTTGATCGCCTCGGGGCGTCCGGCCTCGGCCTTGGCGACGAACTCCGGGTCGGCGAGCATCGGCCGGGCCATCGAGACGAGGTCGGCCTTGCCCGAGGCGAGCAACTCCTCCGCCGTCTCAGGGGAGTTGATGCGGTTGCTCGTCACCAGCGGCACGGAGACGGCGCCCATGACGCGCTCGGTCACCCAGGTGTAGGCACCGCGCGGCACCGAGGTGACGATCGTCGGCACGCGCGCCTCGTGCCACCCGATGCCGGTGCTGATGAGCGTCGCGCCCGCCTCCTCGACGGCCCGCGCCAGTTCGACGACCTCCTCGATCGTCGAGCCGCCCGGCACCAGGTCGAGCATGGAGAGCCGGTAGACGAGTAGGAACTCCTCGCCGACGCGCTCCCGTACGCGCCGCACGATCTCCAAGGGGAAGCGCATCCGGTTCTCGTAGGAGCCGCCCCAGCGGTCGGTGCGCCGGTTGGTCGGCGCGGCGACGAACTCGTTGATCAGGTATCCCTCGGAACCCATGATCTCGACGCCGTCGTACCCGGCGAGCTGCGCCAGCTCGGCGCAGCGCACGAACTCCTCGACGGTGCGCTCGACTTCGTCGCCGCTGAGCTCGCGCGGGGTGAAGGGGCTGATCGGCGCCTTGAGGGGGCTCGGTGCCACGAGGTCCTCGTGGAAGGCGTAGCGCCCGGTGTGGAGGATCTGGAGCGCGATGCGGCCCCCGGCCGCGTGGACGGCCTCGGTGACGGTGCGGTGCTCGGCCGCCGCCTCGGGCGTCGTGAGCATCGCGCCGCCGTCGTAAGTGCGTCCGGCCTCGTTCGGCGCGATGCCCCCCGTCACGATGAGTCCGACGCCGCCGCGCGCCCGCTCCGCGTAGAAGGCGGCCATCCGCGCGAAGCCGTCGGGCGCCTCTTCCAGGCCGACGTGCATCGAGCCCATGACGACGCGGTTGGGCAGGGTGAGGTGTCCGAGGTCGAGCGGGCTCAGCAGGTGCGGGTACGCGGTCATTCGGGGCCTCCTCGTCCGGCGCGGCCCGCTCCCTGCGGCCGCATCCGACGATTATGCAACTGCGTGCAAAACGCGCCTGGGGCGGCCCCTCGCCGAGACGCGCACCCGCGCCTCCGCGCGCTCCCGCTCCCTTCGCGCAACGGCCCCGCACCGTGCGGGGCCATGCGGCACACTCGCTCACGCCGCGCGGGGGCCGCGCCGCGGGCGCAGGCGGCCGAGCCGCTCGCGCAGGGCTGCGAGGCGTTCGCTCCTGCTGCGTTGCTCGCGCGAGCTGCGGTCGAGCTCGTCGAGGAGGCGCTGGCTGCGGTTCTCCGGCTGGAGCTCGTCGAGGACGCGGTCGATCTGCGCGAGCAGCACGCCGAAGTGCTGCCACTGCTCCGGGTCCTCCCGCACCTTCGCCAGCAGAAGCTGGGCCACCTTCTCGCGGGTGTCGCGGGCGGCGTCGAGCTCGGAGGAAAGCCGGTCCTCCGCCTCCTCCGCGTTGGCGCTCGTCTGCGCGGTGACCAGCACGGAGAAGCTCACCATCGCGCCGCCTACGTGCGACAGCATCCCCTCCAGGTCCGGCGCGATGCCCTCGGGGATCAGCGGCTCCTCCTCCTCGCGCTCCTGCGCCAGATCGGTGAGCGAGCGCGCGAGGACCCGGACGATCACCGCGCAGATCTCCAGCGTGTCGAGCCCGGTGCGCAGCACCGCGCGGGAGAGCTGGGCCTCCCGCACGCGCGGGTTGAACCGGAGGCTGTCCTCGGCCTGCCGCAGCGAGGAGTCGACCTGGCCGATCTCCTGGTCGATCCGGCGCGCCTCGTCCAACCGGGCCGACGTGCGTGCCACGGGTGTCGGGGTGCCGAGCGCCTCCGCCGTCTCCATCATCAGCCGCCGCATGCGCCGGGCGAGCTCCTCCATCGAGTCGCTGGCGCTCTTCACCCAGACCGGCGGTGCGAGGAAGAGGTTGAAGAGGATGCCGACCGCCGCACCGATCAGGGTGTCGAGCACCCGCACCCAGGCGCCGCTCGTCGATCCCGCGACGCCGAGGATGAGCATCGCGCTGATCGCCACCTCGTTGACGAACTCGTTGACGCGCAGCAGCCGCCCCGCGACGAGCGCCGCGAGGACCACCAGGCCCAGACTCCACCAGTGGAGCCCGACGAGGGCGCTGAAGCCGATCGCGATCAGCACCCCGATGACGACCGCGTTGACGCGCCGGAACCCGAGCTTCAGCGTGGCGAAGAGCGTCACCTGCACCACGAGCAGCGCGGTGAGCGGTGCCGTGATCGGCGCCGGCTCCGGGCTCAACTCGGCCGCGACGGCGTAGGCGCACGTCGCCGCCGCGGTCGCCCGCGCCGTCTGCACGACGACCTGGTTCCGACTCTTCGCGGAGACCTGGCGCCACCCGCGCCGCACCGCTTCCCTGGCGTCACCCACGCAGTGCCCCTTCCCCGCGGCGCTCCGCCACCCGCGGTGCACGCCCCGCTGCCACCTGCGTGGAGTCGAGCCCGCCGGAAACGCCGCGCGCCCGGAGGGCGGTACGTTCACGCGACGGACGGCGACGGCTCCTTCCCATCGGATTCCCCGCGGACGCGGCGGCGAGGTACGACGAGGAGACGGCGGTGGTGTCGGCGCGCGCCGCGGTCGAACCCGCGCTCGCGGTGCTCGCGGGCGGGGGACGGGCCGTGGAGTTCCGCGTCGGGACGGGGCGTTTCGCGCTGCCCCTCGCCGCATGCGGGGTACCGGTGCACGGGAGCGATGGTCGAGCGGCTGCGCGCCGAGCCGGTCGGCGCGGACGTCGGCGTCGCGACCGGGGTGCGGGCGGCGGGGCGGTTGGGCCTCGCCTACCTAGCCCGAAACTCCGCCATCAACCTCACGGCGCGGGATGCGCAGGTCGCCTGCTTCCGGAACGCGGCGGCGCCTCTCGCGACCGTCGGGTGCTTCCTCGTCGAGGTCGGCGTCCCTGCGCTGCGGCGGCTGCCGCCGGGCAGCGTGCCGTGCCCTTCCACGTCTCGGAGGAGGGCTGGTCCTACGACGCCCACGCCACGGCGACGCGGGCGATGACCTCGCACCGCGTCACGGCGGGCGGGGACGGCACAGGGCGATCCCGTCCCGGTACGTCCGGCCGACGGACCCCGACCTCATGGCGCGGCTTGCGGGGATGCGGCTGCGGCACCGGTGGGCGGACTGGTCGCGGGCGCCGTTCACCTCCGAGAGCGAGGGGCACGTGTCGGTCCGGGAGAAGCCGCCGGAGTGAATCCGCCGCTCGGGTAGCGGAGTTCGCGGGCGGCGCCCGGGGTCGCCCGAGCAAAGGGTTGCGTGCCGGCTCGTCCACCGCGTGCGGAAGCCTCGCGGACCGCCGCGGGGGCGCAGGGGCGCACGTCATGCGCATGCGAGAGCGGAGCGCCGCCTTCGTGATCCCATGCGCCCGCGTTCACCCAGAGTTCACAGAGGAATTTGCACATGGCGGTGGGCGAACGGTCAGAATGGAGACCGCTGTCCAAGGCGGCTCCGCCCGCGGGCACTTGTGCCCTGCGCCGGATTCCGCCGGCCCGCCCCGCCTCACCGGCCGCGCGGCCCCGTGCCGCAACTCCGCGAGCGGCGGCGGCCGTTCGCCCCAGCCGACGACGCAACGCCAACCCCACGAGAAGACGAGGAGGCGGTCCCTTGCGGCGCACCAGCACCCCGATCAGGGCGCTGGTCGCCGCTGTCGTCCTCGTCCTCTCCGTGCTCACGGCGGCCGACGTCGCCCAGGCCGGGCAACAGGCCCCCGAACGCGGGGAGATCACCTCCGAGCGCGTGGAGAGCACACTCGCCGAGAGCGCCAAGGCCCCGCCCGGGGAGCGCAGGGCGCGTCCCTCCGCGGGGGTGCAGGCGGCGGCGTTCCAGTCGCTCCAGGTGTGCGCGTGCGCGGTCCGCGCCGAGCTGCGCGGCCGACCCGCCGTCGCCGAGACCGGCCGCGCGGTGGTGCCCGTCACCGAGAGATCGGACGAACTCCCCATCCGCCACCAGGTGTTCCGCTGCTGAGCATGCGGCACGCCGGAGGCGCTGCGCGCTGAAGCCGCCCGTGGCAGGCGCACGCAGCCGCCTCCGAACCGCCCGCACCCGGCACCCACCGGCGCCCGTCCGCGACCCCACCGCGCGAGCGGACCCGGGTCCGGACGCTGCGTGCCCGACGTGCCCCACGAACCCCAAGAGCCAGCGATCTGACCGCCCCTGCGCAGGCACCGGCGCGCCGGACCGCGCTGTGGCGCGACTGGAGGCAACCATGCAGTCCTTCATCCACCACGCCCGCGATCTCCACACCCGCATCTCCGCACACGACGACGAACGCGAGCGCTTCGGCCGACTCGCCGGCGGCCAGGCGCCCGAGGCGCTCTTCATCACCTGCTCGGACTCGCGCGTCGTCCCCTCCCTCATCACCGGTGCCGAGCCCGGCCAGCTCTTCGAACTGCGGACGGCGGGCAACGCCGTTCCTCCGTACGGGACCTCGTCCGAGGTCAGCGGCGAGGCGGCGACGATCGAGTACGCCGTGAGCGTGCTCCGCGTCCCCGACATCGTCGTCTGCGGGCACTCGCACTGCGGCGCCGTGGGCGCCCGCGTCCGCGGCGAGGACCTCGCCGCCGTCCCGGCCGTCGACGGCTGGCTGCGCAGCCAGCTCGCCCCGTCGGCCGAACTCGCGCCCGGGGCGGCCGAGAAGGACGAGCCCGAGGTGAGCGGCGCCGTCCAGCGCCACATCCGCACCCAGCTCGACCGCCTCGCGTCCTACCCGTGCATCCGCAGCCGGATCGACGCGGGCGAGCTGCGGCTGCACGGCTGGTTCTACGCCGTCGACACCGGCCTCGTCCTCGGACACCGGCCCGAGCACGGGGCGTTCCTCCCGCTCTGAGCCCTCCCGTGCCGTACCGCGTACGGCACCATCCACCATCGCAGAGGAACCCCATGCCCAATCCAGCGAAGAAACTCCTCCCCGACCGCGCACGGCGGTCCGTGCGTTCCCCGCGCACGGCCGGCACCCTCCGCGCCGACTTCACCGCCTCCCTCGTGGTCTTCCTCGTCGCGCTGCCGCTCTGCGTCGGCGTGGCGGTCGCCTCCGGCGTCCCCGCCGAACTCGGGCTCGTCACCGGCATCGTCGGCGGGCTCGTCACCGGACTCCTCCCGGGCAGCTCCCTCCAGGTCAGCGGCCCCGCCGCCGGACTGACCGTGCTCGTCTACGAGGCCGTGCAGACGTACGGACTCCCCGCGCTCGGCGTGCTCGTCCTCGCCGCCGGGCTCGTCCAACTCGCCCTCGGCGCCCTCGGGTTCGGGCGCTGGTTCCGTGCCATCTCCGTCTCCGTCGTGCAGGGCATGCTCGCGGGCATCGGCCTCGTGCTGGTGGCGGGGCAGGTCTACGCGCTCGCGGACCGGCCGGCGCCCGGTGAGGGGGTGGCGAAGCTCGCCGGGCTGCCCGGGCTCGTCGCCGACGTCGCCGGTTCGCCGAAGGCGCTCACCGCGCTCGCCGTCGGCGCCTCGACCGTCGCGGTGCTGGTGCTCTGGCCGAAGTGGAAGGCGGGAGCCCGTGCGGTGCCCGCGCCGCTCGCAGCCGTGGCGCTGGCGACGCTCGTCACCGCCCTCGCCGGGCTGCCGATCGAGCGGGTCGAGGTGCAGGGCCTCTTCGAAGCCGTACAGCCGCCGGGATTCGGTGAGTTCGGGCAGCTCGCGGGCGTCGGCATGATCGGGACGGTGCTCGCCTTCACGCTGATCGCCTCGGCCGAGTCCCTCTTCAGCGCGGCGGCGGTCGACCGGCTCCACGACGGGCCGAAGACCGAGTACGACAAGGAGCTGATGGCCCAGGGCGCGGGGAACACCGTCTGCGGTGTGCTCGGCGCGCTGCCGATGACGGCGGTGATCGTCCGCAGCTCGGCCAACGTCGCGGCCGGCGCCAGGACCAAGGCGTCCCGCGTTCTCCACGGCGTGTGGCTGCTCGTCTTCGCCGCGGCCCTGCCGGCCGCGCTCGGCGTCATCCCGCTCGCCGCCCTCGCCGGGGTGCTCGTCCACGCCGGGTGCAAGCTGATCCCGGTGAAGCAGTTCGGCCCGCTCTGGCGGGAGCACCGGGCCGAGGCCGTGGTGCTGGCGGTGACGGCCGTCTCGATCGTGCTCATCGACATGTTCCAGGGCGTCCTGATCGGCTTGCTCCTCGCCGTCGTCAAGACCGCCTGGGAGACCTCCCACGTCCACGTCGACGTCGACGACCAGGGCCCGCAACGGCCCCTGCACGTACGGGTTTCCGGCAACGCGACCTTCCTGCGCCTGCCGAAGCTCCAGGACTCCCTGGAGTCGCTGCCCGCCGACCGCCGCGTCGCGCTGGACCTCGGCGGACTCCGCCACGTCGACCACGCGTGCGGCCTCGCCCTCTCCACCTGGGAGGAGCAGCACAACACCGCGGCCGCACGGTACGCCGCCGAGGAGGAGGACGAAGCAGAGGAGCCGGCCAGAAGGGCGGGTGCAGGAGCCCCGCACGACTGACCCCCGGCCCGCCGCGGCACCGCGATCCGGTGCCGCGGCGGGCACCCCGCCCGACGGGCCCGGGGGTCAGCGGGGTTCGAGGCGGAGGGTCGTCCGCGCCGAGTCGGCGGAGAGCATGTTGTCGACGTACGGGGAGCCGCCGTACTTGCTCCGGTAGGCGTCGTCGACAGCACGCCGCACCTCCTCGTCCGCGACCGGCTCGCAGTGCACGGGCAGCCGCGCGCCGCCCACCCGCACCGCGCCGTCGGGGTTGCGCCGCATCCGCCGGTACCAGCGGCCCTGGGCGCCGCGGAACGACCGGAGGTACGGGACGCCGCCGGCGACCACGGCCCACACGGTCACCGGCGCCCGCTCCGTGCCGTCGTCCCCCGGCGCGACCACCTCGACCTCGCTGCGCTCGGCGAACTCGCGCACCTGCTCCTCGCTCCACACCATCGCTGCCTCCTGCTCGCGATCCGACGGAGGCCATCCTCCGCCCCGGCCCGACGGACCGCGACCGCGCGCACACGTACGGCGCATCCCCACCAATCCGCTGACCGCGCGGCGACGAAGGAGTATGGGATGCCGCCACAGGAGGACTGATGAACGACACCGGAGACCCGGAAGCCCCCGAGCGGGGCGACCCGCGCCGAAGGAGGGCCGCCGCGTGAGGGAGCCCGTCCGCATCGAGGGGGGCGCGACGGGCGCGCCCTCGCTGGAGGAGCTCCTCGCGCGGGTGGCCCAGGGCGACCAGAGCGCTTTCGCCTCCGTGTACGACACGGTCGCGGGGCCCGTCCTCGGTCTTGTCCGCTCGGTGCTGCGCGACCCCGCCCAGTCGGAGGAGGTCGCGCAGGAGGTGCTCGTCGAAGTCTGGCGCCTCGCCGCGCACTTCGACCCGGCGCGGGGCGGCGCGACGAGCTGGGTGATGACGCTCGCGCACCGCCGCGCCGTCGACCGGGTGCGCTCCGCGCAGGCCGCGAGCGACCGGGACGCGCGCGCCGCGCAGCTCGACCGGACGCCCGCGTACGACGAGGTGGTCGAGCAGGTCGAGGCGCGGCTCGAACGTGAGCAGGTGCGGCGCTGCCTCGGCTCGCTCACCGAACTCCAGCGCCAGTCGGTGACGCTCGCGTACTACCGCGGACTCACCTACCGTGAAGTGGCCGAGCTCCTGACGCAGCCGCTCGGCACCGTCAAGACCCGACTGCGCGACGGCCTCATCCGGCTCCGCGACTGCCTGGGGGTGAGCGCGTGAACACCGCCGAACTCCACACGTTGACGGGCGCGTTCGCCGTCGATGCGCTCCCCCAGGACGAGCAGCACCGCTTCGAGGCACACCTCACCGAGTGCACGGCCTGCGCCGCCGAGGTCGCCGAGCTCCGCGCGGCCGCCGCGCGCCTCGGGCTCGCCGTCGCCGAGACCCCTCCGCCCGCGCTGCGCGACCGTGTACTGCGCCGGATCGGAGAGGTCCGCCAGGAGTCCCCGCCGTCGGGGAACAGCCAGCGGGCCGACGAGCGGCGGCCCGGCCGCGCCGCGAAATGGCGCACGTACGCGCTCGCCGCATGCCTCGCCGTCGCCGCGGCGCTCGGCGGTACGGCCGTCTGGCAGCACCAGCAGGCGGACGAGGCCCGCGAGCAGACGCAGCAGGCCCGCCGGCAGACCACGCAACTGGCGGAGTTGCTCGCCTCGCCCGACGCGCGGACGATCAGCGGAGGCGCGCTCCCGGGCGGCGGCTCCGCCACCGCTGTGGTGTCGCAGGACCGCGACCGGGCAGCCCTCCTCGCCTCCGGGATGGCCGAGGCACCGGACGGCAAGGTCTACCAACTCTGGTTCGCCGACGGCGGCACGATGCGCCCGGCCGGATTCGCAGAACCGGGCACCGGCGCCGCCCTGCTCGACGGCCGCGTCGACGGCGCTTCGGGCATGGGCATCACCGTCGAGCCGGACGGAGGCTCCCCGCAGCCGACGAGCGACCCGGTGCTGCTGCTGGAGTTCCCCGCCTGACGAGACACGGAGGCCCGCATGCACGTACGCCTGCTCCGCACGGTCGGCGCGGCAACAGCCGCCTACGGCACCGCCGTCACCCTGTGGCCGGAGCTGCTCGCCCGCCCCTCACGGCTCGTCGACGCCGCAGGCCGGACGCAGGCGCACACCCGCACCGCACTGCGCCCCGTCGGCCTACGGGACGCAGCGAGCGGCGCAGCACTCCTCTGCGCCCCCGAGGGCCCCGCCCTCCGCACCGCCGCCTTCGTGCGCCTCGCCGCCGACTTCGGCGACGCGGCACTCCTCGGGTGCACCCTGCCGCGGGGGGCGCGGGGGGCGCGGGGGAAGGCGGTCGGGGTGTCGGTGGTGTGGGGGGTGCTTTCGTTGGTGGGGGTGAGCAACTGGACGTTGTCCGGGGGGCGTTGACGGGGTGCGTCGGTCGGCGGCCCTGCCCGGTGGGCAGGGTGGCGCGAGGCGAGGGTGTCGCTAGCCGACAAACGGCTCCTGGGAGGTCAGCCCGTGACGGACGCGTTCCATCAGCGCGGGATGCATGGGGTGTTCGCCGAGTCGAGACGGTTCCACCCAGCGCACTTCTGCGGCCTCGTCGGGTTGCGGTTCGATGTTCCCGCCGGTCACCCGGGCGCGCAGGCAGATGTTGATCGGCTGCCGGACTTCGTCGACGCGGTCACCGTGCAGGTAGACGATCACGTGGTCCGGACTGGAGAACACGCCCACGAGGCCGGTGATCTCGACCTCCAGCCCGGTCTCTTCCTTGCACTCCCGAGCCCCGGCCTCTCCGACCGTCTCCCCCTTCTTCACGCCTCCGGTCGGGATGGTCCACAGGTCGTTGTCCACACGTTTGAGCAGAAGCAGCCGCCCGGCCTCGTCGCGCACGAAGACACTCGCTGAGGTCTTGCGGCTCGTGGGACGCGGGGCGTCGGGATCTTGCCAGTGGTCGATCCTGCGGGTGCTTTTGCTCACTACGCCTCCGGTGCTGTGGTGGCGGATCGGGCCGCGGCCCATACCCGCTCGTAGGACTCGACGTAGGTGTTGAATTAGGCGTTCGCGGCGGGCGGCTGCGACGCGGTAACGGGTATCCGGGTAGGGAATTGATTCGCTGCTGCTCCAGCGCTGGTGCTGAGAGCATGCCCCGGAACGGTGCATGGCACGGCGTTGGGGGCCATTGACTGCCTGACCGGTATGGCACTTGACGACGCTCGGCGGCCGACGGATGTCGGAACGTGCCCTGCCATCCTGGTCAGAAGCGTGGAGGGAACGACTCTCGGGCCTGTAGCGACGGCACGGAGGAGATCGTCAACGCTCCGGAGAGGACGAGCAACCAGACGCTGTCCGCGAGATGTTGAGGGGCCGCGTCGAGCGGCTGTCGGCCCTGTACGACAAGAGCGCGCACTACGCGCCAGCCGACACCACGGCGTACCGTTCTGAGTGTCGAGGAACGGAGCACCGGCATGCCCGAGCACACCGACACGCACATCGGCGAGCGCATGCGCGAAATCCGCAAGCGCCGAGGCATGACACAACGTGAACTCGCCACGTCTTCGGGCGTCTCCCTGTCTCTGGTGAGGAAGCTTGAGCAGGGCGAGTACACCGACACCCGCATGGAGACCGCGCGGCGCTTCGCCCACGCCCTCCGCGTACCCACCGGCCGTCTCCTGCGCCGCGACGCCGACCCGGCGGATTCCGCCACCGCCGACCGCTGGGCCCTCGTCCGCGCCGCACTGCTCGCGCCCCCGGCGGACCGGCTCGACGAGGAGCCGACGACGGCCGGCGTAGCCGCCGGACTCTCCGATGCGGAGCCTCTGTTCGAAGCGCTGGACCTCCTCGGACTGGCCGCGCTCCTCCCGCCGCTCCTTCGCGACGCCGATGCCCTCACCGGCACCGACTCCCGCACTCGCGACCTACAGGGGCGTGTGCTCCGACTTGCCGCCTGGCTTCTCACCCAGACCCGCCAGTACGAAGCCGCCGCCCTTGCGATCGACCGCGCGCTCGACGTCTCCGCAGACCGTCTCGACGCGACGGCGACGGTCAACACGCACTGCTGGCTCCTGCTGCGCACGGGACGCCTCGCCGAGGCACGCGCCCTCGCCACACGATGGGCCGACGACACCGAGCCGCGCATGTCGCGCGCCACGCCCGCCGAACTCGCCGGGTGGGGCTGGATGTTGCTGCGCACGGCGGGAGCCGCCGTGCGGGACAACCGGCCGGGCGAGGCCGCCGACGCGCTGCGCCTCGCGCGGTCGGCCGCCGTCGCGGTCGGTCACGAAGAGATCGCGGGGGCGGACAGACTGCGCACGTTCGGTCCGACGACGGTTGCCCAACACCGCATCGAGCACGCGTCCGTCGTCGACCGCCCCGATCAAGTCCTCACGCTCGCGGCTCACATGCCGCACGGCACGATCACCGGTAGCAACCGAGGACGGCACCTCCTGGACGTGGCGAACGCCCACGCCCGCATGCGCCACTACGGCGACGCCATCGAGGTACTGCACCGTGCCCGCAGCGAACAGCCCGCATGGTTTCCGCACCAGCGCTACGCGCGGGACATCCTGGGACACGTCATCGGGCGCCGCCGGACCCTCACAGCGGACATGCGCACCCTCGCTGACGCGGTCGGCATGCCTGCTTAGTTGCGGCATATGGCACTTCCGTTGCGGAGCCAACGGGAGTGCCATACCGCCCATGCCCCGGCGTACTTAAAGTGTGACTCTCAGTAACCTTCACATGCTGGAGGTACCCGTGCCGCTCATGCGCAGAACCCCACAGGATCGCGCTCGCCGAGTCCGCATTGCAGACGCCGCAGCCGGTATCGCACCCGCCGCCACCCCTTGGATGCCGGACGGAACACGACACACCGGCAGCCTGTACTGGCTGCTCCCCGCTGAACTGGCCGCAGCATGGCGCCCTCTCCGCGTGCCCGCAGCTCGCACGACACGAGCCGCCGAGGTGGCTTGCTCCGAGGGCATAGGCGAGCAGCCCTGACACGTCCGGCCCCGCGCCTCCGCGGACCAGCGACGTTCCTGCTCCGCGCACTCCCTGTCCCGCTACCTGCCTTCCCGGGGTGATCCTGCATGTCCCACACTGTCTTCCGTCTGCGCCGATACGCGATCGTTCGCGATGAGGAGCCCGATGCCGAGCCGCACTCGTACGCGATGGAGTGCGCCGTCTGCTCAGAGACCGGCCCGCCGAGCACCGACGCCGACGTGGCCCACGACTGGGTACCCGCCCATCTCCGCGCGCACGCCGCGCACTTGACCTACCGCGAGCACGTCACCCGCCCGTACCGCGCCATCCCGGGACGGTGGCTATGACCCGGCCCGCGCACGCCGCCCGGCGCCGCATCGGAGCGTGGGCGGGCCCACTCCTCCTCTTTTCGATCACCGCGGGCATCGGCTTCGTGCTGTGCGCCGCCTGGCTCACTCGCTGGGGAGCATGACGTGCTCAAGAAACGACACCCGCAGCCGCAGCCGCAGCCGCAGCCGCAGCCGCGGGAGCGACCCTGCCGGCACCGCACCCTGACCCCCGACGGCAAGCGCTGTGCCGACTGCCACGCCAAGATCTACCTCTAGGAATCCACCATGATCCGCACCGGCTGGTACGAACTCTCCGGCGGACTCGGCCCGTTCGACCTGCAACGCGGCGACCGCGTCCTGCACGGTGGACGTTGGGTCACCGTCGTCGATCTCTACGCTCCTGGCAGTTCGGGACACGGCCGGGTGCTCCACTTGGACGACGGCCGCCTCCACCTTCTCCGCCCCCTCGAACGCGTCCGCACCTACCGCCGCTCACCCCGCGGTTGAGACCCCGCTCGGGTCCGGTGCTCCGTCCCGGGTCCGAGCGGATGCCTAACTCATTGGTGGTTGTTCGCGCGGACGCGGTGTTCCTCGTAAGTCGTGTTGTTTCAGTGTCGGTTGAAGAGACCGCCCGTGTCGCCGTGAGGACTCCCTCTTTCGAAGGCGGCGACGATCGCAGCACGGGGTGAGGAACTCGCGCAGTAGCGGGTCATCCTGCGGGCGCAGCAGGACCGGGCGCCGTTCACCTCGCGGCGGCATACCCACGGCAGCAGAGGCGCGCGCGGCGGCGTCAGCCGGTGTGCGTCGGCGGAGGGCGGCGAAACCGGCGGCGCGGTCCCGGCGCGGGCCCCGGCGAAACCCCGGCGAATTCTCCGGCGCCATTCCCGCTCTGCTGCATGCGCCATAGGCTCGAAAGTTCGGTGGCATGGCGCGGGTGCGAGGGAAGGGCCGGGATGGGACAGGCGCGGCAGCCCAAGCAGCGCAATGTGCTCCTGGAACACTTCATGGAGCGCGCGGAGCTGTCCGACGGCGTCCTCGCGCAGGAGGTGGCCACGCGGGGGCGGGCCGCAGGGCACCGGCAGATCAACCCCGACGAGAGCCGGGTGCGGCGCTGGCGAGGCGGGGAGCGGCCCCGGCCGCCCGTGCCGCAGTTGATCGCGGACGTGCTCGGCGCCCGGCTCGCCCTGCCGCTCACCCCCGCGGACATGGGCCTGCCCGGCCCGCAGCAACCTCCCGGCCACGGCGCTGACCTGCCGTGGCAGCACGCCGCCAGCATCGCCGCCATCGCTCGCCTCACCCGGAGTGATCTGATGCTGCCGCACACCCGCACCAGCGACGACACCACCCAGATTCAGACCGCCGAAGCCCTGCTGGAACCGCTACGCCGCTGGCCCTCGGCGAAACCCGCCTCCCTGCCGGACAAGCCCCGCGGCCGGAAGCTGGGCAGCGCGCAGGTGGAGGCCGTCGAACAGCTCACCGCCGCCTTCCGGGACAGCGACAACCGGCACGGTGGCCTGCTCTCCCGCCGCGCGGTCGTGGCGCAGATGGCCGAGACCAACGAGCTGCTGGAAACCTCCACCTACACCGAGGCCACCGGGCGGCGTCTCTTCCGCGCCGTCGCCGACCTGGGCAGCGTCGCCGGATGGATGTCTTTCGATGTGGGCCGCCACACCAGCGCACAGCGCCTGTTCGTCGCCGCGGTACATGCGGCCAGCGAAGGCGGGGACCGGCAGCTCGGCGCGCACATCCTTCAGTGCATGGCCCGGCAGATGTCCCACCTGGGGCACGTCGAGGACGCGCTCGAACTGGTCGCCCTGGCCCAGTACGGGGCGCGCCGCAGCGTCGGCCCCGGCACGCGCGCCGTCCTCGCCTCCCTCCAGGCCCGCTTCAGCGCCATGTGCGGGGAGCTGGAGGAGAGCCAGCGCGCGGCCGGGGAAGCCGAAGACGCCTTCACCCGCATCGTGCCGGGCGAAGAGCCGCTGCACACGGCGTTCTTCGACGAGGCGGAGATGTCGGCCACCCTCGGCATCGCCCACCAGATCGCCGCCAAACAGGTCACCGGCCGGCAGCGCACCGAGCGCGCCGAGCAGTCCCTGGCCATGCTGGCCAACGCGCTGCGGCTGCGCCCCTCCGAGCGCGTACGGTCCAAGGCGTTCGACCACATCGGCCTCGCCCGCACCCACCTGGCCGTTGGCGAACTCGCCGGGGCCTGCCAGGAGGCCACCACCGCGCTCACCATCGCCGAGGGCCTGCACAGCACCCGCGTCGCCGACCGGCTCAGTGAGCTGTACGAGGAAACTGAGCCGCACACCACCAGCAACGACGTCAGTAGCCTGCGCGAGCGCCTAGAGCACGCGGTCACCGCGAAATGACGCACGTGCGGGTCCGCCTCGCACCGACTGCCCGCTGCGCGTCGGTCCTTCCTGGCGTCGGGACTCGAGGAGCACCCGTTACGCATCCTTCGGTCGATCCAGCGACACTCCTGCTTCGCCGGACCGGCCGAAGAGGGCGTGGACAGCCGGATCTTGGGCACGCGTAGTCAGCGTCCTGCGCCGACGAAGCGGCGGGACCGCATGCGCCAGTGGAATGACCGGATCACTCCGTCACGGGCAGGCACTCGGCGAGCAGGTCGACGACGTCGTGCCAGGCTCGCTGCGCATGCCGTGGGTGGTATCCGACGCCGGTGGGTGCGGGGTGGTCGACCGGCGGGTGGTGGAAGGCGTGCAAGGCGCCGCCGTGGACCACTAGGCGCCAGTCGACGCCCGCGGCCTGCATCTCGGCGGTGAAGGCGTCCCGTTGCGCGGGCGGCATGATCGGGTCTTCCGAACCGACCCCGGCCCACACCGGGCAGCGGATGCGCGCCGCCTCGCCCGGCCGGCCCGTGGTCAGTCCGTTGACGGTCGCGATCGCGCGCAGGTTGACGCCGTCGCGCCCGAGTTCCAGCCCGATCGCGCCGCCGGTGCCGTAGCCGACGGCGGCGATCCGGTCGGGGTCGCTCCGCGGTTCGGCGCGCAGCACGTCGAGCGCCGCGCGGCCGATGTCCCGCATCCGGTCGGGGTCGTCGAGCAGCGGCAGACAGCGGGCCAGCATCTCCTCGGGATCGTCCAGATAGCGCCCGCCGTGGAGGTCGAAGGCCAGCGCCACGTACCCGAGTTCGGCAAGGGCGTCGGCCCGACGGCGTTCGACGTCGCTGAGCCCCATGCCTTCCGGCCCGAGCAGCACTGCGGGCCTGCGGTCGATACCTGCCGGGAGTGCAAGGTGCCCCGTCATCGACAGAGCGTCGGCCGGGTACTCGATCGTGCGCGTGGTAACCGTCGTCATGAGATCGGACGGTAGTGGGCGTCGGGCACGGTCGGGACGGGGTTCACCGCCGGCGGAACAGCGCGGGTGCCCCTCTGCCCGCGTCAAGAAGAGAACCGCACCCGCGCGAGCCGACCTTCGGAGGCGATCCGGCGGCTCACG
>NZ_AJTQ01000256.1 GCF_000262345.1 Streptomyces xiaopingdaonensis | reverse complement strand
CCGGTCACTCGGTGACCGGGCCCGCCGCGTGTGTCGTGTGCGTCAGTCGCGCTGCGCGTCGGAGGGGAGCTTGCGGATCTTCATGTCGTCCGCGTCGTCCGAGTCGAAGCCGTAGTCGAGCAGCTTCGCCGCGTCCTCGTAGCGATCCTTGCTGTTGAGTACCGTGCCGGTGAGGGTCTTGCCGTCCCGCGTGGCCGCGAAGACGAGGCAGGGGCCTGCCGCCGTGGTCGTACCGGTCTTGATACCGGTGATGCCCTTGTACGAGCCGAGGAGCTGGTTGGTGTTGTCCCACTCGTAGTAGCGAGTGCGGCCGTTGGCAGCCGGGGCCTCTGTCTCGTAGTTCTTGGTCTTGACGACCTTGCGGAACGTGTCGTTCTGCATGGCATGCTGGGCCAGCTTCGCCAGGTCCGCGGGCGTGGTGGAATCGCTGCTGGTGCCGTCGAAGGAATCGAACTTGGTCTTCGTCAGGCCGATTTCCTTGCCCCTGGCGTTCATCTTCACGACGAACGACTGGGTGCGCTGCTCCAGGGTGGCCCCTTCACCGAAGGTGTCGGCGAGAGCGTAGGCCGCGTCGGCGCCGGAGGGCAGCAGGGCGGCGTACAGCAACTGGTCGACCGTCAGCTCGTCGCCGGTCTGCAGGTCCGCGGTGCTTGTCCCGTTTTCGAGGGTGTAGTCGCGGTACGCCTTCTTGACGGTCACCTTCCGGTCGAGGTCGGCGTTCTCGTCGTCGAGGACCGTGGAGGCGAGCATGATCTTCACCGTGCTGGCCATCGCCCGGTCGTCGTTCACCTTCTTGCCGAAGACCTGCTCGCCGTTCTCGTCGAACAGCGAGGCGCCCTTGGCGGCGATCTCCGGCGGAGGCGTCTCGGACCCGGCGATGGCGATGACGGGGACGCTGGTGGCGAGTACGACACCGGCGGAGGCGGCGACGATGATCTTGCGCTTGGACAGGGTTCTGGTAGCCATGGAGCCACTCCGCATCTACTGAGTGAGGGGGGTGCATTCGGGGTGGCGATTTCCGACGGCGTGTCGAAGGCCGTGCCCCGATGGGTGATGCTCGTTCTCAACTTCACTGCCGCAGCGGTGAGTACGTGCGCGGCAGGGTTGCCGCCTTCGTACGTGGTGCATCGGTGTGCGTGTTCCACCGCCGCCCACCCTTGAACTGCCGTAGGGGAGAAGGGAGATCAGTCCACGCTTCGAGACGCTGAATCAGCACGCACGGAGATGTGCGATTCCAGTGACGCCGGTATGTGTTCTGTGGAGATTCGGTGAACACTCGGAGGTGCCAAAATTCCAGGGAGGCCGGGTGCACGAAGTCCTGTCGATCCGCAGGTGGCGGACAGGTGGCCGGGTACCGGTTCGAGTCCTGCAATTCAGGCATGAAAGCGGGCACTTGGTGCCGTATGGCTGAGGCGCCGGCTCTCACCCTGTATGCGCCGCGTCCCAAGATGGCACATCCTCTTCCTGCCTTGCGGTTACACGGACAACGCGCTGATGCGTGTGCGTAGCCGCCGCCGCTGCTGAGCGGCCGAAGGCCCTCGGCGGTGTCAAATAGTGGTACACATGCGAAAGTTGTTCGAGCACTGCCAATCAACCATGTCGGCTGCGACTTTCGCAAACCACGAGAGGTCTTTATCGCAGACATCGACGCCTCTTCGGGGAATCTGGATCGCGGCGGCCAATGACAAGCGGACACTGCCCGGGAGGCAGACGCCGGAGCCCGAGGCTTCTTTCGTGCAGCCGGTCACTTGCAGACGAGACCTCTCGGGCGGCCCGACCGGCAGTCGGTCAGGCGAGTCGGACAGTGCTTGTCCGGGCGGAACGACTCGCCGCGCACCAACCGGTCGTTTCCGAGGGCTGGTTCGTTCGACGCCGCCCTCGTGACTGCGGAGAGTGCGGCCTCCCACGAGGTTTCGGCGACTGGCATCCGTACGTGGCGGCCGCGTACACCGCACGGCGTGCACGGCCGCCGACCCCGGGTGGGTTCACCGCACTCGTTCGGTTGTGCCCTCGGCCGCCTCCCGTGCGGCGAGCTCCCGCATCCGGTAGTGGATCTTCTTGCCCGTCGCCGTGACGGGCAGCTCCTCGACGAAGCGGTAGGCGCGCGGCCGCTTGTAGGGGGCGAGCATCGAGTGGCCGCGGCAGTGCTTGTCGCACTCGGAGGCGGTGAGGGAGGTGTCGGAGCGGACCACGTACGCCGTCACCAACTGCCCCCATTCCGGGTCGGGGACGCCGACCACGACCGAGTCGGCGATGCCGGGGTGCTCGTTGAGCACCTCCTCGACCTGCACGGGGTGGACGTTCTCGCCACCGCTGAGGATCATGTCGTCCCGGCGGCCGACGAGGGTGACGTACTCGTGCTCGTCCCAGGTGGCGAGGTCCCCGATGTAGAGCCAGCCGTCGCGGAAGTTCTCGGCCGACTCCTCCGGGAGTCCGGCGTAGGAGTAGGCCGACTTGGGGGAGCGGACGATCACCTCGCCGATCTCGGTGCCGTCCTTCGCCGCCAGGTCGTCGGGCGCGGCGCGCCTGTCCTCGTAGACCCGGACCACGGCGACGTCGTCGTCGGTGCAGGCGCGTCCGGCGGTGCCGGCGTGGTCGGGGAGGTCCGAGGGGCGGAGGAACGTGTTCCAGAACGCCTCCGTCGTGCCGTATCCGTTGAAGATCCGCTCGGTGAGGACGTGTTGGTAGCGGAGGCACGCCTGCCGCTCCAGCGGGGCGCCCATGGTGACGATGCCGCGCAGCGTGGAGAGGTCGCGCGGGCGCGCCTCCTGCGCGTCGGCGAGGCGCTCCAGGTTGGTCGGTGCCCCGATGAGGAAGGTGAGGCCGCGCTCCTCGACGAGGTCGAGGACGCGCTCCGCGTCGAAGTGGCGGAGCGGGACGGCCTCGGCGCCGACGTAGAAGACGGGGTTGGGGCCGCCGGCGTAGAGGCCGCCGCGGTGGAACCACGGGCTCATGTTGAGCGTGCGGTCCTCGGGGGTGAGCGGGAAGTGCATGATCACGTCGTGCGCCGACAGCACCTCGTTGGCGTTGTTGAGCGGAACGCCCTTGGGGAGCCCCGTGGTGCCCGATGTGTAAAGGCGGGTCGTCTCGCCGTAGAGGCCGGCCTCCGGCTGCGGCGGCGCCTGGCGCCCGGCGCCTGCCGCATGCACCTCGGCGAACGGGACGGCGCCCGGGGCGGGTTCGGGGCCGGGTGCCCCCGGTGCGTCGACCTGGACGACGAGCGGCGGGGCGTGCCCGGCGAGGTGGAGTGCCTGCACCGCCTCGCCCGCGAGGGTGGCGTCGTAGACGTAAGCGGCGGGCCTGCCCGTGTTCAGCACGTGGGCCGTCTCGCCGGGCGCCAGGCGGAAGTTGATCGGGGAGCCGATCGCACCGAGCCGCTGGGTGGCGAGGTAGAGGAGCGCGAACTCGGGGCCGTTGAGGAGCTGGTGGACGACGAGGTCGCCGGGACGCACGCCGTACGCGGCGAGCCCCGCGGCGAGCCGGTCGACGTCGGCGCCGAGTTCGGCGTAGGTCCAACTCCTCCCGGTCGCCGGGTCGTTCAGCGCGGGCCTGGTGGCGTAGCGGTGGGTGTTGCGGGCGAAGCCGGCGAGGTAGGTGAAGTTCCGCTCGAATACCTCGCGGAAGGCTGTCGGGTCGTAGGCGTCGGTGCGCTGGCTCACGGTTCTCACCTCGGGGGAGCGCGTCGGCGGAGCGCGGGGGTTCTCCGTCGGCCGGGGTCCGACGGCGGTCACGCGCGCGGGCTCTGCGGCTGAGGTATGCGCTGCGTTCCGCAGCGGTGTCGCGAGCGGGCGTGGTGGCTCTCTCCCTCGGCGTCGTCCGGGGACGCGGCCTGGGGATCTGACTGGGATCTGGCTGGTGTGCACCGGGTGCACGGGATCTAGCGGACGAATAGTACGCATGTACGTTACACGTTGGGCTGCCGTCCAGGGACGGGCGGGGTCGTCTCGGACGGAACCGGGCGGGGCGGACGGCAGCGCGGACCGGCGTGCGAGATGAGGGGCTTCGAGCCCCGAGCCGCCCGAGGAGAGTGCGCCCCGCGCATGTGTCGCGGTCGGGACTGACGGCATTCTGCGTCGGCTTCGGAGGCTTTGCGCCATTCGCGACGTGCGTGCCGGGTTCCGTGAGGTGCGGTGGGTATGCCGCTGCCGCCGCA
>NZ_AJTQ01000255.1 GCF_000262345.1 Streptomyces xiaopingdaonensis | reverse complement strand
GTACGGCGGCAGCGGCCGGACGAGGGTCGGCGCCCTCGTCCGGCCGCTGCGGCTCAGGTTCGTTCCGGAGGCGTCAGCACTTGTCGCGGTACGAGAGCAGCAGCTCGTCGGTCTGGGTCTCCGTTCCGTCGCTGGCCCAGATCTCGGCGGTGTAATCGCCGACCGGAGCAGGGGCGAGCGACAGGTGGACGGTGGCGTTGAGGACGAGGGAGCCGTCGGGGCGGCGGTGGTTCTCACCGGGCTGGAGCGTCATGCCGCCCATGCTGGAGGAGCCGGGGGGCAGGTTCCGGACGCCGGTCCGGATCGTGGTCGACCAGCTGCCGCTCACCGGGGCGTAGGCGTAGGTGTTGGGCCACCCGTGGCTCGTCCTCATGCATATCCGCTGGTTCTCGGCCTCCAGGTTCCATGTCGCCGTCGCGGCGGAGGCCGGGGTGGTGCCGATCAGCGTCAGGGTGAGGGTCGAGAGCAGACCGAAGAGTAAGCCGGTTTTACGACGTCTCGTTGCCATCCGTACCTCCTGAGGGGAGTGTGCGCAGAGTGGAGAGCGGCTTCCCGGGTGTGTCCGCGGGTCGGGAGCCGTCCTGAGTCTCACGCAGGCAAGTTCCCCTGAACAAGGGGTAGTTGCGCCTTCAATGACTTTTGCCCGCCACCGCGAGTGCGTCGCACGGACTATGGACGACGCCTCCGCGGCGACCGGCGCAACCTCCGGAAAACCGTGGGATTCGGGAGGATGCGGCTCCCGGCGCGCTCCCAACTCCCTGCCGCAGGCCGACATGCGAGCTGCCGGCCTACCCCCGCGGCACCACGGTGGAGAGTACGTCGGGAAGCGGATACCAGTCCGAGGACACGAAACTGGCGTGCTGCGAGGCGAGTTCGGTGACGCGGTCGAGGGCTTCCCGAGGCTCCGGGGAGACGGCGTCGATCTCCGGGGCGACGAGGTGTGCGTCGGTCATGACGAGGAGGTACCCGTTCTCGCGGTACCAGGCGGTGTCGATCGTCCCGTCCGCGTACGCGGAGGCGTCGCCGTCGAAGACGACGAACCAGCCGCGCAGGTCGGCCGCGTAGCGGGCCGCCCTCGGGTCGCCCGCCTCGGCGCCGTGCACGGCGGGGAAGGCGGTAGCCGAGTCGAGGTCGCCGGCTGCTGCGAGGTCGCGGAGGTGCGTGGCGTATTCCTCGTCGGTCCACAGGTCGTCGGCGGGGTTGCTCTCCTCGACGGTCCCGGGGATCAGCTCGAAGAGGAACTTCCCCGCCAGTTCGGCGCGTTGGGGCCAGGCCCCGGCGCGGACGGCGGTGTCGAGGTCCTCGTGCCCTTCGGCGACGTCGCCCGGTGAGAGGACGGCGTCGCCGAGGCCGTCGTCGAGCAGGGCGTCGAGTTCGGCGGGGCCGCGGCCGGCCTTGGCGTAGAAGCCGTCCTTCATCTCGAGCTTGACGAGGACGGGCGGGTGGTCGGGATGGGCCGCGTGCCAGGCGGCCATGTCCGCGACGCAGCCGGCGAGGTCGCTGTTGCGTGTCCCCGAACTCCTCCCGTCCGCACAGTTGTTGACGTTGCCGAGCGGATTGCTGTGCGAGACGCGCCAGCCCTTCCCGAGCGCGTTGGTCCACACGTCGAGCTCCAGCAGGGCGGCCCCGGACTCCAACGCCTCGGTGAAGTACGGGTACTTGTCCTGTTCGTAGGCGTTGTGCACGCCTACCGCCGTGGTGTCGGCGAGCGACTCCGCCGCCTCCGGCGGGGCGGCATCCGCGGGCGCGGCGAGGAAACCGGTGAGCACCGCCAGGACCAGCGCGAGAAGGCCGCGCCCAAGGGTGAGGTGTCTGGGTCTGGGGGATTCGGACGTCACAGGTCGGACCTCGCGGGTGGGGGGCAACTCCACGGCAGAGTAGAGGAGTTGCCACCGCGGCGGTACGGGTGCCGGCGTGCGGGAGGTGGACGTCGCTGCCGGGGCTCAGCTCCCCGGCAGGCGCAGGAGTTCGCCGATGCGCCGGACGGCCTCGACGAGATGGGGCACCGCACCGTCGGCGAGCTCCTGGCGGTGGGTGATGACGTTGACGGCCGCCGGCTGCTCCCCCGCGGGCACGGGGATGGGCGCGGCGACGGCGTAGGTGCCGGCGACGACCTCGTCGTGGCTGGAGACGTACCCCGCCTCGACGGCCCGCGCGACACGCGCCGCGACGGCCCGCGGAAGCGACTCGGGCCGCGCCCCGCCCATCATCAACGCGAGTCCCGCGGCGCCGCGTTGGAGCGGGTCGCGGCTCCCGACGCCGTAGGAGAACCGCGGCCCGGGGCCGGGGGGCTCCACGACGGCGACGGCCACGGCGCAGTCGTCCTCGGGGACGACGAGGCAGGCCGTGGCGCCGAGTCGGTGGGTGAGGGTGCGCAGCACCGGCTGGGCGACGTCGAGCAGGGGCGGGCGGGAGTGCTCGGCGAGGGTGAAGAAGGAGACGCCGATTCGGTAGCGGTTGCCGTCCCGTACGGCGAAGTGGCTGCGGCTGAGCGTCGTCAGCAGCCGGTAGGCGATCGACCTGTGGACGTCGAGGCGGGCGGCGATCTCGGAGGCGGTGAGGCCCTGCGGGGCTTCGGCGAGCATCCGGAGGACGAGCAGGCCGCGTTGGAGCGTCTGGGAGCCGTCGGCCCTGCGGCCGGACTCCGCCGACTCCGCTTTCGCCGCGGAGCCCGTCTTCGGGGCGCGAGCGGCCATGGGGCACCTCCGTCCGACCGGCGAGGTGTTGACAGCCGGCGCGGGCGACTCGATAGTGATGCAATCTTTGTAACACGGTGTTTCGATTATTGCAACACGCATCCGGGAGGCCAGGTGTACTTCTCACCGCGTCGTCACGGCTTCCGCCCGCTTGCCGGCGGAGGCACGGAGCCCGTCGTCACCGGGGCAGGTCCGGTCGGCCTCGCCGCCCGGCGGCAGGACACCTCCCGTCGACGCGGCCGCCCGTCGTGACGGGCACCTGCGAGCTACGCCGGATCGGTGCCGAGAAGCCCGAGAATCCAGGCACGGTGCGCTCCGGAAGCGGAGCACGAACCCCTGTCACCCCCTGCGAGAAAGGAGAGGCCCCATGGCCCACTACCGGAGCACCGGGGAGGTGCCGCCGAAGCGGCACACCCAGCACCGCCGACCCGAAGGCAGGCTGTACTACGAGGAGTTGATGGGCGAAGAGGGCTTCTCCTCCGACTCCTCGCTCCTCTACCACCGGGCGATCCCCTCGGCGATCACCGCGTCCGAGGTCTGGGACCTGCCCGACCAGCGCACCGTGCCCAACCACCCGCTCGCACCGCGCCACTTCACGCTCCACAGCCTCACCGCGGACGACGACGGCTGGCGCTCCGTCGACGCCGTCACCGGACGGCGCCTCGTCCTCGGCAACGGCGACGTGCGCATCTCCTACGTCGCCGCAGGCGCGCCCTCGCCGCTCTACCGGAACGGGCTCGGGGACGAGTGCGTCTACGTCGAGTCCGGCGAGGCGGACGTCGAGACGGTCTTCGGCGTCCTGCACGCACGCAGCGGGGACTACGTCCTGCTGCCCCGCGCCACCACGCACCGCTGGGTGCCGAAGGGCCCGGAGCCGCTGCGCGCCTACGCGATCGAGGGCAACAGCCACATCACCCCCGCGCGCCGCTACCTCTCGAAGTTCGGGCAGCTCCTGGAGCACGCACCGTACTGCGAACGGGACCTGACGGGCCCGAGCGGGCCGCTCCTCGTCGAGGGGACGGACGTCGAGGTGCTGGTGAAGCACCGCGGCTCCGGGGGCGAGGTCGTCGGCACGCGGTTCGTGCACCCCACGCACCCCTTCGACGTCGTCGGCTGGGACGGGTGCCTCTACCCGTACACCTTCAACGTCGAGGACTTCGAGCCGCTCACCGGCCGTATCCACCAACCGCCGCCCGCGCACCAGGTGTTCGAGGGCGACAACTTCGTCATCTGCAACTTCGTCCCGCGCAAGGTGGACTACCACCCGCTGTCGATCCCCGTGCCCTACTACCACTCCAACGTCGACAGCGACGAGGTGATGTTCTACTGCGGCGGCGACTACGCCGCACGGAAGGGCTCCGGCATCGGGCAGGGCTCCGTCTCGCTCCACCCCGGCGGGCACGCCCACGGGCCGCAGCCTGGCGCGTACGAGCGGTCGATCGGCGCCGAGTTCTTCGACGAACTGGCCGTCATGGTCGACACGTTCAGGCCCCTCGAAGTCGGCGAGGGCGGCCGGGACGCCGAGGACCCCGAGTACGCGTGGAGCTGGGCGCGCGGCCTGCGGGGTGAGGGCGCGTGACGCCACGGCTGCCCCGGTTCGCCGACCGGCTCTGCGACGACGCCGCGGTCTTCCCGCCCGGCTCGCTTCCGCTGGCGGCGGCCGTCCCCGCGCACCGGCGCCACCGCGAGGCCGTCCACGCCGAGTTGGTGGGCCCGCTCGTCCTCGCGGCACCCTCGCTGGAGAAGCTCGGGCCGCTCCTCGGCGGCGGGGAGCCGCTCGCGCTCGTCGTCACCGCGCCGCAGGGGCCCGGGCAGTTGGCCGAGGCGCTGCGCGTCGCCGACGGGCTGCCCGTCACCGTCTCGGGCGTCGAGGTGGCGGTGGGCGGGGACGCCGGCGTGCCCGCGTACTTCGCGGACCTGGCGCGGGTGACGTCCGGGCTCCCGGCCTCTTCCGTCTTCGTCGAGGTGCCGCGCGACCGGCGCAGGGACGAGGTCCTCGCCGGGTGCGCGGCGGCCGGACACCGGGCGAAGTTCCGCACCGGAGGCGTGGAGGCAGCGCTCTACCCGGACGTGGACGAACTCGCCTCCTCCGTCGCCGCGGCCACGGCTGCGGGCGTTCCCTTCAAGGCGACGGCAGGACTCCACCACGCCGTGCGCAACACCGACCCGGTGACCGGGTTCGCGCAGCACGGATTCCTCAACCTGCTCCTCGCCGCCGAGCGCGCGGCCGCGGGCGCCGAGCGCGAGGAGCTGGCGGGGGTGCTCGCCGAGCGCGCGGCGGAAGCCGTCGCTGCGCAGGTCGCAGCCCTCGCAGCCGATCCCGAGCGCACCCGGGCAGCCCGGGCGCGGTTCCTCTCCTTCGGCACCTGCAGCATCACCGAACCCCTCGCCGAGCTCGTCGAACTCGGCCTGGTACCGGACGAGTTCGTCCGCCCGGCGGGCGGCAGCACAGAAAGGGGGGCCACCCCATGACGTTCATCGAGATCCCCGACGACTCGCTCTTCGGCCTCGCCAACCTTCCCTACGGTGTCTTCTCGCCGCCCGACGGCGACCCCCGGGTCGGGGTCCGCGTCGGCGACACGGTCGTCGATCTCGCCGCGGCGCTGGGGGACGAGGTGTTCGCCGAGCCGTCGCTCAACGCCTTCATGCGGCAGGGCCGTTCGCGCTGGGTCGCGGTGCGGGAGCGGGTCGCGGGGCTCGTGACGGGCGACGTGCCCGCCGAGGTGCTCCACCCGGTGGACGGCGTGCGGATGCACCTCCCGTTCGAGGTCGCCGACTACGTCGACTACTACGCCTCGGAACACCACGCCACCAACCTGGGCCGGATCTTCCGCCCCGACGCGGCGGCGCTGATGCCCAACTGGAAGCACCTGCCCGTCGGTTACCACGGCCGCGCCGGCACGGTCCTCGTCTCCGGCAGCGACATCGTGCGCCCCAACGGCCAGCGCAAAACCCCCACCGAAGCGGCCCCGACCTTCGGGCCCAGCCGCCGCCTCGACATCGAGGCCGAACTCGGCTTCGTCGTCGGCACGGGGTCCCCGCTCGGGGAGCCGGTGCGCACGTCCGACTTCGCCGAACGGGTCTTCGGCGCCGTCCTCGTCAACGACTGGTCGGCGAGGGACATCCAGGGATGGGAAGCGCAACCGCTCGGGCCTTACCTGGGGAAGTCCTTCGCCACCTCCGTCTCCGCCTGGGTGGTGCCGCTCCTCGCGCTGGAGGCGGCGCGGGTCCCGATGCCGAAGCAGGACCCCGAGGTCCTGCCGTACCTCCGCGAGACGGAGGACTGGGGCCTCGACATCGAGTTCGCCGTCGAGTGGAACGGGCACACCGTCTCCCGGCCGCCGTACCGCGAGATGTACTGGTCCCCCGCGCAGATGCTCGCCCACATGACCGTCGGCGGCGCCTCCTCGCGGACCGGCGACCTCTACGCGTCGGGAACCGTCTCCGGGCCCGAGCGCGACCGCAGGGGCGCCTTCATCGAGATGAGCTGGAACGGGCAGGAGCCGCTCGAAGTCGGCGGCGCACAGCGCACCTTCCTCGAGGACGGCGACGAGGTGGTCCTCACGGCCACCGCCCCCGGGACGGACGGCGCCCGCATCGGCTTCGGCGAGGTACGCGGCAGGGTACTGCCCGCACGGCCGACGGCCTGACGGCGCCCGCGACACGGTCCCGCACGGTCGGCGTGCGGGGCCGTGTGCCGGGGGCGTCGGGAGCGTGCCGGCAGCGCCTGCCGATCGCTCGGCCCGGAACAGAAGCGGACCGGGTGCTGCTTCTCGCAGAACCGCGATGCGCTGTCGGCGGGACGTCGGCAACTGGTCGGACAGTGGGAGACGTGGAAACGTCCCGCGAGCCGGACTCACGGGCGCTCGCGTCGAGCGGCGCGGACGGGGGACTCCACGAACGGTCCGGCCCTGCGAACACCCGCGCTGACAGGGAGGAGCAGCGGGTGTGCGGCGTCCCAGCGGCAGTTCGGAACACCCCGCGCTGATGGGGGGGCACCTCTGAGCCGCGCTTCAGTCGTGGCTTGCCCTTTCACCCCGTTCTGCGTTCCTGGGATGGCGGTCATGCGGGTCGGCCGTGTGCCAACGCGCCCCGGGGGTCGGGCGGACGAGCTGGGGAACGCCTCCGACGAGGACGGTGAGGCACGCTTCCCCGGCATGGCGCGCACCGCGCCCACCAACACCGACCAGGCGCGGGCGCTCGTCGACTTCGACAGCGGCTCGGCCGGCAGGAATTCCGTCCTCGTCGCGGACACCAGGGCCGATGACACATACAACCGCTCCATTGCGCGGGCGTTCAGCAAGGCCGTCTCGCCCGACTCGAAGGTGCGCGAGTTCCGGTCGGAGAGCCCGACGGAAGACGGGGACGTGGCCAACCAGTTCGGCGGCATGGTCGACTCGATCTGCTACAGCGAGGCAAAGGAGATCCACTTTGCCGGACGGCCCGCCCACCTTGCGCTCTTCCTCAAGGCGTTGGCGGAGAACCCGTGCCGCGGTATGCACCGGAAGGTGATCACGGCCTCCGGAGCATCGACCGTCCAACTCAGCCTCGACAAGGAGGACCTGAAGCTCCTCCGCAGCCACAAGGACCAACTCACCCTGGAATACTCGGCGGTGGGGCACCCCGACGCGTGGAACCCGGACAACCTGCCGGACGGCCCTGCCCGCTCCTTCAGCACCAGTACGGGGCCCGCGTCCCCCACCACCCCCGGCAGCCTGACCCGGCAGATCCGCACGTACGCAGAGGCACACCGCACCGAGCTCGGCGGACCGATCTCCTGGAACGACTCGCGGGCCATGACCGCCTTCGACTCCGTCTGGCTCGCCGCCAACGGCCTCGCACAGGCGGCCCGCGGCGCGGAAGGCGGAGTGCCGGCGCTGGGGGCCGTAGCGGACCACTGGGAGCGCGTCTTCGCCGGGGACGGCGTGCCCGCCATGACCGGATGGCTCTGTCTCGACAACGACGGCAACCCGCACGACAAGGCCGTCTCCGTCGTCACCCTCGACCCGACCGACGGCGACGTCCGGCTCGTCGGGGTCGCGTGGCCTCAAGGGCGCCCGCAGCGGGACTGCGACGTACCTGAGCGCAAGTAGACGGTCACGCGCAGCGGTTGGAGAGGCCGCTCTCCGTCCCCGCTCAGCCGTCCCCGTACTCCGGCACCATCACCTTCTCCCCGTCGTCCACCTCTCCCGTCTCGACGAAGCCGTGCCGGGCGTAGAGGCGGTGGGCCGCGGTGTCGCCCGGTACGTGGCTGAGACCGACCTCGCTGTGCGCAACCATGGCGGCACACGGTATCCCCGCGCCGGCGGCGCCCGGCGGTCGCCCTCGTCACACGGCGCCCCGTCCGGACACGGGCCCGACAGCGCGTAGATGTGTGCGGGTCGTCCCGCGATCGTGCGAACTTCCGCGGTGAGGAGGCGCTGAGCGCGTACGGAGGGGCAGGGTGTGCACGTACCGCGGCGCGTGCCGCACGCCCAGCGTGTCCACCGCGGTGTGCAACGTCAACAACGCCTGACGTGCGGCCGGTTGCGCCCCCAGGGGCATCGGTGCCGTCGGATCGAGAACCCACCTTCCGAGCTGAAAGCGGGCCGGCAGATGAGTACGCCGTCTTCCACCGAGAGCGCACGGGCCGTACGCCAGTGGCTGTGGCCGCTGACGCTGCTGCTGGTGGCGTGCGGCGGGGCATTGCAAGGGGCGGCCTGGACGAGTTGGCCGCCCGAGGCGACCGCCGCCGGCCTCGTCGTCAGCTGCGCGCTCCTCGCCTGTGTGCTCTTCCTCTGGAGCTGCCACCGCAGGCTGAGCGACCAACTCGCGGCCCAGCGGGCCGAGTCGGTGCGCCTCCAGGAGGAGCACACCGCCAACAGCGCCGAGCAGGACCGCAGGTGGCGCGAGTGGGCGCGCAGCTACGACGACTCCCTCCGCGCCTGCCTCCGCGCGTTCGCACCCGAACTCCGCGCCGTGATGGCCGAGGGCGCCCAGGGCGAGGTTCCCGCGGAAGCCCCCGGGTGGTTGCGCGAGGAGCTCCGCTCCCTCCTCGACCTCGCGGGCGAGATCGAGGACGACCACCAGGACGCGTACGAGCACATCCTCGTGACGCTCGGCACCCGCATGCAGTCGGTCGCTCTGCGCATGGAGGCGAAGGCCCGCCTCGGCCTCTGCGACCACCGGGACAACGCGGTGCGCCAGATCGGTATGGAGATCACCCACGAGGCCAACCAGCTCGTCCACATCACCGCGGGCGTCAGGGTGTTGTCGGGGGAGTGGGCCGGACAGCAGTGGCCCGACCCGATCGTGGCGTCCGAGATCGTGCAGGCGGCCTCGGGCCGCATCGTGGACTACAAGCGGGTGCGTGTGCACGGCGACCCGGACATCGCCGTCGTCCCGCACGCCGCCGAGTACATCATCCACTGCGTCGCCGAGCTGCTCCAGAACGCCACCATCTACTCGCCGCCCGGATGCACCGTCCACGCGTGGGTCGAGGAGGACCAGGACGGTCTCGTGATCCAGGTCGACGACCAGGGACTCGGCATGACGGAGGGCCGCCTGGAGGACATGCGCCCCATCGCCTCGGGCGAGCGCCCCATGACGGTGCGCACGCTCCACGGGCCGCAGATCGGCCTCGCCGTCGTCGGCAACATCGCCCGCCGCTTCGACCTCGACGTCCACCTCGACCGCTCGCGCTTCAAGGGGCTGCGCGCGATGGTCTACGTACCGGGCGACTTCGTCGAGCCGTTCCACGAGGACCTGTGGAGCCCCGGCGACTGGCCCGAGGACGGCGTGCCCGCGCTCGACGCCCCGATCGCCGTCGCCGCGGCGCACCCGGGCGCCGCGCGCACCCAGACCGGGACGGCGAAGAGCGGACCGCCCAAGCGCGTCAACGAGCCCGCAGCCGTACCGAGTTCACAGCGGAAAGCGCAGCTTCCCCCGGCCCGGACGAGGAAACCGGACAGCGAGGTGCCGCGACCACCGGGTGAAGGGGGGCCCGAGTGGACGGGCGAGCGCACAGCATCGGGGCGCCTGCCGAAGCGCCGCAGCGGTGTCGTCAGGGACCACATCGGGCTTCCGATCCTGTCGCCCGCAGACGACCAGCACGGCGCCCCGGTGGAGTCGGAGCCCGAGCCGTCGGCGCAGGAGACGGGCGCCTGGCTCGGCGCCTTCGTCGAGGCGGGCCGCGCGCCCTACGAGGAGCCGGCGGTCGAAGGCGAGGAACCCGCCGAACACCCGCGCCGACAGCGGGAGTCGGCGCTCCCCGACCAGTCACCGCCGGGCCGGGGGCCCACCGGGCCGCCGGCAGCAGCGGACGCACCCGCACCCGAATCCGCGGACGCACCCGCGTACACGGAGACCGACCGACGCACCTCACGAGGATGAGACCAAGCCCATGGCACAAGAGATCGACAACTCCTGGATGGTGCAGGAGGTGGTGGACGTCTCCGGCGTGCGCCACGTGGTGGTGCTCAGCGCAGACGGACTGCCGACCGCCAGGGGCGCCGACACCGACCGTGAGACCGCGGAGTGGATCGCGGCCGCCGCGTCGGGACTCGCTTCGCTCGGCAAGGGCAGCGCCCGCAAGTTCGGCACGGGACGGCACGTCTTCCGGCAGTCCATGCAGGAGTTCGAGGGAGGCTTCCTCTTCGTGCGGATCGCCGGCGACGGCTCCTGCCTCGCCGTCGTCACCCGGCAGAAGATCGACGCGGGTCAGATCGGCACCCAGATGAAGCTCCAGATCGACCGGTTCGGTGACCACCAAGGGACGCCGAGTCGGCAGCGGGTGCCATGACCGCCGGGGAGCCAGGGCGCCCCCAGGTCCCCGGATACGTCCACACCACGGGGCGCACCGAGACCGAGACGGAGATCGGCTGGAGCCTGGAGACGCTGCTCCGGGTGACCAGCAGCGCCCTGCCGCTCAACGGACCGCTGAGCAGCCGCAGCCACCGCCGTCTCTTCAGCGACTGCGCGGGGCTCACGTCCGTCGTCGAGGCGGCGGCGCACATGAGGCAGCCCGTGAGCGTCGTGCGCGTCCTCGCCGAGGAGCTCGTCGCCTCCGGGCACTTGGCGGTCCCGACTCCGCACCACCCGACCCGTGCGCACGACAGCGCCCCAAGCCGCGAGTTGCTCCAGGAAGTGTTGGATGGCCTCAGAAACCACGAGTTCGCCTGACGGGCGGCCACCGCTGCCCGTCCGCAAGGGACGGGCAGGGCGGTATCTGCCGGACACGGTGACTCAGTCGGTGAAGATCCTCGTAGTCGGCCCGTTCGGTGTCGGCAAGACGACGCTCACCGCGTCGGTCAGCGAGATCGAACCACTGCGGACCGAGGAGCGGATGACCGAGGCGAGTGTGGGCGTCGACGACCTCCGCGGCCTGGAGTCGAAGACGGAGACGACGGTGGCGATGGACTTCGGCCGGATCACGCTCAACCCCGCGCTCGTCCTCTACCTCTTCGGAGCCCCGGGGCAGCGGCGCTTCTGGGACCTGTGGCAAGGGCTGGTCGTCGGCGCGGTCGGCTTGTTGGTGCTCGTCGACACGCGCCGTCTGGAGGACTGTTTCGACGTGCTCGACCAGTGGGAGGCGCACCGCCTGCCGTTCATCGTCGCGGTCAACCGCTTCCCCGGCAGCGAGGACTTCGACGACGACGAGATCAGGGAGGCGCTCGACATCCCGTTCAGCACCCCCGTGGTGCAGTGCGACGCGACCGACCCGTTGCAGTCGGGGGAGGCGCTGCGCACCCTCGCCGCGCACGCGTTGGCGTGCAGGGAAGAGGAGGCGCTGAAATGACCCGCTCGTTCGTCCGCACAGCGGACGCCACGGTGTCGCTCACCGAGCTCACCCAGACACCCGACCCCGAGCCCCTCTACCGCAGCCTCCGCAGCGAGTACGGATCGGTCGCCCCCGTGGTGCTGGAGCCCGGCATCAACGCCTGGCTCGTCATGGGCGTTCAGGAACTGCGCTCCGTCACGGAGCGGCAGAAGCTCTTCTCGCGGGACGCCCGCAACTGGCGCGACCTCACCGCCGGCACCGTCCCCCCGGACTCGGGGCTGCTGCCGATGATGGGGTACCGGGACACCGTCGTCGGCAAGGACCTCGCCGAACACCAGCGGCTGCGGCGGCCGTTGGACGACGCGGTCCGCGGGATCGCGCCCCGGCTGCTCCGGCGGCAGGTCCGCGAGCGGTGCGATCTCCTCATCGACGCCTTCTCGGGACGCGGCAGCGCCGACCTGGTGACGGAGTACGCGGTGCACGCGCCGATGCAGGCGTTCTCCGTCCTCTTCGGCCTCGACGTCGAGCAGGGGCACGAGCTCAACGGCGCCCTTCTCGCCCTCTTCGGCAGCCAGCCCGACTCGCAGGCGGGGAACCGGGACTTCGAGCAGATCCTCCGCGAACACCTCAGGGACCGCGAGAAGATGCCGAAGACGGACCGTCCGGACGACCTGACGTCCGCCTTCCTCGCCCACCCCGGGCTGCACAGCGAGGACGAGCAGCTCCAGGCGATGGTGATGATGATCGCCGGCGGCAACGAGCCGGTCACCTGCTGGATCGCGCACACGCTGCTCCGCGTCATCACCGACCCGTCGTTCGGCGCGCGGCTGCGCGGGGGCGACCTCGGCGTCAACGAGGCGCTCGACCAGGTGCTCTGGGCCGAGCCGCCGATGACCAACATGCCGGCCAGGTACGCACTCCGCGACACCGACCTCGGCGGCCACCGCATCCGCCGCGGCGACGCGCTGATCCTCGGCTTCCACGCCACGCACGCCACCGACCCGACGCTGCCGCCGGACCCCCGACCGGCGGGAAACCGGGGCCACTTCGCCTATTCCGCAGGCGCGCACATGTGCCCGGCGCAGGACCCCGCGTGGACGATCACGCACACCGCGGTCACCACGGCGCTCCACCGCCTCGCCGCCGTACGCCTCTCCATCAGCCGCGACGAGGTCACCTTCAACCCCTCCCCGTGGACGCGCCGTCCCAGCAACCTCCCCGTCACCTTCACGGTGCCGATGGCGCGTACCCCGAAGTCGGAGCACGAGGAGGGAGACGAGAAGCCGATGGCGGACGCGGAGATGGGATGAGCGGACGGCCGCGCCGGGGGAGCCGGCTCCCCCGCGGGGCCGACGTGCAGTTTCCGCGCGATCCTCTGCCTGAGCGGCGCGGCGGGTCTCCTTCGCCGCGCTTTCCGTGGTGATCGGCTCAGCAGGGCGACGGGGCCGAACGCACCGACGCGGCGAGTCCGCCGCCCTCGGTATCGGCCTGCCGACGGTGCTGGACGCCGTCCGCCGCGCCCTCGACCGCCGACGCGGCGCCGTGGTCGGGGGCTTGCTGCCCGTACCGCTCCGAGCAACCTTCGCGGACGCCGAGCCGTCTTGCCCGGTGCGGAGGTCGGCGCAGCGCTGTTGCCGACGGCAGAGGACGGCTTGCCGAGTGCGTGAGCGAGGGGTGGAGATGAGGGAGCAGGACGCCGCGGTGACGTGGGTCGACGCACGCGACGCACTGCCGTGGAGCGGTGCGCCGGTGGCAGCGGCGATCACGGGGTGGTATCCGGCTGACACGCTCACCGACCCCGACGCGGTGGAGGAGGAGTTCTGGCTCGTGCGGCCGATGGTCTTCACGGCTCAGCACCGGAGCGGGGACGGGACGGAGCACAGGGACTGCTTCGTCGACTCCGACGGTATCGTCCGCCTGCCCTACGGCCTCGGCAGCGAGGAGACCGTGACGCACTGGGCGGAGCTGCCCTCTCTGCCGGGCTTGACGACGCACTTGGTGCTCGGGGAGGACGTGCAGGCAGCTCTCCGGAACGCGTGGGGCGCCCCTCCCGGCCCCTGACCGCAGCCGGCTACGGGTCGCGCGGGTGCGTACGGAGCCTGTCCAACTTGGCGTTGGCGCGTGCTCCGTGTGCGGCGGCCGTCGCCCGGCGCTCACCGTCGCCCGGCTCGCTCGGCGGCGCCGGACGCGCGCCCGCAGTGCCGTGCGGCGCCCGGAGGCATCGAGTCGGGTCCGTATGACGCAGGAACGGTTACGCGTCGTCACCGCGTACAGCCCTGAGGGCGCGCTCGTCCGGCCGCAGGGATGCGGCGGGCTCGGTGGTTCAGGGGGCCGACGGCGTGACCGGCAGCCCCGGCTTGGACGCCTTGGGACTCGACGTGCTCCGCACGCTGTCCGGTCGTCGGCCGCCAGGCATAGGAAGGACGATCCGGCACCGCGCGGCCCCCGGACCCGGGCGGCGACCCCCACACCGCCGCCGCCCGGGAGCTGTCAGTCGTTGAACAACTGGGCGACCTTCAGCGCCAGTTCGTAGACGCCGTATGCGAACGGGGCGCCCACCCACAGCCAGACGAGGACGGCGAGCCAGGTCCGGCGGGGTGCCGTCGGCTCAGGAGAGGCGCTGCTGGGAGCCATCGTCGGCCTCCGTTTCCTTCGTCTCGGTGGGCGTTTCCGTCTCGGCGGGCGCTTCGGCACCGGCGTCCGACGGCGCGGGTTCGTGGTAGCGCGAATGCACGGGCCGGATGCACTCGTTGGCGACGAAGCCGACGACGAGGAGGCCCATCATGATGTAGAGGGAGAGGCTGTAGAGCCCGGGCCCGCTGCGCCCCGCGGCCTCCTGCGTGTCGGCGACCCAGTTGACGATGAGCGGACCGAGCACGCCCGCGGTGGACCATGCGGTGAGGAGGCGGCCGTGGATGGCGCCGACCTGGTAGGTGCCGAAGAGGTCCTTCAGATAGGCGGGCGCGGTGGAGAAACCGCCGCCGTAGAAGGAGAGGATCACCAGTGCGGAGAGGATGAAGATCGGCTTCGAGGAGTCCCCGACCGTGGCGATGAGCAGGTAGAGCAGGGCGCCTGCGCCGAGGTAGAGGCGGTAGATGTTCTTCCGCCCGATGGTGTCGGAGGCGGCCGACCACGCGAGGCGCCCGCCCATGTTGGTGAGCGAGAGCAGCGCGACGAACCCGGCGGCGGCGGAGACGGAGACGGGCGTGCTGGTGCCGGAGAAGAAGTCCCGGATCATCGGCGCTGCCTTCTCCAGGATGCCGATCCCCGCGGTCACGTTCATGCACAGAACGATCCACAGACACCAGAACTGCGGCGTACGCAGAGCGTTCTTCGCCGACACCTGAGCGGTGGTGACCATCGCCCGCTGCTCGGTCGGCGGCGTCCAGTTCGGTGGGCGCCAGCCGTCGGCGGGGACGCGCACGAGGAGGACGCCGAGCGCCATGAAGACCGCGTAGACGAGCCCGTGGACGAGGAAGGCCCCCGCGATGCCGCTGCTGTCGTCGCCGAAGCTCTCCAACATCTGCGAGGACCAGGGCGAGGCGATGAGCGCGCCGCCGCCGAAGCCCATGATGGCGATACCGGTGGCCAGGCCGGGACGGTCGGGGAACCATTTGATCAGCGTCGAGACGGGCGAGATGTAGCCGATGCCGAGGCCGATGCCGCCGACGAACCCGTAGCCGAGGACGATGAGCCAGAACTGCTCCGTCGCCGCACCGAGCGCGGAGAGGAGGAACCCGCTGGAGAAGCAGAGCAGCGACACGGCCATCGCCCAGCGCGGGCCCTTGCGTTCGACGAGGGTCCCTCCGAACGCCGCCGAGAGGCCGAGCATCACGATGGCGAGCTGGAACGGGAGCGCGCTCGCCGTCCCCGAGAGGTCGAGGGCCTTCTCCACCGCTGGCTTGAAGACACTCCAGGCATAGGCCTGGCCGATGGACAAATGGATGGAGAGTGCGGCGGGCGGGACCAGCCAGCGGCTCCAGCCGGCGGGAGCGACCGTACGGGAGCGGCTGAGCAGTCCCCCGTCCGGGACCTGTGCGGACTTCATGGGGCGGCACTCTAAGTAGTTGAGCCATGAATGACCAGGGGTGTGACGCCACCCCTTTCACTCGGCTCACCTGCGGTGACACTCCCGCGAAACGCAGAAACGATCAAGTTCCTTTGCGCGGGGGGAAGTTCGAAGCGGAGCCGGCCCCGGCGCGCCTCACTCGCCGGAGCCGGCCGGAGCCCCGCGTCAGTGCCCGGCGCGCGCCTTCTCGTCGGCGGCTCCGCCCGCCCCGACGAGCCCGGTCGCCACCTCGCCGGACTCCAGGCGCGGTGCGAAACGAGCCACTTCGCGCTTGCCGACGTTGCCGATCAGCGCAGGGAGGTACCCGCGGATGCTCTGCATGCCGCGGAGCCACCATTGTGCGTAGACGTGCGCCGAGCGGCGCTCGATGCCGTCGACGATGCGGTCGATGGCAGGGCCCAGCGGGTACGTCTTGTTCGTCGGCCAGGGGAGGCGCCGGCGGATGTCGCGCATCAGGTCGTCCTCGTCGGCGCCGCGGACCATGTCGGTGTCGGTCCAGCTCAGGTAGCCGACGCCGACCCGCACGCCGCGGTAGGCGACCTCGGCGCGCAGGCTGTGCGCGAACGCCTCGACCCCCGACTTCGACGCGCAGTACGCCGTCATCATCGGGGCCGGCGTGACGGCGGCGAGGGAGGCTATCTGGAGGAAGTAGCCGCGGGACTCGCAGAGTACGGGCAGGAAGGCGCGCCCCGTCACGGCGCCCCCGATCAGGTTCACCTCGATCACGCGGCGCCATGCGACGGGGTCGGAGTCGATGAACGGACCGCCGTTGGCGACACCGGCGTTGGCGACGACGACGTCGACCTTGCCGAAGCGGTCCTTCACCTCCTGCGCGATCCGGGCCATCGCCACGTGGTCCGTGACGTCCGCGTGCCAGTGGGCCGACTCACCGTGGAGCGAGTCGCCGACGCGCTTCAGCTCCTCCGGCTCCAGGCCGACGAGCGCCAACTTCGCACCCCGCGCCGACAGTTTCCGGGCGAGCAGCTCGCCCACCCCCCGTGCGGCCCCCGTGACGACGACTACCTGGCCCTCCAGGCTCATGCGGCTCATGCGCTCTCCTTATCGTTGGCGCGGTCGAGGTGCTTGGCCGCCAGGCCCTTGAGCACTTCGGCGACGGTCTCGGGGGACTCGATGGGCGTCATGTGGCCGAGGCCCTCCAGCGCATGGAAACCGGCAAGCTGCGGCAGCGCGTCGGCGAGTTCTCGCGCGTGGACCGTGGGCGTCATCCGGTCGGCGGTGCCGACGAGTACGGCCGTGGGGACGGTGAGTTCCGGGAGTTTGGCGAAGACGTCGAGCCGCGTGAGGACCCGGCCCCACGCGCCCCTGACCTTAACGGGGCACGCGTGGACGAGGCGGGCGCACGCCTCCACCTGGGCCGCGTCCGAACGGCGGCCCATCGTCGCGTACTTGAGGGCGCGCCTCGTGAGCGGCGTGCTGGGGCCGAGCGGTGCCTTCGCGGTGAGCAGCAGGCGGTGCGTCCTGCGGCGGACCGCCGCCGAGCGGAACGGGAAGACCGTCGACTCCTGGGCGAGGTTGCGTCCGCCCGTGCTGCACAGCAGCAACGCCGCGGCGTGCTCGTGGAGTTCGGGGCGGTCGGCGGCGGCCATGAGCGTCATTCCGCCCATGGAATGCCCGCCGAGGACGGCCTGCTCGCCCGGCTCCAGGGTCTCGCCGAGGACCGCGACGAGGTCGTCGGAGAGGGTGGCGGGCGTGTACGCCTCGGGGCGGGCAGCCGGGGTGCGGCCGTGTCCGCGCTGGTCGTAGAGGACGACGCGGTAGCCGGCGGCCACGAGGTCCCGGACGACGGGTGCCCAGAAGGCGGTGGCGCAGGTCCAGCCGTGCGAGAGCACGATCGCTGGGTCCTTCTCCGCTCCGTGGACCTCGACGTGGAGGCGGGCGCCGTCGGCGGAGTGCGCGGTCAACTCGCGTGCGGGCAGCGGCGCGACGTACCGTCCGCCGGTTCCCTTCGTCAGGCGGCTCACCTGGCCCCCTCCCCCGTGTGGATCGCGTCGGCGCCCTTGCCGGCGGCAGCGGTGCCGGCGAGCGCGGCGTCCTTGCCCGTGCCGGGGCGCAGGACGTCGTACTCCTCGAGTCGCACCTCCTGGGTGACCTTCCGGAACTCGGCCGTGGTGCCGGGCCACACGGTGGTGTTGCGGCCGTTGTCGTCGAGGTACCAGCTGTCGCAGCCGCCGACGTTCCAGACGGTGCGTGCCATGCGGTCCTGTACGTGCGCGTTCCACGCGCGGACGGACTCGCGGCGTGCGTCGAGCGCCACCCTTCCTCCGGTGCGGCCGCCGCCGAGGGTGTCGAGCTTGCGCAGGTAGTCGACCATGTACTGGAGTTGGGCCTCGATCATGAGGATCATCGAGCTGTTGCCGAGCCCTGTGTTGGGTCCGATGATCGTCATGAAGTTGGGGAACCCCGACGCCGTGCAGCCGCGCAGTGCCTCCATGCCGTCCTTCCAGGACTCGGCGAGGGTGCTGCCGTCGGCTCCCTTGACGCGCTCGGCGATCGGCATGTCGGTCACGTGGAAGCCGGTGCCGAAGACGATCGCGTCGACCTCCGCCTCCGTGCCGTCGGAGGCCACGAGGGTGTTCCCTCTGACCTGCTTGAGCCCGGAGTCGACGAGGTCGACGTTGGGCTCGGCGAGCGCCGGATAATAGTTGTTGGAGAGCAGGATGCGCTTGCAGCCGATGCGGTAGTCCGGCGTCAACTTCCGTCGCGTCGCGGGGTCCTTGACCGCTCGCTTCATGTGGGCCGAGGCGAGCTTCTCGACGAGGCCGAGCTGCTTGGGGTGCTTGGTGAACGCGCCGACCTGGAGCTCGCGGATCACCCACAGTGCCTGCCTGCGCAGCGCCCGGGTGGCCGGCACCTTGGCGTGGAGCCAGCGCTCGGTGCCCGTGATCTTCCGGTCCATCCGAGGCATCACCCACGGCGGGGTGCGCTGGAAGAGGGTGAGGCTGCGCACCTCGGGCTGGATGGCGGGGACGACCTGGATCGCGGAGGCACCCGTACCGATCATCGCGACGCGCTTGCCGCGCAGGTCGTAATCGTGGTCCCACTGCGCCGAGTGGAAGACCTTGCCCTCGAAGCTCTCCAGGCCGGGTATGTCGGGGATCTTCGGATCGGAGAGCGGTCCGGTGGCGGAGACGACCATCTCTGCCGTGTAACTGCCGCGTGAGGTGTCGATCCGCCAGTGCAGCTCGTCCGACTCCCAAGTCATCTGCTGCACCTCCGTGTTGAAGCGGATGTGCTGGCGCAGCCCGAAGTTGTCCGCGACGTCCTCCAGGTAGGCGCGGATGTGCGGCTGCCCCGAGAAGTTGCGAGGCCAGTCGGGGTTGGGCGCGAAGGAGAAGGAGTAGAGGTGCGAGGGCACGTCGCAGGCGCACCCCGGATAGGTGTTGTCGTGCCAGGTGCCTCCGACGTCCTCGCGTCGCTCCAGGACGACGAAGTCCGTGATTCCGGCCCGGCGCAGGCGCACGGCGGCACCGAGGCCGCCGAAGCCGGTGCCGATGACCGCCACCCGTACGTGCTTGTGCTCGTGTTCGGCCGCCATGCCGCGCCTCCCGAGAATGCTCACACGACCCTGTGCTTACGGTGCCAGTGATTACTGGCACAGTTCGGAGAGTAGAGCAGTGACATACCGATGGGTAGGGGTCGTCGAGCGGAAGTTACCGCCGGTTTCCCGGGCGGCGCCGTGTCGCCAACGGACGTGCGCCGGGCGGCGGTTGTGCGGCACCCGTCGGCGGCTCGGTGTGCAGGGGCGCGTGGAAAGCGACGTCGTGCGGATCCGGGCCGGGGGCTGGGAGCGGAGCCGTGTCGCGCTTCCGGGGAGCAGTGGGCCTGAAGCCTGTGTCCGTGCCGGGGTGCGGAGTGACGTACATATCCTGTTTGTGCGCTTCGTGAAGTGACAGGATGGCGCGTTTCTCTCGATGGCGTCGACTGTCGCGTTCGCTGGCAACTCCCTGCGATTTCGGGCCGGCGCCAGGAGAGAGGGCCGCCTGTTCCGGCGACGAGCGGGCGGTTGGCGACGTGGCCACGCGCCGGGAATGCCGGTCCGGCAGCGTCGGCAAGGAGCAGAGAATGACCGGGAGCTTGTTCACGGGAATCTCCGGGTCCTGCCGGCGCCGTCCCTCCTGGGGGCAGTGGTAGTGGCTACCTCCTGAAGACGCCGATTGCGATGGCTGCGGCGATCCCGGCGCCGATTGCGACGATGACGTATGCGCCGATATTCATGCATTGACCCGTTCTTGGTGTCTGATTTCACTGGACGTGTGCGTGCGCGGGGCCGACGAACCGAACGATGAAGGGGCTAACCAGTGTCGGTTGGAAGTCAGTTGCTTCCCTCTTCACCGTCGACGACGACGAACAGTCCCGTCCAGGGCAGCGAACCGTCTTCGCGGTATTAGGCTGGCTTCGTGGCGAGCACAGGACGGGCACAGGACCCCCACGCGGCGGCCGCGGAGTCCCGGGGCGGCTCACCCAGCCCGGACAGGGAGGAGCCCAGCGCCCTCGTCCGGAACGCTCCGGACGGACCCGCACGCGCGCCCCGGAGCGCGGACGAGAAGCAGGAGTACCGCACCGAGGAACTTGCCGCCGAAGCAGGCATTCCCATCCGGACGCTCCGCTTCTACCGCGAGCGGAAACTGCTGCCGCCGCCGCGGCGCGAGGGGCGTATCGCCTGGTACAACGAGCACCACCTCACCCGACTCCGCACCATCACCGCGCTTCTCGCCCGCGGTCACACCCTCGGCGGGATAGCCGACCTGCTCACCGCGTTCGAGCGGGGCAGGGACACCCGGAGCGCCGCCGAACTCCTCGGTCTCGAGCACGTGTTGGTGGCACCGTTCTCCGAAGAGGTGCCCGTACGGCTCACCCCCGAACAGCTCGCCGACTACTACCAGGGCCAGGTGACCGTCGAGAACCTCGACGCCTCGCTCGACATCGGCTACGTCGCCGTCGACGGGGACGAATTCCTCCACGTCAGCCGTCGCCTCCTCGAAGCCTCGGCGGAACTGGTCCGTGAAGGCGTGCCGCTCGCCGCTGTTCTGGAGGCCGGGAGGCAACTGCGTGCCCACACCGACGACGTTGCCGAACTCTTCACACGACTCTTCAGGGAGCACCTGATGCCCGGCGGTGAGACGACGGAAGGCGCAGCAGCTCAGCCCGAACCCGGTGCCGTGGCCGAGGCGTTGGACCGCGTGCGTCCACTCGCCAAGCAGATCGTCGAGGCCGAGCTGGGACTCGGTCTCGACCGGCGTATCCGCGCGGAGCTAGAGGAGCTCTGGGGGCATGCCGGGGACGCGCCGGGAGAGGAAACGCCGTCCCGGGGCTCCTGTAGGCGGGAGGAGGCGACGGACGGGCCTTCGGAGACGGGGCGATCGGGGACTGCGCCGGATGCCGGTGGTGCGTAAAAGCTGTCGGTGACGGCCCACGTGTGCCCGCCGATGCGCACACGGGCCGGCCCACTTTCGCGACGGCCGGCCGCCCGCGTCAGCAGATTGCTCGCCGCCGAGCGGGTCTCAACGCCTCCGCGAATCCGTTCGGTTGGCCCCCGTGGGTTCCGTGCTCAGCGGGCTTTCACCGTGGCGCGGGCGAGCAGGTAGGCGGGGCGTATCTGCTCGTGTTCCTCCGCGTCCATGCCGCCCAGTTCCACGACGGCCACCTCACCCTTTGCGCCCGGTATCGCGAATGCCTGTACCGGCTTGCGGTCGAGTTCCTCGCCGTCGATCGTCGTCACGCGTTCGTACACCGTTTCCGCGGCGCGCTTCGGACCTGTCTTGAAACTGCGGTACTCGACTTCTTCGGCCTTTTTCCCGGGAACGAACCGGCGCAACGCGTCGCCGGGCTCCTGCTTCTCTCCCACCCATACGCGGAGGTAGCCGATGTTGCCCGCCGGCTTGGCGTCCACTTCGCAGGCGAGGCGCAAGCCGCCCTGCTCGTGGTCCCCGTCGACCGACTCGGCCGTCCACTTCTTCGCCGTCTCGAACGAGACCGGCAGCTCGCACGCCGAGCCCGCGGCCCCTATCCGGGTGCCCGGCTCGGCCTGTTCGCCTCCCTCGGCGAACGGCCCCTTGCCGGGGCCGGACCCGCCGTCGGAGCCGCCTCCGCCGGCCGGGGTCTCGTTGCCGCCCTCACCACCGGAGGGCGCAGCCGTCGTCGTCTCCACATTCTCGTCGCTGCACGCCGTGAGCCCTGCGCACAGCAAGGCGCACAGGCCCATCACCGCGACCGACCGCACCCAGCGCATTACGTCCCCCGTTCTCCGTACGGGCCTCTCGCCCGTACGCCGTTCCCAGCTCCGACG
>NZ_AJTQ01000254.1 GCF_000262345.1 Streptomyces xiaopingdaonensis | reverse complement strand
CGGGCCGCCATGCTGCCAGCCGCCGATCCGGCATGCCACCCCGAATCCACGCCTGACGGCGGCGTTTCAAGTGCCGTCTGTCGACGGTCCTTTGATGGTCCTGGCACGCCTTGAAGGCGCCGCCCGCCAGTTGTTGCGCGCCGAGGCCTCTACCACGGTTCTTCCTTCTCGTCGGGGATTCCCAACTCCGCACACACGCGGCCGCGCAGCACTTCGTACTCCTTGCGGAGCCGCGCGCCCCGCACCGGTGGCCGGGGCACCGGCGCGCCCTCCGTCACGAGCTCCGCGGGTTCGAACTGCTCCCGTGTCAGGTCTATTTCGATACCGCCGGCGAGCCTGTTCCACCAGTGCATGTCCGTCCGCACGCCGTCCAGGTACACGTCTCCCACCATCAGCTCACCCCCGAAGAGATCGTTGACGACCATGGCGGTGACTCCGCACTGATCGCGGGCCGGGTTCTCCGCACTCCAACGCTCACGGAACTCCGGAGTGCAGGTGTCCGCGCCCCAACTGCGGCGCACCGCCGCCTCCACGTCGCTCAGCACCATCGTCATGGAGAAGAGCCTCGCACCCACCACTGACAATCGACCGGCGTCCGTCTTGGAAGGTACGAGCACGGGCCGTTCCCTGGGGGAGCGAGGCCCCGGCAGGAAGGGGGAAAGCGTGTGCCGAGCCGCTCGACTCCGGTCCTGTGCAACCGTCTTGGTCTGCGAAGATGTGTCCACGTCAGGAGTTATCCACAGGGGTCGCGGAGGAGTTGCGCCGGACGTACGGTCTCCCTCGTCGGAACTGATGACGGGGGACTGGAATGCGTACATCTGTGATCACCGGCTCGGCCGGGACGGGACCTCACGGCGGAGCTGGGCCCGACTGCCTTGCTGGGACATCAAGCCTGTTGTGGCAGACGGCGGTTCGGCTCTTTGCGCGGTCGTTCGGAAGCCGTAGGGAAAAGACTCGCGGGCCGTCGCGCCGTCCAGCGCCCGCCGGTCCGCGTCGCCCCGGGAGCGCTCGAGCGGCATCGGTCCAGCCGGAGCCGGGGAAGCGACGGCAGGAACCTGGCCGGCGCGCGGGTGCCGGAGCAAGGGCCACCGACTCCGCGGCCCGAAGGCGCCGTTGGCTCGCCTCGTCCCGGCGGTCAGTCCCCGAAGACCGTGGTCACGGGTGCGTGGTCGCTCCAGCGTTCCGCGTGCGTGGCCGCGCGCTCGACGTACGCCTTGACGGCGCGGTCGGCGAGGCCAGGGGTGGCCATGGCGTAGTCGATGCGCCATCCGGCGTCGTTGTCGAAAGCCCGTCCCCGGTAGGACCACCACGAGTAGGGACCGGCCTGGTCCGGGTGGAGCGCGCGGACGACGTCCGTGTATCCGCCCTCCTCCGGGTCGAGGACCCTGGAGAGCCAGGCACGCTCCTCCGGAAGGAAACCGGCGTTCTTGCGGTTGGCGCGCCAGTTCTTCAGGTCGGCCTCGGTGTGGGCGATGTTCCAGTCCCCGCAGACGAGTACCTCCCTCCCGTCGGCCGCCGCCCGCGTGCGCAGCTCGACGAGGTAGGGGAGGAAGGCGTCGAGGAAGCGCTCCTTCGCCTCCTGACGCTCGGTGCCGACCTCACCGGAGGGAAGGTAGAGGCTGGCCACGGTGAGACCGGGCAGGTCCGCCTCTATGTAGCGCCCCGCGTCCTCGAACTCCGGTGTGCCGAAGCCCACACGCACACGATCCGGCGCTCGGCGCGTGAGGAGGGCCACCCCCGCACGCCCCTTGGCAGCGGCGGGTGCGTAGAAAGCGTGCCAGCCCTCAGGCTCGCGGACGGCCGCCGAGAGCTGATCGGCCTCCGCGCGCACCTCCTGGAGGCAGACGGCGTCGGCGTCCGTGGCGGCCAGCCACTCGCCGTATCCCTTCTTCGCCGCGGCCCGGAGGCCGTTGACGTTCACCGTTGTCACCTTGTGCAAGACCTGCTCCCGAGTTCTCAGAGGGCGACGACCGAGCCTACGCGAGGCACGTGCTCCGGCTCCCGGCCACGTCCGGCCTGGACGGGCCGACGCACCGGCCACCGTGCGCCGTCCCTCGTTCCCCTGCGTACAGGCGTGGCCTTTCCCACACCGGAGGGACCGTGCGCTCCCGCCCACCGCGTACGGCTTGTGCCGGAGGGCGGCCTAGGATTCCTGGATGCGCATCGTTCCCGTACATTTCGACCACCCCGACGCGAGGAAGCTCAACGACGAAGTGCAGCTCGAGTACGCCGAGCGGTACGGCGACGAGGGGGACGTCACACCGCTCGACCCGTCGATGTTCACGCCGCCGCGCGGCCTCTATCTGCTCGCCTACGACGACGCGGAGATCCCGGTGGCCACCGGCGGCTGGCGCAGCCAGGAGCAGAACGAGGAGGGGTACACGGACGGCGACGCCGAGTTGAAGCGCATGTACGTGGTGCAAGCGGCCCGCGGGCAGGGCCTGGCCCGACGCATCCTCGCGGAGCTGGAGAGCGACGCCCGGGCCGCGGGGCGCAAGCGGATGGTGCTGGAGACGGGCACGATGCAGCCGGAGGCCATGTCGCTCTACACCTCCTCCGGATACGCACCGACGCAGAAGTTCGGCCTCTACCGCTTCGAGCCCCAGAGCAGGTGCTTCGCCAAGCAGCTCTGAGCCCTGCGCGCCGAATGGTCACGGCGCTGGCCCGGGGCGACCGGAGGTTGGGCCCCGGCCACACGTCACTCCTCTTCCCCGCGCACCCTCCGTGCCGCTCGAGCGATGCCGTCGGTCTCGACCGAAGTGGACACGACCGACGGTGCCTGCTTGGCAGCGAGTTCCACGAGGGCGCCGCCGGGCGGGAGTTCGACGAGGCGGTCGGCGCCGTTGCGGAGGAGGCAGTCGAGGATCTGCTCCCAGTCGCCGGGGTGCGCGGCGGAGTGGGCGAGGTCGTCGAAGACCGCCTGGGTGTCGCCCGTGACGGGGAGGTTCCGGGAGCCGCTGACGTAGGCGTACTCCTGCGGCCTGCGCACGACGGTGGCGAGGCGCTGCGCGAGGCGGACGGCCACGGTGGTTCGGGGCTCGTCGCCGTCGAGGAGGACGGCGCGGCGGCGCACGGTGTCCACGGCCTCTTCGAAGGTGAGCACGCCGGCGAGGACCGCGGCGGCGTAGCCGCCCACGTCGCGGCCGGCGAGCGCGCCGGGGCGTACGTCCTCGTCTTCGACGAGTGCCCGTGCGCCGGCGACCCCGGCGACGAGGACCGCGGTGTCGCGGGCGGCGCGGGACTCCTCCAGCGTGGCACCGGTGTCGAGTTCGGCGACGCCGACCACCTCCAGGAGACCGTCGCGCTCGGCGGTGCCGGGACGCTCCGCCGCCAGCCGGAGCGCCGTCTCGGCCTCGGCGAGCACGCCCGCCGAGGCCGCGGTGTCGGGCAGCCGGTGCAGCATTCCGGCGCGGTGCGAGCCCTGGCCGGGAAAGAGGAAGGCGATGCTCATGGGCTCAACTCTGGCGCCGAAGGTGCTGCGCACGCCAGTTGCCCCCGTGTCGGGCAGCCCGGCGGGCGGACGGGCGAGCGGCCGACAGCGGTCCGTGGAAGCCGCCTCCGCGCGACGCAGCACAGCGGGCCATCCAGCCGCGACAGGCCCCGGCAGCGGCCCACCCCCGACGCAACACGTCCGGCCCCGAACCGACGACTGGCACCCCAACCCTCCTCGCCGCCCACAGCCGTTGACGCACGTCCCCGGCCGGTGTCGGAGGGTGCTCGTAGGGTGGGCGCATGACCACCAGCGAAGCCCGGGAATCGCTCCTGCCCGCCACCGCCAGGGCCCTGCTCCACCGTGTCGCCGTCGCCCAGGCCGAGGGCAGGGCGCCCTCGTTCGTCGGGGGCCTGGTGCGTGAGGGTGCGCTGGTCTGGTCGGCGGGCCGCAGCGCCGACGAGAACGGGGTCCCCGACGCCGACACCCAGTACCGCATCGGCTCGCTCACCAAGATGTTCACGGCCGTCCTCGTCCTGCGCCTGCGCGAGGAGGGCCTGCTCGATCTCGCCGACCCCGTCGCGGCACACCTCCCGGAGGCCGCACCGGCCGGCAGCGCGACCGTCGCCCAACTCCTCGCGCACACCTCGGGCCTGGCCGCCGAGACGGGCGGTCCCTGGTGGGAGCGGACACCCGGCGAGGTACGCCCCCGTCTCGCGGACGTCTTCGGCGAGGAGCCCCTGCTCCACCCCGCAGGCCGCACCCACCACTATTCCAACCCCGGGTACGCGGTCCTCGGCGCCCTGGTGGCCCAGGTCCGAGGCACCACCTGGGAGCGGGCGCTCCGGCGGGAGATCCTCGACCCGCTCGGTATGGAGCGCACGACCACGGCCCCCCGGCCCCCGCACGCCGAGGGCTGGGCGGTCCATCCCTTCGCCGACGTCATGCAGCCCGAACCGGCCGTCGACACCGGCCTGATGGCCCCCGCAGGACAGCTGTGGTCGACGGCGGCCGACCTCGCCCGCTTCGCCGGCTTCCTTCTCCACGGGGACCCTCGCATCCTCCCCGTCGAGACGCTCCGCGAGATGCGTGCCCCGGCCTCGGGCCCCAACGACCCCGGCTGGTCCGCGGGTTACGGCCTCGGCTTCGGTCTGCTCCGCACCGGAGACCGCGTCCTCTTCGGCCACGGCGGCTCCATGCCCGGCTTCCTCGCCTCGCTGTGGGTGAGCGAGGAGGACGCTCTCGCCGGCATCGCCCTCGCCAACGCCACCTCGGGCCCGGCGACCGGCGACGTCGCCTGCGACCTGGTGCGCCTCACCCGCGAGCACGAGCCGCGCATCCCGGCGCCCTGGCGCCCGGCATCGGAAGCGGATCCCGAGCTCCTCGCGCTCACCGGAACCTGGTATTGGGGCACCCGCGCCCACACCCTGCGGGTCACCTCAGGGCGCAACCTGAGCCTCGCCGCCCTCGACGGAGGCGGCCGCGCCTCCCGTTTCCGCCCCGAGCCGGACGGCACCTGGCGCGGCCTCGACGGCTACTACGCAGGCGAGCGCCTGCGCCCCGTCACGGCGGCCGAGGGCACCCACCTCGACCTCGGCAGCTTCGTCTTCACCCGCGCCCCCTACGAGCCCAGCGGCGTGCTGCCGGGCGGCGCCGACCCGCGGGGCTGGAACGGCGCCTGACCTTCCCAACGGCCTCGCGAAGGAACCGAGTTCGGGTCACTCGGGCGCCCGCGCTCAGACGGCCGCCCAGCCGTTGTCGACGGGAAGGACGACGCCGTTGATGTTGCTCGCGGCGTCCGAGGCGAGGAAGACGATCGCTTCGGCCTGCTCCTCGGCCTGAGCCGTGCGCGAGCCCATGTTCACCATGTACGAGCCGACGACGCCGGGACCGTGCGCACCCTGCTGAGCGTCGACGGAGATACCCGTGACGGTGCCGCCGGGCGCGATCGCGTTGGCACGGATGCCCTTGTCCCTGTACATCACGGCGAGGGACTTGGTCAGTCCGGCGACCCCGTGCTTGGAAGCGGTGTAGGCCGCGCCGGCCGCGCTGCCGCGGAAGCTCGCCTCGGAGGCCGTGGCGACGACGGCGCCCCCGCCCGCTTCGATCATGTGGGGAACGACCGCGCGCGCGAGCATGAACGGCGCGGTGAGGTTGATCCGCAGCACCCGCTCCCACTCGGCGTCGTCGGTGTCGGCGGCAGCGGACATGCGGTCCATGATGCCGGCGTTGTTGACGAGCACGTCGATGCGCCCGAACTCGCGGAGCGCGGTGGCGGTCACCTCGTCGACGGTCTCCTGAAGGCTGAGGTCGCCGACGACCGCGTGCGCCGTCCCACCGGCGTCCCGCACCTCGCCGACGACGCGGTGTGCGCTCTCCTCGGCGAGCTCGGCGACGAGGATCTTCGCGCCCCGCTCGGCGAACTTCAGCGCGGCCGCCCTCCCGATGCCGGATCCGGCGCCGGTGACGATGACGCTGCGACCCTCGAAGTCGCGGTTGCTGCTCATGAGGGGCTCCCTTGCCTCGCTCGGTTCCCGGGCGGTACCCGAGTCCCGTCCGTGCGGCCGACCGTACAACTTATTGGCAGTGAGTGCCACAACGGCATGAGACGCCGAGAATCGAAGCCGGAGACAAGGACACCGGACATAAGGTGGCCGCCATGGCTGAGAAGAGGACGAGCAGCGGCCGGACGGGAAGGCCGCCGCTGAGCGAGAGACGCAAAGCGGCGACGCGTGTGGAGATCGCACAGGAGGCGGTCCGCCTCTTCACCGCCAAGGGCGTCGCCGCCACCTCGGGCGAGGAGATCGCAGCGGCGTCCGGAGTCTCCACCCGGACCCTGTGGCGCTACTTCCCCGCCAAGGAGCAGTGCGTACGCCCCCTGTTGACGGTGGCCCTCGACATCATGGCCGAGGTCCTCCGCCGATGGCCGGCCGACCGCCCGCTCCGCGACGCGATCGGCGGCGAGGGGTGGCCGGAGGCCCACGACCCGGGCGACAGCCGGACGTTGCGCGACCTCGTCCGGCTCACCAGGGACGAGCCGGGGCTGCGCGCCGTGTGGCTCGAAGTCCACTTCGCCGCCGAGGCGGTCTTCGCCGAGATCCTCGCCGAGCGCTCCCGTGCGCGGCAGCCGGACCCGCTCGCCCTCAAGGTGCAGGCGGTGATGCTCAACGGCGCCCTCCGCGTCGCCGTCGAGGACTGGGCCTGGCGCGCCGAGGAGTCGTCGGAGCTGAGCGGGGACGAGTCCGTGCGCCGCGCCCTGCGCCTAGCCGCCTCGAACCTGCCGCTCTGAGCGCCGCCGAACTCCCCTGACGGAAAGGCCCGTTCGGCCCGCACGCGCCGGACCTCCCCGGGCAGACTGCTGGGGCCGGTGGCAGAAGGCCGCCGCGCGAACGTATCGAGGAGGGCCGCCGATGGCAGCTTCAGAAGCCGAGGGCAAGCCGTTGATCGACGAGACCGTGCCGCACTCCGCGCGGATATGGAACTACTGGCTCGGCGGCAAGGACAACTACGCCGTCGACCGCCAGGCCGGCGACGAGTACCGCAGAGCCTTCCCCGGCGTCGACGAACTCGCCCGCCAGGCCCGCCACTTCCTCGTCCGCACCATCCGCTACCTGGCGGAGGACGCGGGCGTGCGGCAGTTCCTCGACGTCGGTACCGGGCTTCCCACCGTGGACAACACCCACGAGGTCGCGCAGCGGATCGCGCCCGGGGCCCGGGTCGTCTACGTCGACAACGACCCGCTCGTCCTCGCCCACGCGCACGCGCTGCTCACCAGCACCCCCGAGGGCGTCACCCAGTACGTCGACGCCGATCTCCTCGACCCCGACGCCGTGTTGGCGAAGGCGAGCGAAACGCTCGACCTCACGCGCCCCGTCGGACTGATCCTCAGCGGCGTGCTCGGGCACGTCTCCTCGCACGAGGAGGCGGTCCGCGTCGTCCGCACACTCGTCGCCGCGCTTCCGCCGGGCAGCTACCTCTCCCTCCACGACGCCACCGACGAGGACGCGGGCGCCAACGAGGCGGCCGACGGCTACGCCGAGACCGGCGCCGTGCCGTACCTCCTGCGCACCCGCGAGGAGATCGCCGCCTTCTTCGACGGCCTCGAGGCCGTCCCGCCGGGGCTCGTACCGATCACCCAGTGGCACCCGGAGCACCCGGGCGGCGCGGCGGCCGAGACGACGGGCTTCGGCGGTGTGGCGCTGAAGAGGTAACCCCGCTCAGGGCGACCGGAAGCGCACCCCGCTGAACTCGGCGGCGAACCCCGCCCCCGTCGGCGAGGCGACCATGGGGCCTACGCTGCACTCGGTCCCGGGCGGGAAGTACGCCTGCCGGAGGAGGGTGCGGGGTTCGCCGCCGGCGAGCCCGAAGCGGACCTCGACGGTGGCGCCCTCGCGGGCGACCGCGATCGTCAACGGCCCGCCGTTCTCCCGGAGTCGGGAGAGCGGAACGGCGCTGCGGTCGGAGGACACCCGGGTGACGACGGCGCCGAGCTGCTCCACCCCGTCGACGTACTCGATGCCGGCCTTCACCCAGTGGTGCGCACCGCACCACAGCAGCAACCCCGCCTGGTCGTACTGCTCGCGGTAGGCGCCCGTGACGACGGCGCGTATCGCGAACCGCAGCGGCGCGGGACGCAGCAGGGCGTGCCCCGTGGTGCGTTGCCCGCGGCCGGAAGGGAAGTCGGTGCCCGGGTCGGCGACGACGCGGACGCGGCCGGCGGTGACGGACGCTTCCCGGGGCGGGTTGAGCCACGTCCAGTCGTCGTACCCGAAGCACGCGAGAGTCTGCTGGGGCATGGTCGGCCTCCCGGGTCCGGCTGGCGGGGTCCGACGGGCTCCGCTGCCGTCACCGTACGCCCGAGGCGCGGTCGAGCAGCCTTGCGTTTAAGGGGACTTGACCGGGCGCGCGGCGTCGGCCTGTGAGAGGGTGCGCGCGCCGGGGCTGCGGCTCGGTCACCGCGGCCCCGGTGCGTCCTCTTGGAGCGGGTCATGAGGTGCCGGGTCAGTGCGGAATCCCGTCGCGGGCGTCTTGTCCGTAGCAGCTCGGCGCGGACGGACAGTGCCTGGTGGCGTTGGAGGTCTCCCCAGGTGTGCGCGTGCGCCAGCGAGTCAGAAGGCGACTCACTGCACGTCAAACGTGCTTGTTTGCAACGTACTTGACGAGGCATCGGGTACCTCGCCAGCGGCCCGGAGCGGCGCGCGGGCACCGGTCTCCACTCGCGCGCCGCGAATGGCCGGACCCCGCCGTACGGGCTCCGACGAGCCCGACTCCCGCTGTATCCCCTGGTCAACACTGCGTGAGGTTCCTGAGAACTGTTGACAGTTTTCAGTTCTACGCCCGAAGGTGATCCCCAACGCCGCACGATGTGCAGGTCCCGGGAAGTCGCCGGGCGGTTGGGCGGCATGGCACCACGTGACTTACCTGTCGACCCCGCTCGGGGCGCGACGCATCGACGCTTGCGGTCCGCGACCGCGGCCGTGCACGTAGGAGGAGAAGCATGGCGGCCGAAACTCTCCACTCAGCTCCACCGACCCGCCCGGCGAACCCCCGGGTGGTGGCAGCAGGCGCCGTCGGATCGATCGTCGAGTACTTCGACTTCGGCGTCTACGGCTACGTGGCCACCATCCTCGCCACCCACTTCTTCGTCAGCGGGGACGACACCGCCGGCCTGCTGGCGACGCTCGCCACCTTCGCCGTCGCCTTCGCGCTCCGCCCCGTCGGAGGCGTCGTCTTCGGCCACATCGGCGACCGCTACGGCCGCAAGAACGCCCTCGCGGCAACGGTCGTGCTGATGGCCGGGGCATCCGGGCTCATCGGCGTGCTCCCGACCTACGCGGCGATCGGCGTCGGGGCCACCGCGGTCCTGGTCCTCGCGCGCTGCCTCCAGGGGATCGCGGCCGGCGGCGAACTCGGCGGCGCCGCGTCCTTCGTCGCCGAGCACTCTCCCCCGGAGCGACGGGGCCTCTACTGCTCCACGACCCAGACGGGGGCGCTCGTGGGCGCGCTGCTCGCCGCGCTGTGTGTCTCGCTCCTCAACTCCACCCTGGGCGCCGGCGCGATGGAGGACTGGGGGTGGCGCGTCCCGTTCCTCATCGCGATACCGCTCGGCGTCGTGGGCCTCCTGATCAGGGCCAAGCTCTCGGACACCCCCTCGTTCAAGGAGGCCGAGGAGGCCGGCGAGACCGGTAAGGCCGGCGAGCAGGCCCGCGCCCCGTTCGCCGAGGCGCTCCGCACCCACCGCGGCCCGCTCCTGCTCTGCGTGGGCCTGTCGATCCTGCTCTTCTCCGCGTACTACGTCTTCTACGTCTACACCAACATCCACCTCCAGACGGTCGTCGGACTCTCGGCGAACGTCGCCTTCTGGTCCACCTCCGCGACCCTCGCCGTCTCGGCGGCCTGCATGCCGCTCTTCGGCGCACTCAGCGACCGGGTCGGACGCCGCCCGGTCCTCATCGGCGCCTCCGTCGCGGCGATACTGCTCCCGCTCCCCGGGTTCATGCTCTTCGAGGCGGGAACGGGCTGGGCGGTGCTCTCGCACATCGTGATGGGCCTCATCGACTCCGCGCTGATGGGCGTAGCCCTCTCCACCTTCGCCGAGATGTTCCCGACGCGAATCCGCTACACCGGTATCGCCCTCGGCTTCAACCTCGGCAGCGCCGTCGCCGGCGGCACCTCGCCGTACCTCTGCACGTGGCTCGTCGACGTGACGGGGTCCGCTCTCGCTCCCGCATGGTTCGTCATCGCCACCGCACTGATCACACTGGTCGCTGCGGTCAAGTTGAAGGAGACCGTCGGTGCAGAACTGTCGGGGAGTTGAGGAGCTGCCATGTCCGGAGCCGACCAGAAGCGGGCGCTGCCGAGGAACACCTACTCGAAGGCGACGGAGGACGTCCTGCGCGACATGATCCTCAACGGGGACATCGAGCCGGGGGAACGGCTCAACGAGGTCGCCCTCGCCTCGGAGTTGGAGATCAGCCGCGGACCTCTCCGGGAGGCGGTCAGACGCCTCACGGGAGAGGGCCTGCTCACGGCCGTCAGCCACCGGGGCGCGTTCGTGCGGACCTTCTCCCGGAGGGAGATAGTCGAACTCTACGAGCTGCGCAGCGCGTTGGAGCTGCACGCCGTACGCCTGGTCTGCACCCGCGCGTCGGACGAGGAGCTCGACGCTGCGGACGCGATGCTCTCCGACACCCAGAGCCGCATCAGCGCGGCCGAAGCCCCCGGCTACCCCCAGGAACTCGACTTCCATCTGCGGCTCGTGGAGCTGACGCACAACAGGGCTCTCCACCGTGCGGCGGTGGAGGTGCACAGGCAGCTCTCGCTCGCGCGGTCGATGTCGGCCAAGCGCCCGACGCGTGCACGTGCGGCCGTCGTCGAGCACAGCGACCTCGTGGCCGTCCTGCGCGCGCGTGAGGTCGACCGGGCCACGGCGCTCATGACCCGCCACCTGGACCACTCCATGGAAAGTGCCATAGCCGCCCTCGGCCTGCCCGGGGACGGCGAGGGGCCGCATGGAGAAACCCCCATCCCACTGGAGCAATCACCATCATGAATGCGACGACCAGGCTGAGGCAGCTGCTCGACTCGGACTCCGCCGGGGCGCCCCTGATCCTTCCGGGGGCGCCGAACGCCCTCACTGCGCGCGTCGTCGAGGAAGCCGGCTTCGAGGCCGTCTACGTCTCGGGCGCCGGAGTCACCAACACCCAGCTCGGCGCGCCCGATCTCGGCCTGCTCAGCCTGCCCGAACTGGCCTACCAGGTGGCGGCGATCGCCGACGCGGTCGCCCTTCCGCTGGTCGTCGACGCCGACACCGGGTTCGGCAACGCCCTCAACGTGCAGCGCACCGTCCGCACGCTGGAGCGTGCCGGTGCAGCGGCCGTCCAGATCGAGGACCAGGTGAGCCCGAAGAAGTGCGGCCACTTCAGCGGGAAGGAGATCATCAGCCAGTCCGAGATGGTCGGCAAGATCCACGCGGCGGTGGAGGCCCGCACCGACGAGGACTTGGTGATCGTCGCGCGTACCGACGCGCGCGCCGTCGACGGCCTCGGCGCCGCCTGCGACCGGGCCGCCGCCTATGCGGAGGCCGGGGCCGACCTCCTCTTCGTCGAGGCGCCTACGAGCCGCGAGGAGATGCGCGAGATCACCCGCCGGGTCCCCGGCAAGCACGTCGCCAACATGGTCGAGGGCGGCCTGACCCCGCTGCTGCCCGCCGAAGAACTCCGCGAGGCGGGCTTCTCCGTCGCCCTCTACGCCAACGCCGCCATGCGCGGCGCCGTGCGCGGGATGCGCACCGTCCTCGACCACCTGCGGGAGCGCGGGGACACCCGCGAGGCGGCCGACCTCATGATCAGTTGGAAGGAACGCCAAGAGCTGGTGCGCAAGCCTCAGTTCGACGCACTCGACCGGCGGTACGCAGCCGCCGGCCCGAAGGAGGCACGATGACCACGCACGACTACGACCTCCGGCTGCGGGGCGGCCGCGTCTTCCTCCACGACACCGGGCTCACCGACGCAGACCTCCTCGTCCGCGACGGGCGGATAGCCGGGATAGTCGACCGCGACGTCCCCGCCGAGGCGGCCGAGACCGTCGACCTGCGCGGCGCGACCGTCCTGCCGGGCGCGATCGACCCGCATGTCCACCTCGGCAAGGACATCCGCGTCCCCAGGGACCGCGAGGACGCCGAGCGCGAGACCGCCTCGGCCGTCGCCGGCGGCGTCACCAGCATGCTCGTCTACCTGATGAGCTCGGAACCCTACGAGCAGGTGCACCGCGCTGCGCGCGAGGCGATGGAGTCAGGTGCCCACACGGACTTCGGCTTCCACTTCGTGCTCGGCACCGACGACCACGTCAGGGCCGTCCCCGCCTACGTGCGCGAACTCGGCGTCGCGAGCTTCAAGTTCTTCATGAACTTCCGCGGCGACGAGGGCGCCTACCTCGGTATGCCGGGCAACGACGACGGGTTCATGTACGACCTGCTGGGAACCACCGCCGACGCCGGGGCGATGGTCAACCCGCACCCCGAGAACATCGAGATCGTCTGGCGCCTGCGCGAGCGCCCGCGCGACGAGTCCCAAGGGGCCCTGCATGCCTGGCACTTGTCGCGCCCGCCGCTCGTGGAGGCCGAGGCCGAGCAGCGCGTCGCCTACCTCGCAGCCGCCACCGGCGCCTCGGCCTACGCGGTGCACACCTCCAGCGCGGCCGGGCTGGACGCGATGCGGATGCAGCGCAGCGCGTACCCGAACCTCTTCGTCGAGACCTGCACCCATTACCTGACGCTCACCACGGCCGCGGAGTGCGGTACGTACGGCAAGGTCAACCCGCCGCTGCGGCCGCGCGAGGACCAGGAGGCGCTCTGGGCCGGCATCGCCGACGGCAGCGTCGACACCGTGGGGTCCGACCACAACTCCCGCCACCGCTCGTTCAAGGAGAAGGACATCTGGTCCGCCTCGGCGGGCTTCCCCGGCACGGGAGTTCTGCTTCCGCTGACGCTCGGCGAGGGCCTGCGCAGGGGCGTGCCGCTGGCACGCCTCGTCGATGCCACCAGCACGAGGTCGGCGAAGCTCTTCGGTCTCTACCCGCGCAAGGGCACCATCCGGGTCGGGTCCGACGCCGACCTCGTCGTCGTCGACCTCGAAGGCGAGACGGCCATCACCGCGGAGCGGCAGCACTCGGCGGCCGAGTACACCCCGTGGGAGGGGACGACCGCCCCTGCACGGATCGTCCACACCCTCGTCAGGGGCCACTTCGCGGTGCGCGACGGGAAGCTCGACACCGAGCGGCCGCAGGGGGCCTACCTGCACAGGGAGCACAGCGGCGCGGCGGCCCTAGCCGCAGTCGAGAAGGAGGAACTGTGACGTCACGACCCGACGCTTTTCCGGCCGGTGGCACCGGCAGGCCGTGGGAGGCGGGTGGCGCGGGGGCCATCGACGAGTCGACGCGGCGGCGCTACGCCCGGGCCGGCTTCGGCCACCCGGCCGGCCTCGGCACGCGTCCCGCCCTGCTCATCATCGACGTGCAGTACCGCACCGTCGGAACCCGGCCGATGCCCTTCGACGAGGCCGTGGAGGAGTTCACCACGAGCTGCGGCGAGGTGGGCTGGGACGCCGTCGGCAACATCGGTGCCCTCCTCGGGTTCTTCCGCGAGGCCGGCTGGCCGGTGCTCTACCCCCACGTCGCGCCGAAGCGCAGCTACGACGCCGGGCGCCTCGGCGCCAAGGTCCCCGGGATCATGGACATACCCGAGCGGGGCTACGACTTCGTGGCGGAGGTCGCGCCGGCCGAGGACGACGTACTGCTGCCGAAGCGGCACCCGAGCGCCTTCTTCGGCACGCCGCTCACCAGCTACCTCGTCGAGGCGGGGGTGGACACCCTCGTCGTCACGGGCTGCACCACCTCTGGCTGCGTCCGCTCAAGCGTCGCCGACGCCTTCTCGCTCAACTTCCGTGTCGCCGTGCCCAACGACGCGGTCTACGACCGCAGTCCCGTCGTCCACGAGGTGAACCTCTTCGACATGGCGCAGAAGTACGCGGACGTCGTCTCGACCGCCGAGCTCCTGCCGCGCCTCGCGGCCGTCCGCAACGAGCAGCAGCAGACAGGGGGTTCGCGATGAGTACCGATGTCGACGTCGTCGTCGTCGGAGCCGGGGGTGGTGGCCTGACCGCCGCCCTCGCGGCCGCGGAGAACGGCGCCAGTGTGGCCCTGCTCGAGAAGCTGGAGCGGGGCGGCGGCAACACCTTCGTCTCCACCGGCTCCATCCCCGCCGCCGGTACCCGCTACCAGCGCGAGGCCGGGATCGAGGACGACCCCGGCCGGATGGCGGCCGACCTGCTGCGGCAGAGCGGCGCACACGAGGCGGAGCACCTGGTGCGGCTGCTCGCCGGGGAGTCCGCGGGCCTGGTGGAGTGGCTCGTCGAGGAGCACGGGGTCGACCTGCGCCTCATCACCGACTACAAGCACGTCGGGCACAGCGTCCAGCGGCTGCACGCACCGCCGGACCGGCGCGGGGAGAGCCTGGTCCGGGATCTCACGGCGGCAGCGAAGCGGCTGGACGTGGAGGTCACGGTGGGCAACCCGGTGGCCGGTCTGGTCGTCGAGGACGGCCGTGTCGTCGGGGCTAGGATCGAGGGGGAGCGCTGCGGCAGCTACGACCTGCGTGCGCACGCCGTCGTCCTCGCCGCCAACGGGTTCGCCAACAACAAGGAGATGGTCGCGCGCTGGATACCCGAGAGCACGGCGGCCCAGTACTTCGGCGCGGAGGGCTCGACGGGCGAAGCCCTCACATGGGCAGACCGGTTGGGAGCCCGGTTCCTCAACATGGGCGCCTATCAGGGGTACGCGGCCGTGGCCGACCCGCACGGTTCGATCGTCAGCTGGACGACGGTCGAGAAGGGCGGTTTCCTCCTCGCCCCCGACGGTTCGCGGATGGGGAACGAGACCGTCGGGTACTCGGGGTTCGCCGCCGTCGTCGTCGCCGCCTCCGCCGAGCAGAGCTGGGTCGTCTTCGACACGCGTATACGTGACTTCGTCGCAGGGAACGAGCCGGAGTTCGCGGAGCTGGTGGAGATCGGCGGGGTGCGGGTCTCCGACACCGCCGAGGGCCTGGCCTCGGCCATCGGCTGCGACGCGGAGCGTGTCGCCCGCGCCCTGGAGGATCAGCAGGCCGCCGCTTCAGCGGGTACCGCCGACTCCGTGGGGCGAACCGGGTTCCCCATGGGCCCGCTGCGTGCTCCCTACTGCGCCGTCCGCTCGGTGCCCGCGCTCTTCCACACCCAGGGCGGCGTCGATGTCGACGCGCACGCGCGGGTGGCCAGGGAGGACGGCACCACCGTCCCGGGTTTGTACGCCGTGGGCGGAGTGACGGGCGGCCTCTCCGGGAGTTCCGGAGGGCGGGGCTACTCCTCGGGCAACGGCCTGCTCTCCGCCGTGGGCCTCGGCAGGCTCGCGGGCCGTGCTGCCGCGCGCGCACAGGATTGAGCCGGCGCGCGTCCGCCGTGGTGGGGAGCCTCTTCCGCACCGTCGGCCCGGAACGTGTCCCGCGGTGAGTCGGGGAGACCGCACCACGACGCCGGGACCAAACGGTCCCGGCGCGGGTCCCGCCCGCCGACTGCGGTCGGGCGAAGGGATGTTGACCGGTCGGTGACGGGCGGGTGCGGGCGGTGCCGGGCGACGGGCGCCCGGAGTGTCACTCGTCGTTGCCGCCGCGCATCTTCTTGTCGCCCTTGCCGGACTCGTGGCTCCTGCTTTCGCGGGAGCCCTTTTCCTTGGCCTCCTGGCCGGTGTCCTTGGCGCGGTCCCCTCCCTCGTTCATCTTGCCCTTCGCCTTCTTCTGCATTTCCTCGGCCTTGCCCTTGAACTGGTCTGCGATGCCCATCGTCACTCCTCGACGCTGACGGCGTGGGGTGGCCCCTTCGGCAGGGGGCACGGGCTGCTCTGGCCCATATGTGCGTTATATCCGTAACCCACCTTTTTCAGCGTGGCACGGACCACACCAACGCGCCAATTTGCGCTGTGTGTTCGCTCCCGCACCGTGTGTCCGTCACGTGCGGGGCGGCAGCGGTGGCCTGCCCCGGTCCGGTACGTCGCGGTAGTCGGGCGGTACGGCGGCGGGGTGCCGCTCCAGCAGCTCCAGGGCCGTCCGCACGGCGGCCTCCAGCTCCGACGGGCGGCCCTCGGCCCAGTCGACGGGTGTGCGGACCACCTCGATGTCGGGATCGACACCGTGGTTCTCGACCGACCACCCGTAGCCCTCGAACCACGCCGCGTTCATCGGCACCGTGATCACCGTGCCGTCGCCGAGCCGGTGCCGCCCGGTGATCCCGACGACGCCGCCCCACGTCCGCGCGCCGACCACGGGCCCGAGACCGAGCAGCCGGAACGCCGCCGTGATCATGTCGCCGTCGGAGGACGTCGCCTCGTCCGCGAGCGCGACGAGCGGACCGCGCGGGGCGTTCGTCGTGTACGAGACCGGCTGTGCGTCGCGCGTCAGGTCCCAGCCGAGCACCGAGCGCGTCAGCTTCTCCAGCACCAGTTCGCTGATGTTGCCGCCGGCGTTGCCCCGCACGTCGATGAGGAGCGCGGGCCGCGAGATCTCCATCCGCAGGTCCCGGTTGAACTGCGCCCAGCCCGAGCCGCCGAGGTCGGGGATGTGCAGGTAGCCGCACTTGCCCCCGCTGAGCGCCCGCACCTTCTCGCGCCGCCGGGCGATCCAGTCCTGGTAGCGCAACTGCCGCTCGTCGACGAGGGGGACGACGGCGACGCGGTGCAGCCGCGGCTCCCCGCCGTCCGGATCGTCCTGCGCACAGGTGAGTTCGACGGTGGTGCCGCCGGCCGCCGCGAGGAGCGGCGCGGGCCCGGCCACCGGATCGACCTTCCGCGCGTCGACGGCGACGATCGACTCGCCCTCGCGCACGGCCGTCCCCGCGAGCGGTGAACGTGCCCGGGAATCCGAGGAGTTGCCCGGCAGGATGCGCTCGATCCGCCAGCGGCCCTCCACCGTGCGTACGGCGTCGACGCCGAGGAAGCCGAGCGGGCGACGGTAGTGCGGCGGCCCCTCGCTGCGGCGCGAAGGCGCCACGTAGGCGTGCGAGGTGCCGAGCTCGCCGAGGACCTCGCGGAGCAGGTCGGCGAACTCGTCGGGCGTGGCGACGCGTTCGACGAGCGGGCGGTACTGCGCGAGTACCGCGTCCCAGTCGACGCCGCTCATTCCCGGGTCCCAGAAGTACGCGCGGATCAACCGTCCCGCCTCCGCGTACGACTGCCGCCACTCCGCGGCCGGGTCGACGTCGTGGAGGATGCGCCGCAGGTCGATGCGGGTCGTCGAGTCGGCGTCCGCGCTCTCGTCCGCGGGGACGGCGCGCAGCTCGCCCTCGTCGCTCACCACGAGGCGCGTACCGTCGCCGCTCACCGCGAACCAGTCGACGTCGCCCGTGAGTTCGGTGCGGCGCGCGGTGGCGAGGTCGAAGTGCTCGAGCGTGGGGCGTCCCGAGGTGTCGGCCGGGTTGGCGAAGGTCTCGCCGAGCGCCCCCGAGATCGGGTACCGCAGCCACACGAGCCCTCCGCCGGCCACGGGATGGAGCCCCGCGTACTTCGACGCCGTCACGGGGAACGGCGTCACCCTGCTCTCCAGCCCCTCGGCCTCGACGAGCACGGTCGGCGTCCCTTCGGCGGCGTCGGGACCGCCGAGCTCCTGCGGGTCGAGACCGCCCGCGGCGGGCCGTCCCTGCGGGGTGAGCGCGAAGGGGGAGAGCGTCGCGGAGGAGAGCGGTACGAGGTAGGGGCGGCAGCCGAGGGGGAAGGAGAGGTCGCCCGTGTGCACGTCGTAGACGGGGTCGAAGCCGCGCCAGGAGAGGAAGGCGAGGTAGCGGCCGTCGCGCGTGAAGACGGGCTGCTCGTCCTCGAACCTGCCGTCCGTGACGTCGAGTACGGTCCGCGCGCTCTTGCGCGCGCCGTCCTCGCCGGCCGCCAGGCACGCCAGCTTGATCTGGCTGAGGGAGCGTCCGATGCCGGGGTGCGCCCAGGCGAGCCAGCGGGAGTCGGGGGAGAAGGCGAGGTCGCCCAGGGGTCCGTTGAGCGACCTGATGAGCTCGGAGACGCTGCCGCTGCCGTCCTCGTCGCGCACGTCGACGAGGAGGAGCCGCCCGTCGTGCGAGGCGACGGCGACGGTCCCGCCGTCGGGGGAGGCGCTCAACTCCCGTACGCGCCCGAGCTGTCCGGCCGCCAGCCGGCGCGGTGCGCGCGGCCGGGAGGCGCGCGGAAGGTCGGCGATCTCCAGCGCGTCCTCGCCCTCCGCGTCGGTGGCATAGACCACCCGGCCGGTGTCGCCGAGCACCGCGGGCAGCCGGACGCGGACTCCGCGGGTGTCGGCGAGCGCGCGCGCCGGGCCGTCGCGATGGGTGAGCCAGTACAGGCTGCCGCGGACGCAGACGGCGCTCGCGCGGCCTGTGGTGTCGACGGTGAGCGAGTCCAGGTTCGCCGAGGCCGGTACCTGGTGGGGGCGGCGTCCCGTCCGCGGGCCGCCGAGGCGGAGTTCGAGGCGGTGGGGGCTGCCCGAGGGCGAGAAGTCGTCGACGAGCCAGAGCTCTCCCGCGCACTGGTAGACGACGCGGGTGCCGTCGGTGGCGGCGTTCCTGGCGTAGAAGTCGTCGTGGTCGGTGTGGCGGCGCAGGTCCGTGCCGTCCTGGCGGCAGCTGTAGAGGTTGGCGATCCCCTCGTGGTCGGAGAGGAAGGCCACCCGCGTCTCGTCGCCCGGCGGCGTGACGAACATCGCCGAGTCGAGGTGGCCGACGAGGTCGGCGAGGAGCTGCCTGCCCTGGAGCCACAGCCGTCCCGTCGCCCCGCCGCGGTAGCGCTTCCACGCGGCGGGCTCGTGCGGCGGCTTCCCCGTGAGCAGCAGCGTCCGCCGCTCCGTTTCCGCCCCCGTGACGGCGATCTCCGAGACGGGGCCCCACGGGAGGCGCAGCCCCGGGTGGGAGTCGGCCGCCGGTTGGTCCGGGTCGGAGATCGGGACGCGGTAGGCCCAGGCGTGGTAGGAGAACGGCTCTCCGTGCGAGGCCACGGCGAGGACGTCCCCCTCGGGGGTCCAGCCGCAGACGCGGGTGTCGACGGCGCCCCAGTACGTCAGCCGGCGCGTCGGCCCGCCGGCGGCGGGGACGAGGTGGACCTCGGGGTCGAGGCTCCGCCAGGAGACGAAGGCGAGCGTCGAGCCGTCGGGCGAGAACCGCGGGTGGCTCAGGCGGGTGCGGTCGCTGGTGAGTCGCCAGGCCCGCTCGGTGCGGTGCGATCCGGGCGGCAGGTGCGCGACCCAGAGGTCGTCCTCCGTGGTGCAGCAGAGGAGTTCGCCGCTGAGGTGGGGGTGGCGCAGGTAGGCGTCCGGTGCGGGGGGCGGTGGTTCGGCTGCGCCGTGCCCGTCGGGCGGCGCACCGGGCGGGCGCGGGTCTGTCACCTCTCCCATGGTCCGGGCGTTCGCCCGCCCGGCAAGTTGTGACGTGGCGTGTGTCACGGCGATTCGGCTCAACCCCCTTTCTGGGAGGCGGCGTCTTTTGGCATGGACTGCCACGCTCCGCGCCCGCGTCGGCGCGTGGTGTCCATGCCCGCGCCGTACGCAGACGGTGGGCGCGCCCGGCCCGCGCAGCCGTCGACCCGTCGCCCGACCACGAGAGACCGGAGAACCAGACCGTGGCCACCTTCCTCTACCGGCTGGGCCGCCTCGCCTTCCGGCGCCGCCGCAGCTTCGCCCTCGTCTGGGTCGCGCTGCTCGCCGCCGTGGGCATAGCGGCCTCGTCCGCGTCCAGCCCGCCCGACGACGACTTCGCGCTCCCCGGCACGGAGGCGCAGCAAGCCTTCGACGTGATGGAGGAGCGGTTCCCCGACGCCAACGCGGAAGGCGCGACCGCGCGCATGGTCTTCCGCGCCCCCGACGGCGAGAAGATCACCGCGACCGATCACCGCGCGGCCGTCCGCGAGGTCGTCGGCGAACTCGGCGGCGAAGACCAGGCCGCCATGGCCTCCGACCCGTACGCGCAGGGCGGTGCAGGCGTCAGCAAGGACGGCTCGACCGCGTACTCCTCGGTGACGTACGAGGTCGGCGCCATGGACATCACCGACGAGACCAGGGAGTCGATCGAGTCCGCGGCCCAGCAGGGCAGGGACGCGGGGCTCGAGGTGGAGACCGGTGGTGACGCGCTCTTCGCCGAGCCCGACATGGGCAACGGCGAGATCTTCGGCATCGTCGTCGCCGCGATCGTCCTGATCCTCACCTTCGGTTCGCTGATCGCGGCCGGGCTGCCGCTGGTGACCGCCCTCATCGGCGTCGGCATCGGCGTCTCCGGCATCGCCGCGCTCGGCGCCACGCTCGGACTCTCCGCGACGACGAGCACCCTCGCGATGATGATCGGCCTCGCCGTCGGCATCGACTACGCACTCTTCATCGCCTCCCGGTACCGCGCCGAACTCGCCGAGGGCCGCGAGCGCGAGGACGCCGCGGGACGGGCCGTGGGTACCGCGGGCTCGGCCGTCGTCTTCGCCGGGCTCACGGTGGTGATCGCGCTCGTCGGCCTCTCCGTCGTCAACATCCCGATGCTCACGAAGATGGGCCTCGCGGCGGCCGCGACGGTGGTCATCGCCGTCCTTGTCGCGATCACGCTGGTGCCCGCCGCGCTCGGGATGGTCGGCAAGCGGATCTTCGGACGCAAGATCCGCGCCGCCAACCCCGAGACGGGCGCCCCCGCGCCCGACCCCGCGGGCAAGCCCAACGGGGGCACGCGCTGGGCCGCGCTCGTCCGCCGCCGTCCGTGGGCGGTGCTGGTGACGGCCGTCCTCGGACTCGGTGCCCTCGCGGTGCCCGTCGGGAGCATGGAGCTCGGGCTGCCCGACGAGGGCAACCAGCCGACCGACACCACTCAGCGCAAGGCGTACGACATGCTCTCCGAGGGCTTCGGCCCCGGGTTCAACGGCCCGCTCCTCCTCGTCGTCGACACCAGGGGCAGCGAGGACGCGCAGGGCGCGGCGAAGCAGGTGGGCGAGGAGCTCTCCAAGGTCGACGGGGTCGTCACGGTCGCCCCGCCGATGTTCAACAAGTCCGGTGACACGGCGACGATCAGCGCCGTCCCCGCCTCGGGCCCGAGCGACACGCAGACCGAGGAGGTCGTCCACGACATCCGCGACCGTGCGGGGGACATCGAGGAGAACACCGGCGCCAAGGTGCTCGTCTCCGGCGCGACGGCCGTGGCGATCGACTTCTCGCAGGTGATGAACGACGCGCTGGCGCCGTACCTCGCGCTCGTCGTCGGGCTCGCCTTCGTGCTGCTGATGCTCGTCTTCCGGTCGGTCCTCGTGCCGCTCAAGGCCGCGCTCGGCTTCCTGCTCTCGGTGCTCGCCGCGCTCGGGACCGTCGTCGCCGTCTTCCAGTGGGGCTGGCTCGCCGACCTCGTGGGCGTGGAGCAGACGGGGCCGATCATGAGCGTGATGCCGATCATCATGGTCGGCGTGATCTTCGGTCTCGCGATGGACTACGAGGTCTTCCTCGTGACGCGGATGCGCGAGGCGTACGTACACGGCGAGAGCCCGGGCGAGGCGATCACCTCCGGGTTCAAGCTCGGTGCCCGTGTGGTCACCGCGGCGGCCGTCATCATGATCAGCGTCTTCGCCGGGTTCATCGGAGCCTCGGAAGCCATGATCAAGATGATGGGCTTCGGGCTCGCTGTCGCGATCCTGCTCGACGCGTTCGTCGTCCGCATGGCGCTGGTGCCGGCGGTGCTCACGCTCCTCGGCCACCGCGCCTGGTGGCTGCCGCGCTGGCTCGACCGCGTCCTGCCCAACGTCGACGTCGAGGGCGAGAAGCTCAACAAGGCGCTCACCGACGGCGGCGGAGGCAGCGGTCCCGAGGGCCCCGGAGGCCCGCAGGGCGGCTCCGGACCGTCCGACGGAGGCCCGGGCGACGACGTCCCCGACAGGCGCGCTCCGGAACCCACCGGCGTCTGACACCTCCGGCCCGGGCCCGCGCGGGCCCGGGCCGGTTCGCGCGGGCGGTGGCTCACACCTCGCGCAGGAGCTCGGCGAGCCCGGCGTCGAGATCGATCCCGCGCTGCTCCTCGCCGCGGGGGACGAGGGCGTAGGTGGTGTCGAGGAAGCGGCGGAGGTCCGTGCTGCCGAACCGTACGACGGCGGCGCCCTCGGGCGTGTGGAGTTCGACGACGGTGCGGTGCACCTGCCACGGCCACACGTGCACGTCGCCGTCGCCCGACGGGTGGCAGAGCCCCTCCTCCAGCAGCTCGCGGGAGAAGGCCCAGCAGACCTCGCCGCCGTCGAGCGCGATGTGCGGCGGGAAGACGAGGCGCACGGCGAACGGGTCGGCGCTGTCGTAGCGCAGGGCAGCGGTGAGGCTGCGGGTCGCCGGAGGTTCGGCGATCAGCCGGGCCCGTACGGTGTGTTCGACGACTCGGGATGCGGGTGACATCTGCTCCTCCTTACGGGCACCGGTACCGGTCGGTGCAGGCGCCCTACGCCCCTGCGTCGGTGTGCGCGGGGGCCCGCTGAGAGGGACGCCGCACGAACCCCGGCAGTCTCCTGGAACCGCCGTGACCTCTGCCACACCCTCGTCCGCGGCTGCCCGGCCGCGGGCGACGGCAGCGGCGTGCGCCGGTTCCGCCACGGTGCCGAGGTGCCCGGGGCACCGGCCGACCGCGTCGGGGGTAAGCCTGTTGCGCCCCGTTTCCGTCAGGGCTCGCTGACGGTCCTCGGCGGTCCGCCGCGTAACCCCGTTGCACACCACCGCACCCCACTGTGCCCGTGTTGCGGCTCCCCGTCGATGGCGCCGCGCGGCTCGTCGGTGGCGTCCGGCCGGCGCGGCGGGCGCACGCTCCAAGGCGGCGGAGCCGACGCCCAGTTGGGGTGCGCGGGGGGTGCGCCCTCCCGGCGCGCGGGGAACCACGCACCTCCGGCACTCTTGCGAAGTATTTGCAACTGGCTATTCTCCACAAGTGGCCGCCGTCCGAGGCTTCCGGCCCAACTCGGCGGCGCAGCAGCCCAGTCGAGCACCACGGAGTGGAGGGCAGCCGTGCACGTCCCCGACGGTTTCATCGACGCACCCGTCTCCCTGGCCGCGGGGGCCGTCGCCGCCGCGGCCGTCGCCGTGTCGCTCCGCGGCGCCCGCCGCGAGCTCGGGAACGGCCCGCAGCAGGCACCGGGGGCCGACCGGACGGCTCCGCTCGCCGGCCTCGTCGCCGCGTTCCTCTTCGCCGTCCAGATGCTCAACTTCCCCGTGGCGGCGGGCACCAGCGGCCACCTGCTCGGCGGTGCGCTCGCCGCGGTGCTCGTCGGGCCGTACACCGGCGTGCTCTGCGTCACAGTGGTCCTTCTCCTCCAGGCGTTCCTCTTCGCCGACGGCGGGCTCACCGCGCTCGGTGTCAACATCCTCACGATGGCGGTCGTCACCGTCGTCGTCTCGTACGCCGTCTTCCGCCTCCTCCAGCGGGTGCTGCCGCGCGGGCGCGCCTCGGTCACCGGCGGCGCCTTCGCCGCCGCGCTGGTCTCGGTGCCGGCCGCCGCCGTCGCCTTCACCGGCATCTACGCGCTCGGCGGCACCGCCGACGTCCCCCTCGGCAAGGTCTTCGCCGCCATGACGGGCGTGCACGTACTCATCGGCCTCGGCGAGGCCGCCATCACCGCCGCCACCGTCGGCGCCGTCCTCGCCGTGCGCCCCGACCTCGTCCACGCGGCGCAGGGGCTCAACACCCCGCTCGAACTGCGTACTTCGCCCGCGCCCGACGCAGCCCCCGCGCCCCGCAGGCCCGTCCGCCGCCTGTGGGCCGCGGGGCTGCTCCTCGCGCTCGTCCTCGGCGGCGGGGTGAGCTTCTACGCCTCAGCCGAGCCGGACGGCCTGGAGAAGGTCGCCGCCGACAACGGCATCGACGAGCAGGAGAAAGCGCACGCCACCGAGGGCTCACCGCTCGCCGACTACGCGGTCTCCGGCATCGCCGGTGCCCGCCTCTCGGGCGGCCTCGCGGGGGTCGTCGGCGTCGGTGCGACCCTCGCCGCCGGCACCGGCGCCTTCCTCGCGGTGCGCCGCAGCAGGGCGGCGGGCCGCGCGGCCGACGAGCGGAGCTGACCGATGGGCGCGGGCCCCGCCGACACTCTCCACCTGCCGGGCGGTTCGCCGGTGCACCGGCTGCCGCCACAGTGCAAGATCGCGGCCGTCTGCTGCTTCGTGATGCTCGTCGTCGCCACCCCGCGGGAGGCGTTCCCCGCCTTCGCCGCGTACGCGCTGCTCCTCGCCTGCGTCGCCGCCGCCGGACGCGTCCCGCCCCGGCACCTGCTGAAGCGGATGCTGATCGAGGTGCCGTTCGTCGCCTTCGCGGTGCTGCTGCCCTTCGTCGCCGAGGGGCCGCGCACCGAGGTGCTCGGCCTCTCCGTCGAGGGGCTGTGGGGCGCCTGGAACATCCTCGCGAAGGGCACGCTCGGCGTCGCGGCCTCCGTGCTCCTCGCCTCCACCACGCAACTGCGGTCCCTGCTGCGGGGCTTGGAGCGCCTCCGCCTGCCGCCGCTGCTCGTGCAGATCGCCTCCTTCATGCTCCGGTACGCGGACGTCCTCGCGGGCGAGCTCCACCGCATGCGGCTCGCCCGCCTCTCCCGCGGCTTCGACGCGCGCGGCCCCCGCCACTGGGGCGTGCTGGCGAAGACCGCGGGCGCCCTCTTCATCCGCTGCTACGAGCGGGGCGAGCGCGTCCACCTCGCCATGCTCAGCCGCGGAGGGACCGGCACGATGCCGCGCTCCGACGAAGAGGCCGCCACCCGCGCCGAGTGGGCGACCGCGGCCTGCCTCCCGCTCCTCGCACTCCTCGTCTGCCTCGGAGGATGGACACTGTGACCGACCCACCGCCCGACCGCGAGCTCTCCCTGGAGGTCTCCGGCCTCGCCTACGCCTACCCCGACGGCCACCAGGCGCTCTTCGGCGTCGACCTCACCGTCGAGCGGGGCAGCCGCGTCGCGCTGCTCGGCCCGAACGGCGCCGGCAAGACCACCCTCGTCCACCACCTCAACGGGCTGCTCGCGCCGGGCGCGGGGACGGTGAGCGTCGCCGGGCTGCCCGTCACGGGGGAGCACCTCAGGGAGGTGCGGCGCCGCGTCGGGCTCGTCTTCCAGGACCCGGACGACCAGCTCTTCATGCCGACCGTCCGCGAGGACGTCGCCTTCGGCCCCTCCTGCGCCGGGCTGCGCGGGGAGGAGCTGGCGTCCCGTGTGGCGGAGGCGCTCCGCCAGGTCGGCATGGAGGCGCACGCCGACCGCGCGCCGCACCACCTCTCCTTCGGGCAGCGTCGCCGGGTCGCGGTCGCCACCGTCCTCGCGAGCCACCCGGAGATCCTCGTCCTCGACGAGCCCTCGTCCAACCTCGATCCCGCGGCGCGGAGCGAACTCGCCGCGATCCTCCGCGCGTTGCGCGTACCCGACGCGGACGGCCGCGCCCGGCGGCCCACGGTGCTGATGGTCACCCACGACCTGCCGTACGCGCTGGAGCTCTGCCCGCGTTCGGTGGTCCTCAGCGGCGGGGTTATCGTGGCCGACGGCGGTACCCAGGACCTGCTCGGCGA
>NZ_AJTQ01000253.1 GCF_000262345.1 Streptomyces xiaopingdaonensis | reverse complement strand
CCCCCGCTCCGTGACCGCGCCCGCCGGCTGAGCCGCCACCCGTGCGCCGCGCTCGGCACCGTGCGGGAAGAGACGGAGGCGCCCGGCGGTTGAGCACGGCGAGACCGACGGTTCTGGCGCCGCCGGCGAACGCACGGGACGCAAGGGAACTGGGCAGGAGCGTAGGAAGCGTGGCAGGGGCAGACGTCCGAGGCACGGTGGCGGAGGGGTACGAGCCGGTACGCGACGCGTTCGTACGCAACCTCACCGAGCGCGGGGAGACGGGCGCCGCCGTCGCCGTCCAGCGCGACGGGCGTCCCGTCGTCGACCTCTGGGCCGGCACCACCGACCCCGAGCACCCGCACACGGCGCCCGAGTGGACGCAGGACACCGTCGTCATGCTGCGCTCCGCGACCAAGGGCCTCACCGCTGCCGTGCCCCACCTGCTCCACCAGCGCGGCCAACTCGACCTCGACGCACCCGTGGGCCACTACTGGCCGGAATTCAAGGCCGCAGGGAAGGAACGCGTCCTCGTGCGGCACCTCCTCTCCCACCGAGCGGGCCTCCCCGCGCTCGACACCCCGCTCACCCCCGAGCAGGCGAGCGACGGCGCGACCGCGCCCGCGGCGCTCGCCCGGCAGGCCCCCGCATGGCAGCCGGGCACCGCGCACGGCTACCACCCGCACACCTACGGCTGGCTCCTCGCCGAGGTGATCAGGCGCGCCACCGGACGCACCGCGGCGCGGTTCCTCGCGCGCGAGATAGCCGAACCGCTCGGCCTCGACCTGTGGTTGGGGCTCCCCGACGCCGCCCGCCACCGCGCCGCCCGCCTCGCGCCGGTCCCCGCGCCCGAGGCGGCCCGGGGCGGCGACCTGAGGATTCGCCCCAAGCGCTCCCTCGCCGAGGCGTACGGCGACCCGGAGTCGCTCACCAACCGCGCGTTCTCCGCCATCACCCCGCCCCCCGACGAGAACGCACCGGACTACCGCGCCGCGGGCCACCCGGCGGCCGGCGGCTTCGGCACCGCCCGCTCGCTCGCCCGCTTCTACTCCGCGCTCCTCGGCCGACTCCCCGACGCGCCACGGCTCTTCACCCCCGCGACGCTCACCCAGGCCCGCTCCCAGGAGTCGTACGGCCCCGACCGCGTCCTCGTCGTCACCACCCGCTTCGGCCTCGGCTACATGCTCCACGGGCCCGCGAGCCCGATGCTCTCGGCGGGCTCCTTCGGCCACCCGGGGCGCGGCGGCTCGCTCGCCTTCGCCGACCCGGAGTCCGGCGCGGCCTTCGCCTACACCACCAACGGCATGCGCAAGTCCGTCACCAGCGACCCGCGTGCGCAGGCGCTGGTGCGCGCGGTGCGCGAGTGCCTGTGACGGGCACCCCGCCCTTCAGACGACGACCGCACCCGGCACCGGACCTGCCGCGACCCGCGCCGTGAGGCAACTGCCCGACGCGGCAAGGGCCTTCGCGACGTGCACGGCCGACTCGGCGTCCCGCGCGAGGAACGCGCAGGTCGGCCCCGAGCCGGAGACGAGCCCGGCGAGGGCGCCGGCCCCGGTGCCGACGTCGAGCGTCTCGGCGAGGGACGGGCGGAGCGAGAGCGCGGCCGGCTGGAGGTCGTTGACGAGTTCGGGCGCGATCTCGGCGGGGTCGCCGGAGTGGAGCCCGGCGAGGAGCGCGGCAGGCGCCTCGGGCTCCGCGACCTTCGACTGCCCCGCCACCTCCCGCAGCCGGTCGCACTCGCGGTAGACGTCGGGGGTGGAGAGGCCGCCGTCGGCGACGGCGAAGACCCAGTGCAGCTCGCCCCCGACGGGCAGCGGCGTCAGCAGTTCGCCCCTGCCGCGCCCCAGGGCCGCGCCGCCGACGAGGCTGAACGGAACGTCCGAGCCCAACTCGGCGCAGATCTCCAGGAGTTCGTCCTGCGAGGCGCCGGTCCCCCACAGCGCGTCGCACGCCACCAGCGCACCCGCGGCGTCCGCACTCCCGCCGGCCATGCCGCCCGCCACGGGGATGTCCTTGGCGAGGTGGAGTCGGACGGCGGGGTCGCGTCCGTGCGCCTCCGCGAGGAGGCGTGCGGCGCGCGCCGCCAGGTTCCGCTCGTCGAGCGGGACCAGTTCGGCGCCCTGGCCCGACGCGGTGAGCTGCAACGAGTCGGCCGGCGTCGCCGAGACCGCGTCGTAGAGCCCCACGGCGAGGAAGATGTTGGCGAGCGGATGGAAGCCGTCCGCGCGCGGAGCCCCCACCGACAAGCCGACGTTGACCTTCGCCGGAACCCGAACCGTCACCGTGCGCTTCACGCGGCGCCCTCCTCGGCAGCCTTCTTGCCTGCCGCCGCGACGGCGGCGAACTCCTCGACCGTCAGCGACTCGCCCCGCGCCGTCGGCGCCACCCCGGCGGCGTCGAGCACCCGCTCCGCCGCGGCGCCCGAACCGGCCCAGCCGGCGAGCGCGGCCCGGAGCGTCTTGCGCCGCTGCGCGAACGCCGCGTCCACGACGGCGAAGACGTCGTCCCGGGCGACGTCGACGGCGGGCGGGCTGCGGCGCTCCAGCGCGACGAGCCCCGAGTCGACGTTGGGCGCGGGCCAGAAGACGCTCCGGCCGATCGCCCCCGCGCGCCGCACGTCGCAGTACCACGCGGCCTTCACCGACGGCACCCCGTACGTCCGGGAGCCGGGCGCGGCCGCGAGCCGTTCAGCGACCTCGGCCTGCACCATCACGAGGCCGCTCCGCAGGCTCGGGAACCGCGCGAGCAGGTGGAGCAGGACGGGAACCGCCACGTTGTAGGGGAGGTTGGCGACGAGCGCCGTCGGCTCGGGCCCCGGAAGGGAGGTGACGCGCAGCGCGTCCTCGCGGACGATCCGGAACCCGTCGGCGAGGTGCGGCACCCGCGCCTCGACCGTCGACGGCAGCGCGGCGGCGAGGACCTCGTCGATCTCCACGGCGGTGACCGCACGCGCCGACTCCAGCAGCCCCAGCGTCAACGAGCCGAGCCCCGGGCCGACTTCGAGCACCGTGTCGTCCCCCGAGACCCCCGCGGTACGCACGATACGGCGGACCGTGTTGGCGTCGATGACGAAGTTCTGGCCGCGCTGCTTCGTCGGGCGCACACCGAGGGCGGCGGCGAGTTCGCGGACGTCGGCAGGGCCGAGCAGCGAACCGCCCGCCGTCTCGGGTGCGGAGGTGCCGGGGGAGTCGCTCACCCGGACAGCTTACGGCCGCAGACCGGCCAGGGGCTCGCCCCCCGTGACGCGTAGAGCTTCTTCGCGCGCGCGGTCTGCTCGGCGGCCGACGCGTCCTGCGGGCGCCCGCTGCCTCCGACGCTGTGCCAGGTGCGGGTGTCGAACTGGTACAGGCCGCCGTATTTCCCGGACGCGTCCACGGCGTTGGGGTTGCCGCTCGATTCGCAGTGCGCCAGCGCGCTCCAGTTCTGGCCGCCACCGCCGCCGCTCGGCGCCTTCGCGCTCCGCTTCTTCCCGCCGGACGCGGTGGAGCGGGGCGCGGGCGAGACGGCCGGACGCGGCTTCCGCGTCCCCACGCGTACGAGGCGCTTGCGTGGCTTGCGCACCACCTCGCTGCCGAGCTTCCGCTCCTCCCTCGGCTCACCGTCGACGACCCGCTGCTCGTAGGTGACCCGCCGCACCCCCGAGCGGCCCGAGCGCTCGACGACCTCCCGGCCGCGCAGCAGCGAGGGGTCCTCGCGCCGCACGGTGCGGAACGGAATGCGCTCCTCCCGTGCGTGCTCGACGACGCGGTCCCTCGTCACCTCGATCACTTCGCCGTCGCCGGGGAAGGCGCGCGGCGAGGTGGAGAGCCGGTCCTGCTGCTTCAGCGCGAGTCCCGCCTCCTTCAGCGCCTCCCGGACGGTCCGCGAGGTGGTCCGCACGACGTGGTCCTCGCCGTCGGCGCGGAAGGTGACCCGGCGGGCCGTCCACACGTCGAGCGACATGCCCTGCCGTGCGATCCGCGCGCTCCGCGAGGCGGAGACGTCGGCGCCTTCGGCCCGCACGCCGAGTTGGCCGAGCGCCGCGCTGACGGTCTCGGCCGTCGTCCACACGCGGCGCTGCCGGCCGTCGAGGGTGAGCCGCATCGGCCGGCCGTAGCGCACGGCCACCTCGTCGCCGTCGGAGAGCTGCTGGTGCCGGGAGGGCGCGACGATGTCGTGGCTGCCGATGCGCAGGCCCTCCTCGTCGAGGAGCTCCTCGACGTCGGAGGCGAAGGTGTGGAGCGTCCGCGGCTCCCCGTCCACGGTGAGCGTCACGTCCTTGTCGTGGACGAGCAGCGTGCCCGCGCCGCCGGCGAGGCAGGCGAGCGCGAGCGCCTGCGGCAGCCAGCGCCGCAGGGCCAACGTGGGGAAGCGCGACGGGTGTTGGCCGGGGGGCTCGTCCGTTTCGGTGCCGGGCGCGGGGGACGGGTCCTGGTCCTGCGTCGTCCGCGGGGTGGGCATGGCGATGTCGGTGTCGCCGGGTGCCGCGGGGGGCTGCTCGCCGCCGGCGGGGGCCGGTCTCTGCGAGAGCTGCCGCAGCGCGGAGAGCGTGCGCGCGGCACGCGAGCGTCTCCGTCCGCGGCCGTCCGGAGACGGCTCGGCCCCGGGTTGCCGTGGCAGCTCCGGGGCTCGGGGGGTTGCAGTGGGCGAGGTCGCGTCGCCGCGATCGTCGCTGTGGACTCGAGGTTTCTCATGCGGCTGGCTCACGCGACCACTCCAAGCGCTCGGCGGCTCGACTGCGCCGGGAACGTAATGGAGCGAGGAGCCCTTGCCCAAGCGACGCAAGTCCGTGGTGTCGCGGCGGTTCCGCCGTCCGGCGGTGCGGTGCGGGAGGGGCTCAGTAGCCGAAGGCGCGCGCCGTGTTGGCTGCGACGTGCGCCGCGAGCGTCTCGGCCGTCGTTCCCTTCGTCTCGGCCATCGCCCGCAACGTGACCGGAACGAGATACGGCGCGTTCGGCCTTCCGCGGTACGGGCTCGGGGTGAGGAACGGGGCGTCCGTCTCCACGAGGACCAGCTCGGGCGGGGCCGCGGCGAGGGCCTCGCGGAGCCCCTGCGCGTTCTTGAAGGTGACGTTGCCGGCGAACGACATGAACCAGCCGTGTGAGGCGCAGACCTCGGCGAGGGCGGCGTCGCCCGAGAAGCAGTGGAAGACCGTCCGCGCGGGGGCGCCCTCCTCGCGGAGGATGCGGACGACGTCGTCGTGCGCGTCCCTGTCGTGGATGACGAGCGCGCGGTCGAGCCGCTTCGCCATGGCGATGTGCTCGCGGAACGAGTACTGCTGCGCCGCGACGCCCTCCTCGCCGGTGCGGAAGTAGTCGAGCCCCGTCTCCCCGACGGCGAGGACCTGGGGGAGCGCCGCGAGCTTCTCGATCTCCGCGAGCGCGGCGTCGAGTTCGGCGGGGGAGCCGGCAGGACCCCCGGCGCCGGCGCTGCCGTGGAGGCGCGGTGCCTCGTTGGGGTGGAGCGCGACGGCGGCCCACACGTCGGGCCACTCGGCGGCGGTCCGTGCCGACCACCGGGAGCGCTCCACGTCGCACCCGACCTGGATGAGCGTGCGCACGCCCACCTCGGCGGCGGCCCGCACCGACTCGGCCACCTCGGGCTGCTGCATGTCGAGGTGCGTGTGCGAGTCGGCCACCGGGGTGCCGAGCGGTTCGGGGAGCGGGGGCGCGGGCTGCTCCGACCTCGGGGTCTTCGACATACAGCGAGGATAGGACGTCGCCCGGCGGTCCTCGGGGCGAGGGGGCGCCGGCATCCCCGGCTCGGTTGCCGCGGGAAACGCGCGATTTCCTCCCGTGCTTTCTGCCGTGCGCGGCTCCTCACGCGCCTCGGTACTCGGCCGAGTTGGGGGTCGTCGCGGTGCGCGTGGATTCCGCCGAGGCCGCCGACTCCGGGAAACGGCAACGGAGTCGGTCCCGGAATCCCGCGGTCGCTCGGGCGGCGGGGAAGGCGGGCGCCGCGCGGGCCGGTCGTGCGGCGCCGTCAGCGGTGCAGGTGGCTCGCTGCGCCGGAGACGCGTCCGGAGCGCATGATGCGCACCAGGTGCCCGTCGCACTCGTCGCACGTGGGCCGCGTGAGCGGGGACGGCACCCGCGCACCGTCCGCGAAGTAGACGACGTAGGGGGTGCCGTCGGCGTGCGCGCCGTGGTGGATCTCGTACTCCTGCTCCCAGCCGTGGCCGCACTTCATGCAGGCGAAGGAGTACGCCTCGTGCCCGTCCTCACGCGCCGGGGACCGCCCTGCTGCACCCTTGTTGCCGTACACGCCATCCATGTTCGGCTCCTCTCCGCGAAATGCGCTCTCCGGCCAGTGGACGCCCGGCAGGCGCGCAACGCAGTGCGGGTACGCAGCCGTTGGCGGAGATTTTGTTCCGCCGTGTACGGGGAGGCGGCATCCGGGTGCGCTCGTTTACCGTTGCAGGGCCGCTCTTTACCGGAAGGCGTCCACCCGTGCGTTTCGCGTGGGCCACGGCCCTCTTTCCACGGTCGCCCTGCGCCGCCTCCCGTACGAGCAGGCGTGCGCTCACTCCTCCGCGTGCTTGCTCGCCACCACCGCGTCGAAGACCTCCCGCTTCGGCACCCCTGCGGCCTTCGCCACCGCGCCGATCGCCTCCTTGCGGCGCTCGCCCGCCGCCTCCCGCGTCGCGACGCGGCGGACCAGCTCCGCCGCGTCGAGCTCGCCGGGGTCCGGCGGCGCCGCGCCCTCGACCACGACCGTGATCTCCCCGCGCACCCCCTCGGCCGCCCACGCCGCCAACTCCCGCAGCGGGCCCCGCCGTACCTCCTCGTACGTCTTGGTCAGCTCGCGGCAGACGGCGGCGCGCCGCTCCCCTCCGAAGACCTCGACCATCGCGTCGAGCGCCGTGTCGAGCCGGTGCGGCGCCTCGAAGTAGACGAGCGTACGGCGCTCTTCCGCGGCCTCCCGCAGCCGGCCGAGCCGCTCGCCGCGCTTGCGGGGGAGGAACCCCTCGAAGCAGAACCGGTCGACCGGCAGCCCGGAGACGGCGAGCGCCGTGAGCACGGCCGAGGGACCCGGCACCGCGGTGACCCGCACCCCCCGCTCCACGGCCGCGGCGACGAGCCGGTACCCCGGATCGGAGACGGACGGCATCCCCGCATCGGTGACGACGAGCACCCGCGCCCCGCCCTCCAGTTCGTCCGCCAACTCCGGTGTCCGCGCGGCCTCGTTGCCCTCGAAGTAGGAGACGAGCCGCCCGCCGGGCTGCACGTCGAGCGCCTGCGCGAGCCGCCGCAGCCGCCGGGTGTCCTCGGCGGCGACGACGTCGGCCGCCGCGAGTTCGTCGGCGAGCCGGGGCGAGGCGTCGGCCGGGTCGCCGATCGGCGCGCCGGCGAGTACGAGCGTTCCAGTCACCCGCCCATCCTCGCAGCAGCGCCGGCCGCCGACGGCGCCGGAGTGGGACGCTCGTGCGGCGCCGCCGACTCGTCGAAGGGGACGCACAGCGGCCCGCCGGGATGCTTCCTTACGATGGCCCGCGTGACGACCAGTGACACGGTGGCGGACGTGGACCGCGAGGAGCAGCCCGAGGACGCCCGACCGGCCTGGACGGCGCGGTTGCGCCGCTTCGGCTACGCCCCCCGTGCACGCACCGGCGTCGTCCGCCGCCTGGTGCCGCCGTTCCCGAAACCGGACGGTGCGCTCGGCCGGACGCTCGGCCTCCCGCCCCTCGTCGCACTTCGTCTCGCCCGCTGGTCGGCGTGGGGCGGCCCGCTGCTCGTCGCCCTCGTCGCCGGGGCGCTGCGGTTCTGGAACCTCGGGTCGCCGCACGCGGTGATATTCGACGAGACGTACTACGCGAAGGACGCCTGGTCCCTGCTCCAGCAGGGGTACGAGGGCACCTGGCCCGACAAGGCCAACGAGCAGATCCTCGCCGACGACCAGCACATCCCGCTCTCCGACGAGGGCTCGTACGTCGTCCACCCGCCGGTGGGGAAGTGGGTGATCGCGCTCGGCGAATGGGCCTTCGGGCTCAACCCGTTCGGCTGGCGGTTCATGGTCGCGCTCCTCGGCACCCTGTCGGTGCTGATGCTCTGCCGGATCGGCCGCCGGCTCTTCCGCTCCACCGCGCTCGGCTGCCTCGCCGGCGCCCTGATGGCCGTCGACGGGCTCCACTTCGTGATGAGCCGCACGGCCCTCCTCGACCTGGTGGTGATGTTCTGGGTGCTCGCGGCGTTCGGCTGCCTCCTCGTCGACCGCGACCGCAGCAGATCCCGCCTCGCCGACGGTCTCCCACGCGACGACGGCGGCACGGCGCTCCCCGACCACGGCACGGCGACGCGTCTCCGACTCGGCCTGCGGCCCTGGCGGTTGGCGGCGGGGCTCTGCCTCGGGCTCGCCTTCGCCACCAAGTGGAACGGCCTCTACGTGCTCGCCGCCTTCGGCATCCTCACCGTCCTGTGGGACGTCGGCTCGCGGCGCACGGCGGGGGCCGCGCGTCCGTTCCGGGCGATGCTCACCAAGGACGCACTGCCCGCGTTCGTCTCGCTGCCCGTCGTCGCGCTCGGCACCTATGTCGCCTCCTGGAGCGGCTGGTTCGCCACGAGCGGCGGCTACTTCCGCAACTGGGCGGCGGAGCAGGGCGCGGGCGGCCCCTGGGCATGGGTGCCCGGACCGCTGCGCAGCCTGTGGCACTACGAGAACGAGGTCTACCAGTTCCACGTCAACCTGACCTCGGAGCACACCTACCAGTCCAACCCGTGGAGTTGGCTCGTCCTCGGGCGCCCCGTCTCGTACTTCTACGAGTCCCCGAAGGCGGGCAAGGACGGCTGCCCCGCCGATGCGGCCGAGGGCTGCGCCCGCGAGGTCCTCGCGCTGGGGACGCCGGTCCTGTGGTGGGCGGCGTGCCTCGCCCTCCTCTACGTCGCCTACCGCTGGCTCTTCCGGCGGGACTGGCGCGGCGGCGCGATCCTGTGCGGGGTGGTGGCGGGGTACCTGCCGTGGTTCTTCTACCAGGAGCGGACGATCTTCCTCTTCTACGCGGTGGTCTTCCTGCCCTTCCTGTGCCTGGGGTTGGCGATGGCGGCGGGTGCGCTCGCGGGGCCGCCGGGTGTGGACGACCGACGGCGCACGGCCGGGGTGGTGGCCGTCGGGGTGGTGGGTCTGCTGATCCTGTGGAACTTCGTCGCGTTCTGGCCGATCTTCACGGGCGAGGCGCTGCCGATGGAGGAGTGGCGGCACCGGATGTGGCTGAGTACCTGGATCTGACGGCCGCCCAATCGGTGACTGTTACACGTGAGTTGTCGCCGATCGGTGCAATCGAACCGCGGTGCACGGGAACCGCGGGCGACCTGCCGCACGTCTCCGGGGGGAGTGTCGGAGTGGAGCCCAGCGGTTCCGAACTCCGGTCCGAACCGCTGAAATCGGTGAATCCCGCTCTCCGCATCTCCCGGATACGGGGCTGATGGGGCATACCGGGACACGAGTTGTCACTCTCGTGTTCTATGGTGCCTCGCACGGTCCTCGGTCACGTCGGCTGAGGCGGGGTGGAGGGGCAGAGAGTCAGATGCGTGACAGTCAGAAAATGGCCGTGATCGGCGGTGTCGCCGCCGCGGTCGTCGGGCTGACCGGCTTCGGTGTCTACGCCTTGGTCGGGGGTGACGGCGAGGAGACCACCGAGACCCAGGGCAAGGTCAGCTCGGGGGACGGCAAGGCGCCCGAGTCGGTCGAGACGGGACCGCCGAGCGTCGCCGAAGTGCGGGACACCGCCAAGGCGTTCCTCGGCGACTGGTCGGGCGGCCGCCTCAACAAGGCGGCGCAGCGCACCGACGACGCTTCGGCAGCGGGCAAGGCGCTCTCCCAGCTTTCCTCCAAGGCCCGCTTCAGCAGCGTCGCGCTCACGCCGCGCACCGCGCAGGGGGCGAAGGTCCCCTTCCGCGTCACGGCCCAACTCGCCTACAAGGACCAGCGCTCCAGCCTCAACTACGAGTCGGAGCTGGAGGTCGTCCGGGACACCGAGACGGGCGAGGCCGTCGTGGCGTGGAAGCCCTCGGTGCTCCACCCCAAGCTGAAGAAGGGCCAGGAGCTGCGCACCGACGCCTCGGGCACACCGCCGATCAAGGCCGTCGACCGCAACGGCAAGCCGCTCACGAAGCAGCAGCACCCCACCCTCGGCAACATCCTCGACGACCTCCGCCAGCGCTACGGCGACAAGACCGACGGCACCCCCGGCGTCCAGACTCGCATCGTCGACGCGAAGAAGGGCTCCAAGGGCGACACCAAGGGCCGCCCGCTCGCCGTCCTCAGCAAGGGCACCCCGGGCACGTTGAAGACCACGATCGACCTCGGCGCCCAGAGCGCGGCCGAGGCCGCCGTCAAGGGCAAGTCGAAGGCGTCCGTCGTCGCCGTGCAGCCGAGCACGGGCGAGATCCTCGCCGTCGCCGACTCCCCGGCGGAGGGCTTCAACTCGTCGATCCGCGGCTCGCTCGCGCCGGGCTCCACCATGAAGGTGGTCACCTCGACGATGCTGCTGGAGAAGGGCATCACGGCTCCGGGCAAGCCGCACCCCTGTCCCAAGTACGCCAAGCACGGCGGCTTCAAGTTCCAGAACCTCGACAAGTTCAAGATCGACGGCGGCACCTTCGCGCAGAGCTTCGCCCGCTCCTGCAACACCGCCTTCATCACCCAGGCCAAGAAGCTCAAGGACGACGACCTCACCAAGGCGGCGAAGGACATCTTCGGCCTCGGCCTCGACTGGCAGGTCGGCACCGGCACCTTCGACGGCGGCGTCCCCGTCCAGGCCGACGCGCAGATGGCGGCGTCGCTCATCGGCCAGGGCGCCGTGCGGATGAACCCGCTGACGATGGCCTCCGTCTCGGCGACCGTCGAGAGCGGCAACTTCAAGCAGCCCGTCATCGTCGACCCCTCCCTCGACGACCGCACCCTCGCCAAGGCGCCCAGCACGATGAAGCCCCGGACGGCGAAGGACATCCGCTCGCTGATGAAGCTCACCGCGACGAGCGGCACCGCGGCCGAGGCCCTCTCCGGGCTCGGCGGCGACATCGGAGGCAAGACGGGCTCGGCCGAGGTCGACGGCCAGAAGAAGCCCAACGCCTGGTTCACCGCCTTCCGCGGCGACCTCGCCGCCGCCGCCGTCGTACCGGCCTCCGGGCACGGCGGCGACAACGCGGGGCCCGTCGTCCGGAAGGTCCTGGAGTCCGCAGGCTGAGCCGGCAGGTGCCAACGCGGCGCCGTACCCCGGGGAGTTGCCCCGAGGTGCGGCGCCGCTGCCGTACGCGGCGGGAACGCGCGTCGCGGGCCCGGAGCGCGCGGGGGTACGGTCGCCTCCATGACGCAACCCACCACCGCCCACCCCAGGTTCACCGCGGCGCTGGAGCAGCTCGGACTCGCGGACGTGGAAGTCCGCGGCTTCCCCGCGGCCACCCGCACGGCCACCGAGGCCGCAGAGGCCATCGGCTGCGGCCTCGACCAGATCGTCAAGTCCCTCGTCTTCGAGGCCGACGGCGACCCCGTGCTGGTCCTGATGGGCGGCGCCGGACGCGTCGATGTCGAGCTGGTGCGGGCGGAGTTGAGCAGCGAAAGCGTCGGCCGCGCCTCTGCCGAAACGGTCCGCCGCGCCACCGGCTTCGCCATCGGCGGCGTGCCGCCCTTCGGCCACGCCACCGCGATGCGGGTCCTCGCCGACCGCGGGCTCCTCGCCCACGAGACGGTATGGGCCGCGGCAGGCACCCCGCACACGGTCTTCGCCCTCGCCCCCCGCGCCCTCGTCGAGTACGCGGGCGGCCGGCTCGCCGACGTCCGAGAGGGGACGCGCACCGCGGGGGAGGCTCGGCCGACCGAGCAGTCCGCGTGACGCCGCTCGTCGTCGCCGCCGTCCTCACGGCGGCGCTCGCGCACGCCTCGTGGTCGGCGTTGGCCCATGCGATCAAGGACCAGCTCGTCGCCTTCACGCTCGTCGGCGCGGGCGGCGCCGTCTGCGGCGCGGTCCTCGTCGCCGTGGCGCCCGTGCCGGCGGCCGGCGCGTGGCCTCCGCTCCTCGCCTCCGCCGTGCTCCACGTCCTCTACCAGGCGCTGCTCATGCGGTCGTTCGGGCTCGGCGACTTCGGGCAGGTCTACCCGGTCGCGCGCGGAACGGCGCCGCTCGTCGTGACGGTGCTCGCCGCCGTCTTCGTCCACGAGCTGCCCGACGCCTGGCAGTTGGCCGGCGTCCTGCTGGCGACCGCCTCGCTGCTCGCCCTCGCGCTCTGGGGGATACGGAACGCGCGGCCCGACTGGCCCGCGCTGACGGCCGCCGTCGGCACGGGCCTGGCGATCGCCTCGTACACGGTCGTCGACGGCGTCGGCGTCCGCGCCTCGGGCAGCGCGCTCGGGTACATCGGCTGGCTGATGCTGTTGGAGGGGCTCGCCATCCCCGCGTACGCGCTCGCCGTGCGCCGGGGGCGGCTCTGGGGGCAGCTACGGCCCGTCGCGGCGCGCGGGCTCCTCGGGGGCGGGCTCTCCGTCGTCGCGTACGGGCTCGTGCTCTGGGCGCAGACCCGGGCGCCGCTCGCCCCCGTCGCCGCGCTCCGGGAGTCCTCGATCATCGCGGGTGCCGCGATGGGCGCGATCTTCTTCAAGGAACGGTTCGGCGCCTCGCGGATAGCGGCCTCGGCGGCGATGGTCGGCGGCATAGCGCTGATGCTCCACGGCAGTTGACGGTCACGCACCGTCAAGCCACCGCGACGGTGCGTGCTCCGCGCGCGGTGGTCGGCGTCCCCGCCGGTCGTCCCGGACTACTACGCTGGAAGGCTGGCCGTCCGACCCGCGATCCGCTGCCGATGGAGTGCAATGGCTGTCAACCTCGTCAATCTGGAAACCGTCAGCAAGGTGTACGGCACCCGCACCCTGCTCGACGGTGTCTCGCTCGGCGTCAGCGAGGGCGACCGGATCGGCGTCGTCGGGCGGAACGGCGACGGCAAGACGACGCTGGTGCAGATCCTCAGCAAGCTGGAGACGGCCGACAGCGGCCGCGTCACGCACAACGGCGGCCTGCGCCTCGGCGTCCTGACGCAGCACGACTCGCTCGACCCGGAGGCGACCGTCCGCCACGAGGTCGTCGGCGACCTCGCCGACCACGAGTGGGCCGGCGACGCCAAGATCCGCGACGTCCTCACCGGGCTCTTCGGCGGGCTCGACCTCCCCGGCTTCCCCCGCGGCCTCGACACGGTGATCGGCCCCCTCTCCGGAGGCGAGCGGCGCCGTATCGCCCTCGCCCAACTCCTCATCGCCGAACAGGACCTCGTCGTCCTCGACGAGCCCACCAACCACCTCGACGTCGAGGGCATCGCGTGGCTCGCCCGCCACCTGCGCGCCCGCCGCTCCGCGCTCGTCTGCGTCACCCACGACCGCTGGTTCCTCGACCAGGTCGCCACCCGCATGTGGGACGTGCAGCGCGGCGCCGTCCACGAGTACGAGGGCGGCTACTCCGACTACGTCTTCGCGCGCGCCGAGCGCGAGCGGATCGCGGCCCAGGAGGAGTCGAAGCGGCAGAACCTCATGCGCAAGGAGCTCGCCTGGCTCCGCCGCGGCGCCCCCGCGCGCACGAGCAAGCCGCGGTTCCGCATCGAGGCCGCCAACGCGCTCATCGCCAACGAGCCGCCGCCGCGCGACGACGCCGAGCTGATGCGGTTCGCCAACTCCCGCCTCGGAAAGACCGTCTTCGACCTGGAGGACGCCACTCTCCAGGCCGGGCCGAAGGTGCTGCTCAAGCACCTTACGTGGCAGCTCGGCCCCGGCGACCGGATCGGCCTCGTCGGCGTCAACGGCGCCGGCAAGACGACGTTGCTGCGGGCGCTCGCGGAGACGGCGCAGACCGGTGGCGAGGTCCCCTCGCCGCTGCTCGTCGGCGGGCGTGTGAAGGTCGGCAGGACGGTGAAGCTCGCCTACCTCTCCCAGGAGGTCACCGAACTCGACGGCGGCCTGCGGGTGTTGGAGGCGGTCGAGCAGGTGCGCTCCCGCGTCGACCTCGGCAAGGGCCGCGAGATGACCGCCTCGCAGCTCTGCGAGCGCTTCGGCTTCGGGCGGGACAAGCAGTGGACCCCGGTGAGCGACCTCTCCGGCGGGGAGCGCCGCCGCCTCCAGGTGCTGCGCCTGCTCATGGACGAGCCCAACGTCCTCTTCCTCGACGAGCCGACCAACGACCTCGACATCGAGACCCTCACCCAGCTCGAGGACGTCCTCGACGGCTGGCCCGGCTCGCTGATCGTCGTCTCCCACGACCGGTATTTCATCGAGCGCACCACCTCCCGCGTCCTCGCCCTCCTCGGCGACGGCACGCTGCGGATGCTCCCCGGCGGCGTCGACGAGTATTTGGAGCGCCGCGCGGCCCAGGAGGCCGCGGCAGCCAACTCGGCGCCCGCCGCCGCCAAGCAGCCCGAGGCGAAGCCGGCGAAGTCCCCCGGCATCTCCCGCACCGCGCAGAAGGAGATGCAGCGCATCGAGCGCCAGTTGGACAAGATCGGCGCCGAGGAGTCCACCCTCCACGAGGAGATGGCCACCCACGCGACGGACTTCGCCCGCGTCGCGGATCTCGACGCACGCCTTCGCGAACTCTCCGGCCGCCGCGAGGAGTTGGAGACGCGGTGGCTGGAGCTGGGCGAGGAGGGGTAGGGGCCGGGCCCGACGGGCGGCCGCGGACGGGGAGTTCGGCGGGACGGCGCCGAGAACCTCACGCCCGCGCGCCGGCGGTCCGCGTGCACGGCTCGAAGCGGCCGCGGTGAAGGAGCGCCGGCCGACTGCTCCGTGAGGCGCTCGCCCGGTCCAGTCGTGCGCGGGCGGCCACGTGGCCGCAGATCCTCCTGCCCTGCCCTGCCCTGCCCTGCCCTGCCCTGCCCTGCCCGGCGAGGCAGGCGCAGTCACCCCGTCCGGAAGCAGCTCTCCGCGCCACGGACGACGGAGCGCCCGCTCCCGGGCGTGCCCCGGCCCCGTGAGCCCCAACGCGCCTCCGTACCAGCCGAGTTGCGCGGGTACGGTTACCCGGTCCGCGCACGGGAGGGGGAACGGGAAGTGCCACGGCTGAGAGGGTCCGCGTACTCCGGGGGCGGCACGGACCCCGCGGTCTCGCCGCCGCACGGGAAGGGGACCAGGCCCGCCCACGTCGTCGTTCTCGTCGCCGCTTCGGTGGTGGTGGCGCTCGTCGTGCTCCTCGGTGTGCTCGCCGTGACGGCCGACGGCCGGCGGGGCGGGCCCGACGGGTTCCACGAGCCGCGGAGGGGCGAGGCGCGGCAGGTCCTCGACCTGGAGGCACCCGGAGCGAACGCGCCGACGACGGTCCCGGGCGGTTGGGCGACGGGTGAGGTCTTCGCCAAGACCACCCTCGGCGGGGTCCGCGGCGTCGGTCTCCCGGACGGGAAGACGCGGTGGACGATCGACCTCGGCGGCGGCGTCTGCGCCGCCTCCAGCGGGCAGACGGCGGACCACGGGGTGGCCGTCGTCGTCCGCGCGGGCGAGGACCACGACGCGGAGTGCACCTCCGTCGCGCTGCTCGACCTCACGACCGGCACGGTCGTATGGCGGTGGAAGCTGCCGGGCGGCCCGGGGAGCCACGCGAGCATCGCCCTCGCCGGGCGTACGGTCGGTGTCGCGTGGACGGGCCACTCCGCCGGGTTCGACGTCGCGACGGGCAAGCGGCTGTGGCACAGGGACGAGACGTGGTGCCGCGACCGCGGGTTCGTGGGCGGCGAGGGGCTGACGGCGGTCGTCGAGTGCGGCAATCCGCCGAAGATGAAGTCGTACGTGAAGCGCGTGGAGCCGCGTACGGGCGAGCCGTTCTGGGAGTTCGAGGTGCCGAAGAACGTCCGCACCGTGCGCATCGCCTCGGCCGACCCGCTGACGCTCGTGGTGGGCGCCGGCGAGGAGTTCGTCTCCGACGTGCTGACGGTGGGCGGGGACGGCGAGGTGGAATCGCGGATTCCGCTGAGTTCGCGGTACCGGCGGCCGTGCGGCGGCGAAGTGGACTCCTGCTACTCGATGGCCGTGGACGAGAACCGCATCTACCTCGCCACCCAGGAGCACAACGGCGCGGGCCCGAAGGACCCTACGACCAACGAGGTGATGGCCTTCGAGCGCAGGACGGGTCGCGCTGTGTGGAAGTCCTCGGCGGACGGCCGCGGCCTGCTCACCCCCTTCGCCAGGGTGGGCGGCGGCGTCCTCGCCTACCGGAGCCCGGGCCGGGGGACGGGCGCCGAGGTGCTCCTCGTCGACCCCGAGAACGGCGGCCAGCGGCGCCTGTTGAGGACGCCGGCACCGGAGGGCGACGCGTCCGCGGAGATCTGCAGCACCGGCGAGAACGTGCCGCTCGTCTTCGCCGACGGCCGGCTCTTCCTCCAGGAGACGACGCTGGGGGACGACGACCCCGACCACCCCAAGTCCACCCTCGCCGTGGGCTTCGAGGCCCCGCCAGGTCGGCAGCGGATGCTGTCGTCTCCCGTGAAGTGAGCGTCGAGAGCGGGCAGTTGGGGACCGGCGGAGGCGAATTCCCGGTCGAGCGGGGCCTGTCCCCTTCGCCCCGGTGGGAACCGCCCCTTGGCTTTCGGGCATCCGGTGGTAGAAAGAATGTCCGCTCAGAAGTCGACCACTGGCCGGCTGTGTGTCCGATTCGCTCGGCCCAGGGCGCTTTTCGTACGGGGGTTGCACGTGCGTGGGTGTCCACACGGGGGTGAGAGGGGCCGGGCATTCGGCCAGCACGTTCACGAGGGATCGCCATGTCGCAGCCGCCTCCACCGCCCAACCAGCCGCCCTCCGGAGGGTTCGGCGCACCGCAGGGCCCGGACTCCGAGGAGCCGTCCGCCAACCAGCCGCCCCAACCGCCCCAGGCACCGCCGCCCGCAGGCGCCCCGGCACCGCCTCCGGGCCCGCCGCCCCAGGCGCCGCCTGGCGGCCCCCAAGCCCCGCCGCCCGCAGGCGGTTTCGGCGCACCGCAGCAGCCGCCCCCGGGCGGCTACGGCTACCCGCAGCAGCCCCCGCCGCCCGCCGGGTACGGCTACCCGCAGGGCGGTTACGGCTACCCGCAGCAGGCCCCGCCGGGAGCCCTCGGCTACCCGACGCCGCCCCCGGGAGGCAAGCCGGGCGGCGGTGGCAGCAACAAGCTGATCGCCATCATCGCGTCCGCCGTCGCGGTCGTCCTGATCGCCGGGGTCGCCGTCTTCTTCGTGACGAGGGACGACGACGGCTCGGACGAGTCGAAGGGCGACGACAAGGGTTCGTCGCAGGGCGCCTCGGGCGAGGGCGACAGAAAGGGAAACGTCAAGGCGAAGGAGATCGTCAGCCTCGACGCGCCCGAGGTGAAGACGGTCACCTCGGTGGTCGGCGGCTGGGCCACGGACAAGGTCTTCGCGAAGAGCTCGGTCAACGAGGTGGTCGGCTTCAGCCTGCCGGACGGCGAGGAGAAGTGGCGGCTCGACCTCAAGGGCGGCGTCTGCGCGGCGTCGAACGAGAAGACGTCCGACGGCAAGGTCGCCGCGATCGTCCAGGAGACCGTCTCCAGCAGCGCCAAGTGCACGCGCATGGTGGTGATCGACCTCAACGCGGGCAAGCTCGTCTGGGACAAGGACCTGCCCGGCTCCACGACGACGAGCGCCGAGAACGTCGCGATAAGCGGCGACACCGTCGCCGCCGCGTGGATCGGCGGCTCCGTCGCGTACTCGATCTCCTCGGGGAACGAGCTGTGGTCGGGCAAGCCGAGCAACTGCCGGGACACCGGCTACGCGGGCGGTGACGAGCTCGCCGTCGTCGTCGAGTGCGGCAGCTTCTCCTCCTCGCAGATCACCGTGCAGAAGCTCGACCCGAAGACCGGCAAGGCGACGATGAAGTTCAAGGCGCCCAAGGGCGTCCAGACGGCGCGGATCGCGTCGACGAAGCCGCTGACCCTCGTCGTCGGCGCGGGGACCTCCCTGCCGACCGACGTGATGACGGTCGACGACAACGGGAAGCTCAAGGCGAAGGTCACCATCGGCAAGCGCTACAACAAGCCGTGCTCGACCGAGGTCAACTCCTGCCACACGATGGCCGTCGGCAAGGACGCGTTCTACCTCTCGACCACCGAGCACGCCGGCTCCAGCGACTCCGGCCGCACCAACGAGGTGATGGCCTTCGACTGGGCGACGGGCAAGGCCGAGTGGAAGGCGTCGGCAGGCGAGAAGCGCACGATCGTACCGATCAAGACGGAGGGCGACGACGTCATCGCGTACAAGCTCCCCGCTTACTCGGTCGGCGGCGAGATCGTGAAGCTCGACGCCGCGCAGGGCAAGGAGACGGTGCAGCTCAAGATGCCGGTCTCCGACGTCGGCAAGGGCGAGCAGGCCATCTCCATCGCCCCCTACTCGGCGCGCACCCCGATCATCTACGAGAACAACCGCCTCTTCCTGCTGGAGAAGCTGATCTCGGAGCGGCGCGACCACGACAGGGACAAGCGCAAGCTCGCCGTCGGCTTCGCCGCCGACTGACCCGCGCACCCCTCCCACCCGGCCCGTCGCACCCGCTGCGGCGGGCCGGCGGCGTAACTACCCGCTCAGCGCGGCCTGTTCGAGGGGGATTTCGTCTCGTACGGGGCGCGGATCGGGCAGCGAGCGTGTAGCTTCCGGGGACAGGAGAGGGGCTGGGCCTGGGGGGTATCGGCCTCTCCTGACGTGTGGGGGGAAGCTCATGAGCGTGCGGCTCATGGTGGTCGACGACCACCGCCTGCTCGCCGAGGCCCTCGCCTCGGCGCTGAAGCTGAGAGGCCACCGTGTGCTGGCCGCGGCGGCGCCGGGTGCCGGGGCGGCGGAGCTGGTGATCAGCCGGGCTCCGGAGGTGTGCCTGCTCGGCACGGCCGCCCCCGCCGAGCCCGGCACGTTCGATCCGGTGGTGCGGATCAAGAGGGAGAAGCCGCAGATCGCCGTGGTGGTCCTCGGGCCCGTACCCAATCCGCGGGGCATAGCTGCCGCTTTCGCCGCCGGCGCCTCCGGATACGTCCGGCACGACGAGCGCATCGAGGGTGTCGAGCGCGCCATGGTGAAGGCGCGCACCGGCGAGGCGGCCGTGGCCCCGCAGCTGCTCCAGCAGTCCTTCGCCGAGCTCCTCAACCCGGCCGCCGAGCCCGACGACGAGGGTGCCCGCCTCCTCAAGATGCTGACGCCCCGTGAGGTGGAGGTGCTGGTGCGGGTGGCGGAGGGGGAGGACACGCGGTTGATCGCGGCCGGCATGAGGATAGCGCCGAGCACGGCACGCACCCATGTGCAGCGCGTACTCATGAAGTTGGGCGTGGGCTCGCGGCTGGAGGCGGCGGCCCTCGCCGCGCGTACGGGGCTCCTCGACCGCGCTTCGGGGCCCGCCCCGCCCGGCGCCGGCTGAGCCGCGCACGGCCGCCCGCAGGTGCGGACGGCCGCGCGCGGCTGCGTCAGTCGCGGGTGCCCGGTGACTCGCCGCCGTCGGTCCGCCCGTCGGCGGGGCCGCCGTCGGGCGGGTCGATCCCCTGCTCGCGGGCGAGCTCCTCGGCCGGGGGCGGCGGGACGGTGGGGCTGACTCGCAGCCAGACGAGGAAGAAGACGCCGAGGGCCAGCATCGCGAGCCCCGTCCAGAGGTTGATGTTGACGTCCTGCGCCTTCTCCAGGTCCTCTTCGGTGGCGAGGATTCCGGCGATGGTCACGATGACCCCGTAGACGACGAAGAGGCCGCCGATGATCCGCCGCACGTCGAAGAGGCGGGCCGCGGTGTTGGAGCGGCGCTCCAACTCGTCGACCTCGCGGGCCATCTCCTCGGCGGCCGGCGGGTTGTCGTCGTCGGGGCGGTTGTGCTGCTCGCTCATGGGTGTTCAGCGTCCTTGCGGCGTCAGAGGGAGAACGGGATGTAGCAGACGGCTGCGAGGATGATCGCGCCCCAGCCGAGGAGCGCCGGCTTCCGGTACCAGGCGTCGTCCCCTTCGGCCGGCGGCTCCTGGAGCCCGGGCGAGACGGTTCCGTAGACGAGGCCCTGGAGTTGGGCCACCGGCTTCGGTTTGGTGACGAGCGTGACGATCAGCATCACGATGCCGCCGACGACGAACGCCACGATCGACGAGACGAAGTTGGCGCCCTGTTCGGTCGGGATGTCGATCACCCCGGCCTGGTAGAACCAGAAGTAGTTGATCATCGCTGCGGCGGTCCCGGAGAGCAGCCCCCAGAAGCCGGCCGCCGGCGTCGTCCGCTTCCAGAACATCCCGACGATGAAGACGACGAAGAGCGGGACGTTGAAGAAGGAGAAGAGCGTCTGGAGGTAGTTCATGATGTTGCTGAAGGTGGAGGCGATGAACGCCGTGCCCATCCCGATCAGCACGCCGATGACGGTGACCACGCGCGCGGTGAGCACGTAGTGCTCGTCCGGGCGCCCCTTCTTCAGGTAGGCCGCGTAGATGTCGTTGGTGAAGACGGTGTTGAACGAGGAGATGTTCGCCGCCATACCCGCCATGAACGCGGCGAGCAGCCCCGTGACGGCGATCCCGAGGACGCCGTTGGGGAGCAGGTCCCGCATGAGCACGGGGATCGCGTGGTTGTAGTCGAGGCCGCTGCCGGGCTTGCCGAGCGCGGGCTCCATGACGAGCGCGACGAGTCCGGGGATGACGACGACGGCCGGGATGAGGATCTTCGGGAAGGCCGCGATGAGCGGGGTCCGCTTCGCCGCCGAGAGGTTCTTCGCGGAGAGCGCGCGCTGCACCTCGGCGAAGTTGGTGGTCCAGTAGCCGAAGCTCATCACGAAGCCGAGGCCGAGCACGATCGTCAGCCAGTTGGCGCCGAGCGGGTTGTCGGTCCCGATCCCTGTCCCCTCCCACGCGGTCATGAACGAGCCGCCGTGCGAGGAGGTGAGCGAGTCGGAGAGGCCGTCCCAGCCGCCGACGCGCTTGAGTCCGAGGACGGTGAGCGGGATCAGCGCCGCGAGGATGACGAAGAACTGGAGCACCTCGGTGTAGATCGCCGAGGAGAGCCCACCGAGCGTGATGTAGGCGAGGACGAAGAACCCGGCGACGACGATCGCCACCCACTGCGGCCAACCGAGCAGCGCCTCCAGCACGATGGCGAGGGCGTACAGGTTGACGCCCGCGATCAGCACGGCCGAGATCGCGAAGATGATCGAGCTCAGCAGGTGCGAGGAGGGGCCGAACCGGTGGAGCAGGAACTCGGGGACCGAGCGCACCTTGGAGCCGTAGTAGAACGGCATCATCACGAGGCCGAGGAAGACCATCGCCGGGATCGCGCCGATCCAGTACCAGTGCACCGTGTAGACGCCGTACTGGGCGCCGTTGGCCGCCATGCCGAGGATCTCGGTGGCGCCCAGGTTGGCGGCGACGAAGGCGAGGCCGGTGATCCAGGCGGGGAGCGACCTCCCGGAGAGGAAGAAGTCGAGACTCGTCTTGACGCTTCGTCGGGCAGCGAAGCCGATCCCGAGCACCACGACGAAGTAGATGCCGAGAAGTGTGTAATCGAGTCCGTTGGTGGGGAGCCGAAGCTCTTCGGCCAGGAAGTGCATGGGGTTACTCGCTTCATTGCGCGATCGGATCGGACGCGAAAGTACCTGCCCAACTTCCCTTTCTGAAGCCTTCTGTTGCATGGTTTTGTTGGATCGTGATGCTACCGGAGCCAACACCGCATCGATTGTCCGGAATGAGTCTTTTGTGGGCTAGGGGCCACGCGGCACTGCCCTTCGTGTGAGCTGGCGAGGCAATGTGTGCGATTCTGTTTGGGGTCAACGAGCGAGGAGCCCGCACGGTGAAGAAGACCCAACGCCGCCTTGCCGACGGCCGGCAGATCATCTACTACGACGGCGCCGACCACGAGGACGCGTCACGCGATGCCGTCGACCGGCGCGACCTCCCGCGGGTGGAGCCCGAACCGCAGATCCGCTACGACCCGCTCCTCGAGGAGTGGGTGGGCATCACCGCGCACCGCAACGCGCGCACCTACCACCCGCCGGCCGACCAGTGCCCGCTCTGCCCGAGCAGCGAGGGCCGCCCGAGCGAGATCCCCGAACACGACTACGACGTCGCCGTGTTCGAGAACCGCTTCCCCTCCTTCGCCGGCCGCCCGGGCCCCGAGACGGAGGACGGACCGCTCGGCCTCCTCGCCCACCGCCCCGGCGCGGGACGCTGCGAGGTCGTCTGCTTCACCTCCGACCACTACGCGTCCTTCGCCGACCTCAGCGAGGAGCGCGCCCGCCTCGTCCTCGACGCCTGGACCGACCGGACCGCCGAACTCTCCCGGCTCCCCGGTGTCGAGCAGGTCTTCTGCTTCGAGAACCGCGGCCCCGAGATCGGCGTGACGCTCGGCCATCCCCACGGCCAGATCTACGCCTACCCCTTCACCACTCCGCGCACGGCCCGCATGCTCGCGGCCGCCCGGAAGTTCAGCTCGCGCACCGGCGGCAGCAACCTCTTCGACGAGGTCGTCGCGAGCGAACTCGCCCTCGGCGACCGGGTGGTGATCGACGCCGAGCACTGGGTGGCGTTCGTACCGCACGCGGCGCACTGGCCCTACGAGATCCACCTCTACCCCAAGCCGCGGGTCCCCGACCTGACCGCGCTCGGCGACGAGGCACGCGAGGAGTTCCCCTCCGTCTACCTCGAACTGCTCCGCCGCTTCGACCGGATCTTCGGCGACGGCGAACCGCCCACCCCGTACATCTCCGGCTGGCACCAGGCGCCCCGCATCGGGCGCACCACGCACTCGGGGGAGGCGTTCGGGCGGGAGGAGTTCGCGCTCCACCTGGAACTCTTCACCATCCGGCGGAGTGAGGGAAAGCTGAAGTTCCTCGCCGGGTCCGAGTCCGGTATGAACGTGTTCGTCAACGACGTGCCGCCGGAGGCCGCGGCTCGGCGACTGCGAGAGGTGGCAAGCTAGTTGAGTACGACGAGACGCCAGGCGGGCGAGCGGAGCCCCGGCAGGTACCTGGTGACCGGCGGAGCCGGGTACGTGGGCAGCGTCGTCGCTGCGCGGCTGCTGGAGGAGGGGCACGAGGTCACCGTCCTCGACGACCTCAGCACCGGGTTCCGCGAAGCGGTCCCCGAGGGTGCCGAGTTCGTCGAGGCGCGTATCCAGCAGGCGGCCGAGTGGGTCGACGGCAGCTACGACGCGGTGCTGCACTTCGCCGCGCACTCGCAGGTCGGCGAGTCCGTCCAACACCCCGAGAAGTACTGGCGGAACAACCTCAGCGGCACGGTGGAGCTGCTCGCTGCGATGCGGGAGGCCGGCGTGCGGCGCCTCGTCTTCTCCTCGACGGCCGCGGTCTACGGCGAGCCCGAGCGCTCCCCGGTCACCGAGACCGCCCCGACGCAGCCGACCAACCCCTACGGCGCCACCAAGCTCGCCGTCGACCACATGCTCACGGGAGAGTGCGCGGCGCACGGCCTCGCCGCCGCATCGCTGCGCTACTTCAACGTCGCCGGCGCGCACTTCGCGCCCGACGGCCGCGCCTACGGCGAGCGGCACGACCCCGAGTCGCACCTGATCCCGCTCGTCCTCCAGGCCGCGCAGGGCCGCAGGGAGAGTGTCTCCGTCTTCGGCGACGACTACCCGACGCCCGACGGCACCTGCGTCCGCGACTACATCCACGTCACCGACCTCGCCGAGGCCCACCTGCGCGCGCTCGACGCGGTCACCCCCGGCGGCCACCTGGTCTGCAACCTCGGCAACGGCAACGGCTTCTCCGTCCGCGAGGTGATCGAGACCGTCCGCGAGGTGACGGGGCGCGCGGTCCCGGTGACGCCGGCACCGCGGCGCGCAGGGGACCCGGCGGTCCTCGTGGCCTCGGCCGACCGGGCGCGGAGCGTGCTCGGCTGGACGCCGCACCGGGCCGACCTCGTCGAAATCGTCGGCGACGCCTGGCAGTTCGCGCAGCGGACGGAGGCGGCACGATGAGCGCCACCACGGCGGGCGGGGCCTTCCGGTTCCGCGAGATCTACGAGCGGGAGCCGGAGGGCGCCTGGGGGGCTCCCGGGCGCGTCAACCTGATCGGCGAACACACCGACTACAACGAGGGGTTCGTCATGCCCCTCGCGCTGCCGCACCTGTGCCGCGTGGAGGCGGCGCGGCGCGACGACGGCGTGCTGCGGGTGCACTCCTCCGACCAGCCGGGCGGCGTCGTCGAGTTGACGCTCGACGGACTCGCCCCCGTCGCCGAGGGGTTCGCCGGCGGCTGGGCGGCGTACCCTGCGGGCGTCGCGTGGTCGCTGCGGGCCGCCGGGTACCGAGTCGGCGGCGCTGACCTGCACTTCGAGTCCACGGTGCCGACGGGCGCCGGGCTCTCGTCCTCGGCGGCGCTGGAGGTCTCCACGGGGCTCGCGCTCGACGACCTCTACGGGCTCGGCCTCGACCGGCCCCGCCTCGCCGAGGTGTGCCGTCGCGCGGAGAACGAGTTCGTCGGCGTGCCCAGCGGCATCCTCGACCAGATGGCCGCCGCCTGCTGCACCGAGGGCCACGCCCTCCACCTCGACACCCGCGACCTCCAGCGCCGTCAGGTCCCCTTCGACCTCGCGCTGGAGGGGCTGCGGCTCCTCGTCGTCGACACCCGGGTCAAGCACGAACTCGGCGACGGCGCCTACGCCGAGCGCCGCCGCGGCTGCGAGGCGGGAGCCGCGGCGCTCGGCGTCCGCGCGCTCCGCGACGTGCCGCTCGACGGGCTCGACGAGGCGCTGGGCCGCATCGAGGACCCCGTCGTCCGGCGGTACGTGCACCACGTCGTCACCGAGGACGACCGGGTCCGGCAGGTGATCGAGCTCCTCGACGCGGGCGAGACGCGGGCGGTCGGGCCCGTGCTCACCGCGGGGCACCGGTCCCTGCGGGACGACTTCGCCGTCTCCTGTTCGGAGTTGGACCTCGTCGTCGAGGTCGCCGTCGACCGGGGCGCGCTCGGTGCGCGGATGACCGGCGGGGGCTTCGGCGGCTCGGCGATCGTCCTCCTCGACGAGGGGCTCGTGGACGACGTCCGCGAGGCACTGGTGCTGGCGTTCGCCGAGGCCGGGTACGCCGAACCGGAGGTCTTCGAGGCGGTACCGAGCGCGGGCGCACGCCGGCTCACCGCATAGGCGCAGAGCCCGGTGCGGCGGGAGTCTTCCCAGCGCACCGGGCCGATGTGCATTCCGGGAGCGGTCCGCGGGGCGCTGCGCCGGCGCCCCGCGGACCGCACGGATCGGCCGCGCCCGCAAAGGAGTTGTGCCAATCGCCTTCCGTCGGGTGCGGGCATCCGTACGCTGAGACTGGTAGACGGCGTCGGTGGGGGCCGATGCCGATCAGGGGGCGAGACAGCCGGGTACGACGCCCGGTGCCGGGGTAGCCAGCAGACACGGCGGCGGCCGTGGGATGCGCGCTCCGTGCATCGGGCGCCGTACCCGCACTGCCTGGGGGTGGCGATGCAACGTATCCGTGTCCTGGTGGTCGACGACCACCGTATCTTCGCCGAGTCGTTGGGCGCCGCGCTCGCGGCGGAGCAGGACGTCGAAGTCTCG